>CAVKWN010000017.1:9075-43713 GCA_963660075.1 Lachnospiraceae bacterium
AGGCGCACCGTGGCGAAATACCGTGAGCAGTTGGGACTGCCCGTGGCAAGGCTGCGAAGATGTTAATCTGTAAATAATGATATGCGAGAAAAAGACATTATAATAGCGGCAAGGGCCGTAAGCATGGTGTTCACGCCGTTCTACCTGCCATTGGCCGGCTTGTTGGCTTTGTTCATCTTCAGCTATATGAGCCTTATGCCAATTTTCTATAAGAGCTTGGTGTTGCTGACGGTGTATCTCTTCACCATTCTCCTGCCCACGCTCTTGATTCATGCCTACCGTAGCTATCAAGGGTGGTCGCGATGGCAACTTGGTAAGCGCGAGAGCCGCATGGTGCCTTATATCATTGCCATTATCTGCTATACGCTGTGCTATTTCCTTATGAGCTATTTCCACGTGCCGCAGTTTATGGCAAATATCCTTGTGGCTGCATTGCTCATACAGGTGGTGTGCGCTGTGGTGAACGTTTGGTGGAAGATCTCCACCCATACGGCGGCGATAGGAGGTTTTGAAGGCGCGTTGGTGGCTTTCTCCATACTTTTCGCCTTCAATCCGCTATGGTGGTTTTGTGTCATCCTTGTCTTTGCCGGGGCTGTGGGCACGAGTCGCATGATATTGAGGCAACACTCCCTGTCGCAAGTCGTCACGGGTTTCCTGTCGGGAACGGTGATAGGCTTTTGGGCGATAATTTGACAAACAAGAAATAATAACCAAGAATAAACGATATAATATACAATTATAGTATGAAGCCGTTAGTTAGTATTATCATGGGTTCCACAAGCGACCTTCCGGTAATGGAGAAAGCTTGCAAGTGGCTTGAGGAACAGGAAATCCCCTTTGAGATGAACGCCCTTTCCGCCCACCGTACACCTGATGCCGTGGAGCAGTTTGCCAAAGGTGCAAAGGCGCGTGGCGTGAAGGTCATCATCGCCGGTGCGGGCATGGCCGCTGCACTGCCTGGCGTCATAGCGGCATCCACGCCATTGCCTGTCATTGGCGTGCCAATAAAGGGTATGCTCGATGGCTTGGACGCCATGCTCTCAATCATCCAAATGCCTCCGGGGATACCTGTGGCAACAGTTGGCGTGAACGGAGCGCAGAACGCGGCCATACTTGCCGCTGAGATGATGGCATTGGGCGATGAGGCGATAGCCAAGAAAGTGGACGCCTGGAAAGCCGGACTCGGCAAGAAGATAGAAAAGGCCAACGCCGACTTGGCTTCCATAAAGGACTATAAATTCAAGTGCTAAATGGACTTGTTCAATTATCATCGGCGTGAGTCTTCCGTGGTGCACGTTGGTGCCTTGGACATGGGTGGCGACAACCCCGTGCGCATACAGTCGATGACGACTACAAGCACCGACGACACAGAGGGCAGCGTAGCCCAGGCTGAGCGCATAATCAAGGCTGGCGGAGAACTCGTGAGGCTCACGACGCAAGGCGTGAAAGAGGCTGAGAACCTGAAGAACATCAACGCCGGAATACGTCGCGACGGCTTCTCCACCCCCCTTGTCGCCGACGTGCATTTCAACCCTCGCGTGGCAGACGTGGCAGCGTTGTATGCCGAGAAGGTGCGCATCAATCCTGGCAACTACGTGGATCCGGCACGCAAGTTCGTGAAACACGATTACACTGATGAGGAATATGCCAATGAACTCAAGAAGATAGAGGAGCGGTTGGTGCCATTCCTCGACATCTGCAAGGAGAACCACACCGCCATTCGCATAGGCGTGAATCATGGCTCTTTGTCTGACCGTATACGCAACCGCTATGGCGACACGCCAGAGGGCATCGTGGAGAGCTGCATGGAGTTCTTGCGCATTTGCAAGAGACACGACTTCAACAACGTGGTGATCTCCATCAAGTCGAGCAATACCGTCGTGATGGTGCGCTCGGTGCGCCTATTGGTAGACACGATGGACAAGGAAGACATGCATTATCCTTTGCACCTTGGCGTGACAGAGGCAGGAGAAGGCGAGGACGGCCGCATAAAGAGTGCCGTTGGCATTGGCGCGCTTCTTGCCGATGGCATTGGCGACACCATTCGCGTGTCGCTGACCGAGGAGCCTGAGGCTGAGATACCAGTGGCTCGCCACTTGGTGGACTACATAAACCGTAAGGCCGGGCATCAGATGATACCTGCCGAGACCTATAGTGGTTTCGACTGGCTTAGGCCGGAGCGAAGGGACACAAGAGCGGTGGACAACATCGGCGGTGGCAACGTGCCCGTGGTTATGGTGAGCCAGAAAGGTGACAACGCTGATGGGGCTTCGTCGAAGGCCGATTATATATATGTAGGCTCCGATCTTCCAAAAGAGAGGATGGAAGGCAAGCGATATGTCGTGGATTATCAGCTCTATGTGCAGGCGGAAGACAAGTCGCAACTCTATCCCATTTTCCCTGTTGCCGCCATGCCGTTTATCAGCATGGTCAAGGCTGAGTTGAAGTTCTTGGTGTTGCAGTTTGGCACGCCAGCAGATGAGTATCTCGCTTGCTTGAAGACCCATCCCGAGATAGTGGTCGTTTGTGTGGGCAACCACCAAAACAGGCTTGGTTCTCAGCGTGCGTTGGTTCACGAGATGATGACAGCCGGCGTGAAGAACCCCGTGGTATTTGCCCAGATGTATCGTTTGAACGACACGGAGGAGTTTCAGCTTGAGGCGGCGGCCGACATGGGCGCGCTGATGATAGATGGACTTTGCGACGGAATATGGCTAATGAACGATGGCAACATAGCGGCATCGACAGTGGAGGACACGGCTTTTGGCATATTGCAGGCGGGTCGTTTGCGCACGTCGAAGACCGAGTACATCAGTTGTCCGGGTTGTGGTCGCACGCTTTACGACTTGCGCGACACCATTAAGCGCATACACGAGGCGACCAAGGACATGAAGGGCTTGAAGATTGGCATCATGGGGTGCATAGTCAACGGCCCGGGTGAGATGGCCGACGCTGATTATGGCTATGTGGGTGCTGGTCCGGGAAAAATTTCGCTCTATAAGGGAAAGGATTGCGTGGAGCATAATATACCCGAGGGTGAGGCGGTGGAGCATCTGCTGAAGCTCATAAAGGCGGGTGGCCAGGACACCGTCAACAAATAGTTAATCCCCTTGACATGACAAAACTTGTATATTGCATATTCTATGGCATCAGTACCTTGCCTTTCAAGGTGCTGTATGCCATTTCCGACATGATCATGCCGTTGCTTTATTATATAATAAGGTATAGGCGTGGCATAGTGAGGCAAAACCTTCAGAGTTCCTTCCCGGAAAAGTCGGAAGGCGAAGTGGTGGCCATAGAGAAAAAGTTTTATCATTGGTTTTGCGATTATTTCCTTGAGTCGATAAAGTTGTTGAGCATCAGCGACAAGGAGCTGAACCGCAGGATGCACATCAAGAATCCTGAGGTTCATGAGCAATGGTATCTTAAAGGCAGGAACACTGCTGGATTCCTTGGCCATTATTGCAACTGGGAGTGGCTTTCGCGTGTGGGCAAGGACATGAACCCTGAGCGCCGAGTTTGTCTCATTTACGACCCGCTGCACAGCAAGGCTATCGACTATTTGTTTCTTCGTCTTCGCTCTTACGCGCCCACGGGCGTGCCAACGCCGAAGAAAGACATATTGAGGCAACTCGTGACGTGGAAACGCGAAGGAAGGTTCAGCCTCTCCGGATACATTGCCGACCAGTCTCCAAAATGGGAGAACATTCATTTGTGGCTGCCATTCCTCAATCATCCCGAGACACCTGTGTTCACAGGTGCGGAGCGCATTTCGCGCAAGATGAACGATGCCGTTTATTACGTGAAGATGACGCGTCCTCGCCGTGGCTATTATGATGTTGAGTATGTGCCTATCGCTGATGATCCGGCGAGCCTGCCCGATGGCGAGGTGACACGGCGCTTTTTCACAATGTTGGAGCAGTCTATCCAGGAGGCTCCGGCTTTTTATCTTTGGACACACAACAGATGGAAGCGCACCAAGGAAGACTTTGACCGCCTTTTCATGGTCGTGAATGGCAAGGTGAAAAGGCGGACATCTTAATAAAAATAAAATCGACAAACGATGAGATCAATGTGGATGATGATATTCCTCGTGTTGCCAATCCTTGGACTATCCTACGTGTTGTGGCACGTCTGGCAGCTTTTACCTTTTGCGAATCCTTGGCGTTGGGCGGCAGTGGCAGTGGCATTGTTGCTCTTTCTGTCAATGTTTCTTGGCTTTTCTGGGGCAATAGAGAAAATGTCGCTCAATGTGGCCACGGTGGCATACGAGATAGGCAACTCCATGATTTTCATCCTGCTTTATCTCGTTATGCTCTTTGTCGTGCTCGACTTGGGGCGGCTTGCACGTCTTGTGCCGCGGTCGTGGCTATTCAGCAATGGTTACACGTCGGTAGGAATAATCGTTGTCATGGTGATTGTGTTCGTTTATGGCAACATTCATTACCATGACAAGGCTAGGGTGCCTATCGAGCTAAAGACACAAAAGTATATAGGCAAAAAGAGCTTGAAGATAGTGCTTCTCAGCGACTTGCACCTGGGTTATCACAACCGCCGTGCGGAGTTCCGGAAATGGGTAGACCGCATCAATGCCGAACATGCCGACCTCATTCTTGTTGGCGGCGACATAATCGACATCAGCGTGCGTCCGCTCCTTGAGGAACGTGTGGCAGAGGAGTTTCACCGCTTCAACGCTCCCGTTTACGCCTGCCTTGGCAACCACGAGTATTACAGCGGTGAACCCAAGGCGCAACAGTTCTACAAAGACGCCGGGATAACGCTGCTCCGCGACAGCGTGGCAACCGCCTCTGGCATAAGCATCATTGGTCGTGATGACCGCACCAACTTGCGTCGTCGCCATTTGTCGGAACTCATGCGTGGGATTGACGCAAACCGCGATTTCACCATTCTTCTCGATCACCAGCCTTACAACCTGGAGGAAGCGGAGAATAATGGCATAGACTTTCAGTTTAGCGGACACACCCATCACGGGCAAGTGTGGCCCGCGTCGTGGGTCACTGATGCCATTTACGAGGATGCCTTCGGCCCGTTGCGGAAAGGCGCGACACAATATTACGTCAGTTCGGGCATGGGCATTTGGGGTGGAAAGTTCCGTATAGGCACTCGCTCGGAATACGTCGTGCTGACGGTTTTGGAGCAACGGTAACGGAAAGATGTTTTAACCGTAGCGGAGACCGGAAAACTCCGCTACGTAAACTTATTAATTATTCCTATATGAAGAAGAATCTATTATTGCTTGTAGCATTATTGATGGTGAGTATGGCAACGTGGGCAGACGGCTATCCGATTGACAACTACGTTGAGCCACGAGTGGGCAACGTAGCGCCAGCCGCGGAATGGAACGCGTTGGGCAAGGGACTGCACGCCACATGGGGCAGCAGGGATGAGCTTTACACCATTTATCGTGTGCCACAACTCAAGGAAACCACCAAGGCTGAAATCACGGCTTGGAAAGGCGAGCGTGCCAACGTGGAAGCAGTGCTTTACAGCAATAGCGACCAAGGCGACTTGAGAGTGCGTTTTGTTGACAAGAACTCAAACGTCATACCGTGGTGCAAGGCAAGGTTCCTGAACTATGTCATTACAGACGATTATAAGAGTTGCGGCACTCACGACATGAAGCTTGAGCAATGGTTGGTGCCCGATGTGATAGACCAAGACAAGCCACATGCCGTTCCCGCACGTGAGACGCGCCCTGTGTGGTGTAGCATTGAAGTGCCACGCGATGCCGCCACTGGCGCGCAAAAGGTAAGTTTGCAGATATTAAACGCAAAAGGCAAGGTGGTGAAAACGCTTGGCTTGACTATCAACGTGGTGAATCGCACCATGCCGGCAGTTGCCGACCAAAAGTTTCACCTTGACCTTTGGCAGCAGCCTTATGCCGTTAGCCGCTATTATGGCGTGGAGCGTTGGAGCGACGCGCATATCGCAGCCTTGCGTCCTTATTTGGAGGCCCTTGGCAAGGCTGGGCAGAAGGTGGTAACCACGATCATGTTTTACGAGCCCTGGGGCGACCAAAGCCATGACAAGTTCTCAGCGATGGTAAAGAGTATGAAGAAGCCTGACGGTACATGGAGCTACGACTACACCATCTTTGACAAATACGTAGAACTGTGTGCGGAATATGGCATCAATGAGCAAATCAATTGCTATTCCATGGTGCCATGGGACATGAGTTTCCGCTATTATGATGAGGCTTCGGCAAAGGATGTGGACGTAAAGACGACAACAAGCTCGGATACATACAAGGAAATTTGGAACAACTTCTTGGAGGCATTTAAAAAGCACTTGCAAGAGAAAGGCTGGTTTGAGAAAACTTGTATAGCAATGGACGAACGTGGTGAGGATGCCATGCTCGACGCATACGCCATAGCAAGCGGCAAGGGATTTAAAATGGCGCTTGCGGGCAACTATCATTCTTCGCTCAACAACAAGCTCTATGACTATTGTGTGGCAATGGGACAATTGGGAAAATTCACCAAGCAGCAACTTCAATATCGTAAGGACAATAACTTGGTAACGACTTTCTATGTATGTTGTGCAGATGTTGAGCCCAACATCTATTCCAACTCATTGCCGGCAGAGGCGGCATTCCTGCCCATTCTCGCGGCGGCTAACAACCTTGATGGTTTCTTGCATTGGTCGTGGATAAACTGGCACGAGACTCCACTTACTGATACTCGTTTTCGCCTCTTTGGTAGCGGTGATACCTATTTCTATTATCCAGGCAATCGCTCGTCGGTACACTTTGAACGCCTTGTGGAGGGTGTTCATCAGTTTGAAAAGATACAAATTCTGAAAAAGGAGTATAAGGACAATAGCGAAAAGCTTAAACAGCTCAACACCTTGCTTGCCGATTGTCAAGACTATGTAATAGCAGGCGCTGATTGCGCGGAGAAGGTAAACCGTCTGGAAGATTTCCTCAACGGCAAAGAGATGTAGCCATAATTGACATAAAGCAAGAAACCGTATTCAATAGGGAAACCCCAACCGCTCAATAGGGGTTTTCCACCCTTTGTGTCACGTTTTGGTTTTATCTTTGCATCGTTTTTCAAGAAGAGATGATACGAAGTAAGGTTTCATGTAAGAAACGATACGCATGTTGAATTAAATTCAAACAATATAATTAAAATTTAGGAGAAAAGACAATGAAAAAGTTTTTAGCTTCCACTCTGATGCTCTTCGCGGCATCAACCGCGACATTCGCACAGCACGCCGTGGGTTCATTCACACTTCAGCCAAAGGTGGGTATCAGCATTGCTGACATTACTAAAAATGACCTCACGAAAAGCCGCATAGGCTTTGTAGGCGGTCTTGAGGGTGAATATCAGGTTGCGGACATCTTCTCGCTCTCTCTTGGCGTGAACTACTCTCAGGAGGGTTACAAGGTGAAGAACTCAGACGCCAAGGTAAAGCTCGACTACATCAACGTGCCAATCTTGGCAAACGTTTATGTAGTAAAGGGTCTTGCCGTGAAGCTTGGCGTGCAGCCTGGTTTCAACGTGGGCAAGAGCTTGACCAAGGACGGTATTACAAGCTCAGGCTCTGCCGAAGATGACATCGTCAAGTCTGTAGCCCTGTCAATACCAGTTGGTCTCTCTTACGAGATTAGCAATGTGGTGCTTGACGCACGTTACAATTGGGGCGTGACAAAGGCATTTAATGGTTTTGACAGCAAGAACAGTGTGTTCCAGGTTACAGTTGGTTATAAGTTCCAGCTCTAAACGAAAAACAGAGTTGGTTATAAGTTCCAACTCTAAACGAAAATTTGAGAGAATATAAAAAATGGCGGCCCGATGATGGGTCGCCATTTTTTATAGTTATTATTCTTATTTCACGGTGATGAGGAAGTAGTTTTTCTTTCCTTTCTGCAAGAGAAGGTACTTTCCGTCGATGAGGTCTTCCGATGTTATCTCCTTGTCGAAAGCCACGAGCTTCTCCTTGTTGAGGCTTACGCCGCCACCCTTGACGAGTTTGCGCATCTCGCCCTTTGAGGGGAAGATGTCGAAACCATCGGCGCAGAAGAGGTCAATGGCCTTGCCACCGAGTTGCTCCTTTGGCATGTCATAGTGTGGCACGTCCTTGAACACGTCGTTCAGCGTTGCCTCGTCGAGGCTTGCCAGCTGGTCTTTTGTGGCTTTGCCGAACAGGATGTTCGACGCGGCGATAGCCATGTCGAGAGCCTCCTTGGAGTGTACCATCGTGGTAACCTCCTCCGCCAGACGGCGCTGCAGTATTCTGCGACCGGGATCCTGCTTGTGCTCATCCGCAAGCTGCATGATGGTTGCTTGGTCGAGGTCTGTGAAAATCTTGATGTAGCGCTCCGCGTCGTCGTCGCTCACGTTGAGCCAGAACTGGTAGAACGCGTATGGAGTGGTGCGTTTTGGGTCGAGCCAAACGTTTCCGCTCTCCGTCTTTCCGAATTTCTTTCCGTCTGCCTTTGTGATGAGTGGGCAGGTGAGGCAGTAAGCCTCTGCGTCGTTGCCCAGCGTGCGGTGTATGAGTTCCGTTCCCGTGGTCATGTTGCCCCACTGGTCGTTGCCGCCAAGCTGCAGGCGTACACCGTAGTGCTGATATTGGTACAGGAAATCGTAGCCTTGAAGCAGTTGGTAGGTGAACTCGGTGAACGAGAGACCGTCGCGAGCCGTACCGTTGAGACGCTGCTGCACGCTCTCCTTTGCCATCATGTAGTTCACGGTGATGTGTTTGCCAACGTCGCGAACAAAGTCGAGGAACTTGTAGTCCTTCATCCAGTCGTAGTTGTTCACAAGCTCAGCCTTGTTTGGCTCATCGCTCTCGAAGTCGAGGAACTTGGCAACTTGCTTCTTTATGGCCTCCTGATTGTGGTAGAGAGTGTCGCTGTCGAGCAGGTTGCGCTCCAGGCTCTTGCCCGAAGGGTCGCCAATCATGCCCGTTGCTCCACCCACGAGAAGGTATGGCTTATGTCCGCAGCTCTGCAAGTGGCGGAGCATCATGATGCCGCACAAGTGACCGATATGAAGAGAATCTGCGGTAGGGTCTGTGCCGAGATAGGCTGACACGAGGTGAGTTTGCAGATACTCCTCTGTGCCTGGCATTATCTGTGCGAGCATGCCGCGCCATTTCAGTTCTTCAACAAAATTTTTCATTGATATTGGTTTTTGTTTATGCTCCCTCCATTGCGAGGTGGGAAATTTCTTTAATAGTTATCTCGTAGTGTCTTGCGAATGCTTGATGTCTTGTCAAGGCACGGGGTCGTAGCCACTGCCACCCCATGGGTTGCATCTCAGTATGCGCCAGATGGCGAGTGCAAGCCCCTTTATGGGCCCGTGCTTCATTATCGCTTGCCTTGCGTATTCTGAGCAAGTGGGGGTAAATCGGCATGAGGCTGGGGTATAGGGCGTGATGAACTTTTGGTAGAAGATAATCGGCAATACGAGCAACCACGATATGGCGTGGCCGATGATTTGCATAGCCCTTTTAACCGTTTTCATTAATCCTCTCCTTTACCCTGTTGAGCAAGCTCACCACCCGTTGTTCTACGTCGGCACTGTCCCACAGTTTGGTGTCAATCCAGATAAACGCAAAGGCAAGGCATTTGTCACCTAAGATGTCCTTATGTATGCGGTAAGCCTCCCTCACCTGTCTTTTCACGCGGTTGCGTTTGTTGGCGCGGTGCAGGTTGCGTTTGGGCACCGATATGAGCATCTCGCTGCAGTCGCCGCCTTCCATGGGCATATACACCAAGCGGAGCGGAAAGGCTGTCATGCTTTTGCTCTTGCCGCCCTTGAAGAGACTGTCTATGAGCTTTTTATGGTACAGTCGCTCGGTTTTAGGCAATGTGTTACCCATGTTTGTTGGCTTGACGCTTTATGCTTTCTTGCCGTTTTCCTTGTCGAGGAAAGCCTTCAATGCGCTAATCATGGAAGGATATTCCGGCGTACCGGCCATGAGGTCCACGTTGAGGTTGGCGTCTTTGATGGCCTTTGCCGTGACAGGACCGAAGACACCTATCTTGACCTGGTCTTTCTTCATGTCGGGGAAAGCCTGTGTCAGATACTTCACGCCTGTGGGTGTGGAGAATATGAGCATGTCGTAGTCGAAATGCTTAATCTCTTCCTCTGTGAACGGGTCGGAGAGTGTGCGATACATCACACATTCGGTGAAGCGCAGTCCCTTTGCGGTAAGCTTCTTAGCTATGTCATCGTTGTGAACGCTGCTCAGGGGCACGAGATAATTCTCGGTCTTGTGCTTTACC
This sequence comes from Lachnospiraceae bacterium, assembly GCA_963660075.1. Classification (GTDB taxonomy): domain Bacteria; phylum Bacteroidota; class Bacteroidia; order Bacteroidales; family Bacteroidaceae; genus Prevotella. The sequence goes on from CAVKWN010000017.1 coordinate 19,334, forward strand.
ATCAGGGGAATAAGGTCGTCGATGCGGCCTGTGGTGCCAAAGAATACCTTACGCTTGCGGTATTGCACGTATTTCTGGATGTAAAGTGAGATTGTCTCCGTGACGCAGAAATATTTCATCTCCTCCGGGATGTTGAGGCGCAGCTCTTTTGCCAGCTTGAAGAAGAAGTCGATGGCATGGCGCGAGGTGAACACCACGGCAGTGTGTGAGAGAATGCTAACTTTTTGCTGGCGGAACTCCAAGTTGGTAAGACCTTCTACCTTGATGAATGGTCTAAACACAAGTTCCACCCCATATTCTTTCTCTAAAGAAAAATAAGGTGAGGTCTCGCTTGTCGGTTTCGGTTGGGATATCAGAATCTTCTTTATCATCTTGAGATTGAATTCTACAAATTATCCTATTTTGTCCTAAAAAATTATCTTTAAATAGCCCCCGGTTGCCGTTATTATACCCCAAAGTATTCCCAACGGCATCAGTTCAAGTGCACAAAAGTACAAAAAACTTTGCAGAATGGCTGCGTTTTTCACGAAAAAGATAATATATGTCTTATAAAAAGACAATATCTTGGCTATAAGCACTACCAAAAGTGTATAAATTACCGCACTGCCGACGCTTATGTGGAAGAAGGCGAACAGCAAGACTATGGGGAAAAGAAGTATGCCCTCCATGGATATTATGAAGAGAAACGACTTCATCCATTGTATATTTTTTTTCTTGTCAAAAAACACCCAGTCCACGATGCTGTAAAGCAAGAATTTCACAATGAAATAGCCCATGTTTACGGCGGTAAAGAGCCCCAATAATTGATAATGGGCTATGGCGAACGACTCTCTGGCGAAGTCGTGTGAACAGATGAATAGTACCAACGCGAGCAGCATGCACGTCTGTGCCACGAGGAAGAACTGGAATCTCAACTCGTTGCTGGTTTCGGTTATTACCGTTGTTCCTTCCCTTTGCGTGCGGAAGAAGCTTTTAAACTGCCGTTCCAGGAAGTGTCCTGCTTGGGCTATGGTGATAGTGGCTATGACAAAGCAAAACAACAGCACGGAGGTGACCAATGAGTCTCCTGCTATGGTGTATGGCACAGGGTCGCCCGCCACACCACGGCGATATACCGCGTATTCGGGCCGATAAATCGAGTCGGGCTGCACGAGCGAGTGGCTGTGGTAGAGTGGCTCGGTCAACTTGCCCGAGAATTTCGGGTCGGCCTTAGTGGTTGGCGTGCGCATGGGGTTGTGCATGCGCAGCCAGTCTTTTTCCACGAATTTATAGTTGGCCCTTATCGCCGAGTCTTGTTGCCAAGGCGTAGCGGTCTTTGGCAGCCATGACAGGATTTGCGCTGGCGAGTGCCATCCTTCGTGGTGAGTTGGAGCCGTGCTCTGCGAGGGAACCTCGGGTTGCACGGCCACTTGTGCTGAGTCTTGCTCTGTTATCATTCTTGTTTATTTGCCCGCAGGCCATGTTGGGTCTACAAGCCAAACTCTTTCTTTATTCTGTCTGCCTGGTCGAGTTTCTCCCACGTGAAGAGCTCCACCTTCATGGTCTTTGTCTCATGGTAGTGTGAGGTGAAAGTCTTTTCCACCACCTCGTTCTTCCTTCCCATGTGGCCATAGGCGGCAGTCTCAAGATACATTGGCTGTCTCAGGTTGAGCGTGCGCTCAATGGCGTGTGGTCTCAGGTCGAACATCTCTTTTATCTTTTTCGCTATCTCGCCGTCGCTCATGCCCACGTGGCTCTTCCCGTAGGTGTCGACGTATACGCTCACAGGCTCTGCCACGCCAATGGCATAAGCGAGCTGCACGAGCATCTCGTCCGCCACGCCTGCCGCCACCATGTTCTTGGCTATGTAGCGAGCGGCGTAGGCTGCCGAACGGTCTACCTTCGACGGGTCCTTGCCCGAGAAGGCTCCACCGCCGTGAGCGCCCTTGCCTCCATAGGTGTCCACGATAATCTTGCGGCCCGTGAGTCCGGTGTCGCCGTGAGGACCTCCTATGACAAACTTGCCGGTTGGGTTGACATAATACTTGATGTCGTCGTTGAACAGGGCGAGAACCTTCTCGCCGAGTTGGGCCTTCACGCGAGGAATGAGTATGCCGAGCACGTCTTCGCGTATTTTGCCAAGCATCTCCTCGTCGGCCTTGAGTTGCGCCTCGGGCGTGTCGTTGGCGGGTTTCACGAAGTCGTCGTGCTGGGTCGACACCACGATGGTGTCTATGCGTTGTGGCACGCCGTTGTCACTGTATTCTATCGTCACCTGGCTCTTGGAGTCGGGGCGGAGATAAGTCATCTCCTTGCCCTCCTTGCGAATGTCGGCAAGGGTACGCACTATGAGATGGGCGAGGTCGAGCGTGGCGGGCATGTAGTTCTCTGTCTCGTTGACGGCATAGCCGAACATCATGCCTTGGTCGCCGGCGCCTTGGTTGTCCTCCTCCTGGCGCGACACGCCACGGTTTATGTCGTCGCTCTGCTCGTGGATGGCTGTGAGAACGCCGCACGAATTGCCGTCAAACTGGTATTCCGACTTGGTGTAGCCAATCTTGTTAATGGTTTTGCGGGCTATCGTTTGCAGGTCGATATACTCCTTTGAGCGGACCTCGCCCATGATGATAACCTGGCCTGTGGTGTTGAAAGTCTCGATGGCGCAGTGAGATTGCGAATCGTAAGCGAGAAACTGGTCGAGAAGCGCGTCGCTAATCTGGTCAGCCACCTTGTCGGGATGCCCTTCCGACACAGACTCTGAAGAAAATAAATAACTCATTGTTGCATTACTTTTTTACGTGGATCAACGCAAGTAACTGTGAAATCTGAGGGTCATTTCCCAGTTTTAGCATTTTTTTGTGTGGTTGCAAGCAGCCAAATCCTTCCACAATTGTTAAACATGTCTTTTAAATGGACTGCAAAGTTACTCACAATCCTTGAATTGGCAAAGAGTTTTCAATGGTTTTATCTCATTATTAGGTAAACTCACGTGTTCTCGTCTTAGTATTCCTCCTCTTCTTCGATATAATCGTCGATAGAGCCTTGCTCGAAATCGTTGATTATGTCCCGCTCATAGTCATCGAACGTGTTTGAGTTGAAATCGTTTGCGACATCTGTTGTTGGCTCGTCACCGTTCCAAAGCATCTCGCCTGTTTTGTAGCCCACGAACAAGGCGCATAAGTTTCCCCAAAAGCCCAAATGGGTGCCTTTCCCTTGCGAGGTTGGGGAGTCTTGCTGTGCATGGCAAGCGGGACTCTCTGCAGGGTGGTTCTTGGGTATTTTGGGTTGATTCTTTTTATTATTCATGGCGATGCTTCCTTTTTGCGTTTCCGGCAGGGCGCCGATTATCTCATTTGCTTCTGCCATAAGCTTCTTGCCGGCTTCAACAAGCCTCTCAATCTCTTTCTGATAGTTTTGTCGCTTTTTTTCCTGTTCGTTGTTTGTTTCCATGAGAATATAGATAAGGCGTGTTATTGTGTTCTTTGCAAAGATAATAAAAGTCTCTGATAAATGGTAAATCCTTGTGGGTTTATTCAAGATTTTGCAATTCTGGTTTATATGATTATCCATTTGCGGATAAATTGTTAGAAAAATAGGTAATTATGGTAAGTGTTGTTTTCTGGATTCGTGTTATTTTTGCAAAGTGAAACAAAAACATTATATATTTAATTGATATGCTAAGGAAAATAAGGGTGACACTTGCGGTTGTGTTCTTCGTGTTGATAACACTCCTCTTCCTCGACTTCACGGGTACTTTGCACCGATGGTTGTCATGGATGGCCATGGTGCAATTCTTGCCAGCGGTGCTGGCATTGCATTTTGGAATTGTCGTGGGCTTGATATTGCTTACGCTTTTGTTTGGGCGCCTCTATTGCTCTGTCATTTGTCCGTTGGGCGTGATGCAAGACGTGGTGTCATGGGTAAGCGGACGTCGCGACAAGGGACGCAAACGCCGCCGCTTCAGCTATTCGCCAGCCAAGTCGTGGCTTAGATATGGCGTGCTCGTTGTCTTTGTAGTAGCCTTGGTAGCTGGCTTAGGTTCGCTTGCCGCCCTTCTCGCCCCCTACAGCTCCTACGGCAGGATGGCCCAGAACCTTTTCCAGCCAATATACATCCTTGCCAACAACGCGCTCGCCTACATAGCCGAGCGTGCCGATAGCTATGCCTTTTATGGTCGCGACGTGTGGATGCGCAGTTTGCCCACGTTCATCATAGCCGCGGTCACGTTTGTCGTGGTGGGCTTGCTGGCTTGGCGTGGTGGCAGAACCTATTGCAACACCATCTGCCCCGTGGGCACGGTGTTGAGTTTCTTTGCGCGTTTCTCCTGGTTCAAGGTTCGCATAGACAGCGACAAGTGCATAGGTTGCGGACTGTGTGCCAAAGGTTGCAAGGCTTCTTGTATCGATATCAAGAACCATAGGATTGACTATTCGCGCTGTGTTGTTTGCGGCGACTGCCTCGGCAATTGCCACAAGGGGGCGTTGAGCTTTGGAAGTGAAGAACGAAGAGTGAAGAGTGAAGAACGAGGGCGTCGCTCATTTCTGCTTGCCGCAGCCGTGGCCACGACCACTGCAGCCTTGGCGCAAGAAAAGAAAAAGGTGGATGGCGGACTGGCTGCCGTGACACAGAAGGAGGCACCCAAGCGCACAACGCCTATAACGCCGCCTGGCTCGCTGTCGGCACAGAACATGGCTCGCCATTGCACGGCTTGCCAGCTATGCGTGAGCCAGTGTCCCAACAACGTGTTGCGCCCCTCTACCGACCTCGAACACCTCATGCAACCCACCATGTCGTATGAGCGCGGATATTGCCGTCCCGAATGCCACCGATGCAGCGAGGTCTGTCCTGCTGGTGCCATCAAGCCCATCAAGAAGGAGGACAAGTCGTCGATACAGATAGGCCATGCCGTGTGGACCAAGAAAAACTGCATAGTGTTCACCGATGGGGTGGAGTGCGGCAACTGCGCCCGCCATTGTCCTGTAGGGGCGATAATGATGATACCTGTGGATTCTAACGATGAAAACTCACCTAAGTTCCCTGCCGTTAACCAGTCGCGTTGCATCGGCTGCGGAGCTTGCGAGAACCTTTGTCCTGCCAAGCCGTTCAGCGCAATCCACGTTGAGGGGCATGAGGTGCATAAGTATATATAAACGATGTGAGCAAACCAAATTCATTATGAGTAACAACATAAACAGACGCGATTTCATTAAATCGCTCGGTGCCGGAGCTGTGGCAACGTCGGCCCTGCTCTCGGCTTGCAAGGGCAAGGAAGGCAACATCAGCGCGGCTGGCAACTATCAGGAACCGCCAAAAGGCAAGATGACCTATCGCATAAACCCCAACACCAAGGACCGAGTGTCCATCCTCGGTTACGGAATGATGAGGCTCCCGGTAGTGGGAGGTGGCACGGGACGCGAGAACCCCGATGCCGAACTCGACCAGGAAATGATTAACCGCCAGATAGACTATGCCCTTGAGCATGGCGTAAACTATTTCGACACCTCTCCTGCCTATTGCCAAGGCAGGTCGGAGACGGCCACGGGCATAGCCCTGCATCGCCACAACCGCAATGATTATCTCATCGCCACCAAGCTTTCCAATTTCGATCCTGCCACATGGACTGCGGCGGCATCCAAAGAGATGTTTGAAAACTCACTGAAGTATTTGCAGGTCGACTATGTGGACTATCTCCTGCTCCACGCCATAGGTATGGGCGAAAACGGCATGGGGGATTTCTACAGTAGATACATCGACAACGGCATCCTCAATTGGCTCGTGGAACAAAAGCGCAAGGGACGCATACGCAACCTCGGCTTCTCTTACCACGGCGACATCAAGGTGTTCGACCTCGCGCTGAAATGGCACGATGAGGGCAAGTATCATTGGGATTTCGTGCAGATCGAGCTGAACTATCTCGACTGGAACTATGCCGACGAGATCAATCCCCGCAACACCGATGCCGTCTACCTCTATGGCGAGCTGAAGAAGCGCGGCATACCCGCCGTTATCATGGAGCCGCTGCTGGGCGGACGACTTGCCAATGTGCCTGATGCCATCATTGCCAAGATGAAGGCGCGCGAGCCGGAGAAAAGCGTGGCAAGCTGGGCCTTCCGCTTTGCCGGAACGCCCGACAACGTGCTCTGCGTACTCAGCGGCATGAGTTATATGGAAAACCTGAAGGAGAACCTCTGCACCTACAGTCCGCTGAAGCCCCTTACCAAGGAAGAGGATGCCTTCCTCATGGAGATAGCCAACGACATCTACAATCTGAACACCGTGCCGTGCAACGAGTGCAACTATTGCATGCCTTGCCCCTACGGTCTCAACATACCTGCCATCTTCTCCCACTACAACAAGTGCATCAAGGAAGGCAACATGCCCAACAAGGGCAACCAAGACCCCGGTTATCGCCGTGCCCGCCGTGCCTTCCTCATCGGATACGACCGAAGTGTGCCCAAGCTCCGCCAGGCGAGCCGCTGCGTGAAGTGTGGCAAATGCGTTCCCCACTGTCCGCAGCGCATCCAGATACCCGACGAGCTGGCTAAAATAGACACTTTTGTTGAGCAATTGCGGCAAAGCGGCGACACATTGTAATTAATATGGATATGAACCAACTCGTTAGCCTCTTGCACTCCGGTAGCCACTCGCTTGTCGTGAGCACTGCGGATGGCAATATCCTCACTTTCGACGGACGGGGCGTCGGCGACCTTCTGCGCTTGCTCGATACCGAGCCTCTGACCCTTCGGGGTGCAGCCATTGCCGACAAGGTCGTGGGTAAGGCTGCCGCCGCCTTGATGATAGCCGGGCGGGTAAGTGCCTTGCATGCCGATACGATAAGCGAGCAAGCCTTGCAACTGTTCAATGCCAACGCGCCAGAAATTGCCATAGGCTACGACAAGGCAGTGCCGCACGTCATCAACAGGCAGCAGACCGGCTGGTGCCCAATGGAACTTGCCTGTCGCGACTGCCAAACGGCAGAGGAGTGCGTCATGAAAATAAAGGAAAAACTCTCAGAATTAAAGAAATCATGAATAATCAGTCAACAGTAAAACTCTACTCTTACGGCTACAATGAGGCTCGAACATATATGTTTGCCGTGTTGTTCGCAATAGGCAACTTGCTCTTGCCGCAACTTTTCCATCTTGTGCCCAATGGCGGCATGACGTGGCTTCCGATATATTTCTTCACGCTTGCCGGCGCGTTCAAGTATGGCTGGCGCGTAGGCTTGCTCACGGCCATTGCGTCACCTCTTGCCAACAGTTTGCTGTTTGGAATGCCAGCCATGAGCGTGTTGCCAGCCATTCTCACAAAATCGGCATTGCTTGCCATTGGTGCGGGATTTGCTGCGCAACGTACAAAGACGGTGAGCCTGGCCATACTTGCGTGTGTGGTAGTGTTTTACCAGTTTTTCGGTTCTCTCGCCGAGTGGGCTTTCACCGGAAGTCTTGCGGCCGCATTGCAGGACGTGCGCATGGGTTTGCCCGGCATGGCATTGCAGATAATCGGCGGCTATGCCGTGATAAAACGTTTCTGAAAAATCTTTTACAAGCCTCTAATGGGTAAAACCGTATGTTTTCATTACCGTTGAATGTTTACCCATTAGAGGCTTGCATATTTTTATCAAACTATTAAAATCAAATAATGTCATTAATATAGTTATTCGGGTTAAGAAAATCTAGATGATATATTTTTTTAACACTATAAATAATGGTTATTCCAAATAATTTCATATACTTGCAAAAAGCTTCCTCTTTTCTTAGGCGTAAGATAGTTCAGATGATTTGTTTTGTTGTGCATCATAAAGAAAATCGTATGAAAAAAAACTTATTTTTCTTTTCCGTGTTATGCTTGATAGCGTTCACGTTAGTGGGTTGTTCTTCTGAGGATGATACGTTATGCTCAAACGATACATCTGCTAAAATGGAGTTTATCTCTTTGGGGGATATACCTTCGTTATCTGATATAAGTGAAGGCAACAGCAACGTTGATGTCTATATGGAAGCCTTAACGCGAATCATTGATTTCGGCGGTTCGCAAATGACCCTTAAATACAAATCTGCAGAGAGTGCAATGGTTTCCCAAAACTTGTATGACGACGTAATGGCTTTGTATTCTCAATATTCAGCGTCTAAACGTCTGTCAACAAGGGGTACTGGCAATTCTGCCCAAGCGGACTGTGTTGCGTGTACAATTTCAAATATATGGGCAGAACTAATGCAAAGTTCTGAAGCTAAGGACAAAAAGAAGGAAGAAGTATGGGATTATATATGTAGTAAATATGGTGACCAAGGTGTTCCTTATGATAAAGATGGCTTTAATATCCAATCCTTGCTATTAAGATACTTTGAGTATGCAATTAAGCTTGATAGTTTGGATAAGGATTTTCTCTACAGGTATAATGAAGATATTGAACAAGGAGTTCAGCCTGTTGCTTACATCGCTATTGTGAAAATATCAGAAACAGAGTATCATAGTGTCACCGTATTGCGTTCGAAAGGTGGTGTTTTCTTTTGCAGAGACGATCAAAACAATAAAAGAAGTGTATACCTTTCTAATGACATTGTTGCTTCATTTTATGTTTCAAGGCCAAAACTTTATAACAAATAAAACATTTACGATATGAAAAAGACATTGATTTTGCTTGTGTTGACAGCAGTGTGTTGTATATCGAGGGCTCAACATTCCTTGACGTTCAACCTTAGTGACGTAGGCAACGACTCTGTGACGATAGAGTTGCTTGACAAGGCATATTTTCAAAATGTGGAAAGCGTCACAAGAGTGAAAGCTAACAAGGGACAGTTTTTCTATGACCTTAAAGGATACGTGGCAAGGCTTATTAGGGTTTACTCTAAGAATGGACATATGGTAGCTTGGGCTGTCCCTGGAGAGCAAGGCATCGTAAGCGGAACGATGAAGAAGCATGTGTGGGCCGGCACTAAGTTCTTTACAGATCTTGCCTCTGTTGAAAAAGCCAAGGCTCCATTGTATGAGGAACTGAATCTGCAGGTGGAAAGGTGCAACAAGAAGAAAATTACCGATAAAGAGCTTATAGAGCGTTTTGAAGATATCGCTTCAAAGATGGATGCTATCTATGCGGATTACATTAAGCGACATCCCGACAGTGGATTGAGCGTTGTGCTATGCCAAGAGTCAAATGACGGTATAGAACTCTTGAATATGGTTAACCCAGAAACCATCGTTGGACCATTTTCCTGTCTCGCTGGTTCTATAGCCGCATCTGCCTTTTTGCATAAGAACAAGGTCAAGGCATCGCGAAAATAAATTTTGCCATCCGCTAAAAAACATTAGGGCTGGATTCCTCGCTTGGAACTCAGCCCTTTCTTTATCTTTGTTCTTGCATAAAATGAAGTCGTGTAGACATAGTGATGCTCACCCACACGCGATTGTATGTCATAGAGTTGAAGCTCAACAAGAATGCCGCCACAGCCATGCGCCAGATAGACCTCAACGACTATGCCTCGCGTTTCGCGCTGTCGGGTAAGCCCGTGATAAAGGTGGAAATAAACTTCAGCGTGGAGAACAAGAAAATAGACCTCGAATGGAAGGTGGAATAAAAAGGGTGGAATAAAAAGGGAGAAATAATAAAAGGGACACGCTCATTACGGCGTGCCCCTTTTATTGTTATGGATGGTTGTGCGTTAAGCTTGTTATTCAGGCAGCATGACCACGTTCACCTTGTTGGCTCCGGCGAGGAACTCCTTGACGAAGGCAGCTATCTTCTCGGGCGTCTGTGCCTTCACGGTGTTGGCATACTCCGTGTGTTCGTCGCGGTTCATAATGTAGTTGTCCCAGACGACGCTTGCCCAGTAGCCGTTTGTCTTCAGCGAGCTGTCATACTGCTTGAGCATGAGCTTCTGCACCTTGTCGAGCATCTCGGCGTCGCACTTCACGGCGAGATCCTTCACGGCCTGGTTCATTATCTGGATGGCTATTTCCTTCTTCTCAGGCTTCATTGGGCAATAGCCTGCTATTTGTGCCATGTGGTAACCGTCAGAGGCTATGCTCATGCTGGCTTGCGCGCCACAGCTGTAGGCTGCGCTTGCCTCCTCGCGTATTTGCTTGAGGTAGACCATGGAGAGCACTTGGCCTGCGATGGATGCCTGGATGCTGTGCTCCAAGGAGTAAGGCATTGTCGGGTTAAGCCAGAATATCTGCGCCATCGACTTTGGAGTCTCCATCTTGCGCTTGAACGTGTTGTCGATGTTCTTCTTCGTCGGGAACACCTCGCGCTTGCTTTCGGGGTTCTTGCCATTTGAGGGCAGCGAGCCCAGATACTGGCAGATGAGCGGGCGGATGGTTGCCTCGTCGAAGTTGCCGATGATCTCGAACACCCAGCCGTTGGCGTTGGCTGTGCGCTCCTTGGCTATCTGCAGTATGCGGTCGTAGGACACGTCCTTGAGGTCTTTCTGCAAGAACGGACGTCTTCTCCAGTTGCCGTTGTAGAGCGACTTCGTTATGGAGTCGGAGAAAGCCGTGGATGGGTTAAGGTCACGGTTCTTCAGGTCGACTTCGTATTGCTGCATGAGGTTGTTGAAGGCGTCCTGGTCCTTCTTTATGTTGGTGAAGTAGAGGTAGGCAAGCTGGAGCATCGTCTCCACGTCTTTTGGCGTGGAGCTTCCGCCCAGGCTCATCTTCCTTTCACTCATGCTGAGCGAGACGTTGGCGATCTTTCCCGCGAGGGCCTTGCCCAGCTCTATGGAAGAGAAGTCGCCGAGGCCGCTGTTGTCGATGGCATTGTTGAACATCTTGATGTTGGCGAAGTCGGCCTTGCCGTAGTTGCCTTCTCCAGAACCGCCTGTTCCGCTCATCGACACTTGGTCTTTCTTGTAGTCGGTCTTCTTCAGCAGCACGGTGACACCGTTGGAGAGAGTGAGTATGTTGTAGTCGAACTTCTTGCTCTTCACCTCTTTCTTTATCTTTCCAGGCTTGGGCAGGTTCTTCATGATGGGCTCGTTTTTCACGTTGTCCACGTAGGCGTCCACCTTCGCCGCCCTTGCCTCGTGCAAGGCGTTGAGCAGCTGGTCGGCTGTTGGGTAAACGGCTCCGTCTTTCTCGTTGTTGAAGCTGAGTATCACGAGGTTGCTGTCGCTCTTTGCCACAAGTTGTGGCAACACCTCGTTGATCGCCTCAAGTGGAATCATGGGCACGATCTGCTTCATCATCTTGTAGTTGAACTCCAATGAAGGCATCGCCTCATTGTTGAGGAACCATCCGAGTGCTTGCTTGTAGAACGACGAGTTCGTGCGCTTGTCGCGGCCTTCCCACATCTTGTCGAGCGATGAGAGCATCGACTCCTTGAGGCGTGCGTATTCCGTGGCGGTGAAGCCGTGGTCGGCAGCTTGCTTGACCACGATGTAAGCAGCTTTTATGGCATCAGTCGTCTTGCCCATGTCCTTTGGCATGACGTTTATCGAGAACGCGCCTTTCGTCTTGGAGAAGAGGTAATCGCCGTCGTCAGCCGACGCGCCCACGAATGGGCAGTCGGCCTTCTGCGCTGCCTCGGCGAAACGGGTCGAGAGCATGCCGATGGCGGCTTGCTTCACGTATTGCGAGAGCGTGTATTCTATGTCTTGCTTTATGGAGTCGGGATCGGCATCGTGTTTCATCATGAGCATCACCATCGTCTGCTGGTATTCCTTGTCCTTGTCGATTATGACGATAGGCTCGGCGTTGTCGGGCACGGGTTCTTCCACGATCTTGGCCTCGTTGTCGGGGTTCTTTATGTCGCCGAAGAGCTTTTTGATCTGCGCCTCGGTCTTGTCCACGTCGATGTCGCCCACCACGATGATGCCTTGGTGGTCAGGGTGATACCACTTGTGGTAGTAGTCCACGAGTTCCTTGCGCTTGAAGTTGTCCACCACCGACATCAATCCTATCGGGTAGCGCTTGCCGTATTTTGAGCCAGGGTAGAGCTTCTCAAGGTTTCTCTCCAGCATTCGGCTTTGTGCCGAGGTGCGCAGTCTCCACTCCTCGTGTATGACGCCGCGTTCTTTTTCTATCTCGTCTTGCTCGAGCGAGAGGCCGCACGACCAGTCGCGCAGGATGAGCAGGCAAGAGTCGAGCGTCGATGCCGACGTTGTGGGCACGTTGTCGATGTTGTAGACAGTTTGGTCGATAGATGTGTAGGCATTGAGGTCGCCGCCAAACTCTATGCCCTTTGATCGGCACCACTCGATGAGGTCGTTGCCCTTGAAGTGGTCGGAGCCGTTGAACGCCATGTGCTCGAGGAAGTGGGCGAGACCGCGCTGGTCCTCGTTCTCCTCAAGCGAGCCCACCTTTTGGGCGATGTAGAAATTGGCGCGGTGCTCTGGCCAGTTGTTGTGACGGATGACGTAAGTCAGTCCGTTGGGCAGCTTGCCAATGCGGAAAGCCGTGTCCACGGGTATCGTCTTGACAGGCATTTGCGCGCTTGCGGTAACCACCGCGACGAGCAAAAGCAACATTGAGACGATAGAGTTCTTAATGTTTTTCATAAGTTTTAAAAAAGTTGTACAGTTTCCTCTATTATTTTTTTTACATAATAATGCACAAAGTTACGACAATTAAATATGCCAAAATCATAAACATGAGTTTTTTTTTGCCATTGTCGTTCTTTTAGCTTAAATTTGCACACCATAATAGTATAGATTTGTCAAAATGGGTCTTACAAAGATAGCAAGCATGTTTTTCAGCCCCCGTCAGAAAGAGCTTGAGAAGCATTTCACGGAACCCGAGCAGTTGCAACGGTCGGTGCTGAATTACCTTGTCTCCAAGGGTCGCGACACGGAGTATGGCCGTTCCCACGCGTTTGAGAACATCAAAGGCTATGATGATTTCGTGAAGAGTGTGCCCATAAACACTTATGAAGAGTTGAAAGGCGACATAGACCGCATGCGCCATGGCGAGGCCAGCGTGTTGTGGCCGGGATTGGTGAAATGGTATGCCAAGTCATCGGGAACGACCAACGACAAGTCGAAATTCATCCCCGTGTCGTCGGCTGGATTGCACAACCTCCACTACAAGGGTGGTACCGACGTTGTGGCGTTCTATTTGCGCAACAACCCAGACAGTCGCTTGTTTGATGGCAAGTCGCTCATACTAGGTGGCAGCCACTCGCCTAACTATAATGTGGAAGGATCGCTCGTGGGCGATCTCTCCGCCATATTGATAGAGAACATCAATCCTTTTGTCAACCTCATTCGCGTGCCCAAGAAGCGCACCGCGCTGCTTTCCGACTTCGAGCTGAAGCGTGACCGCATTGCCATGGAGTGCATGAACAAGGATGTCACCAATATCTCGGGCGTGCCTTCGTGGATGCTGAGCGTGCTTGTGAGGATGCTGGAGATGTCTGGCAAGAAACACGTTGAGGACGTGTGGCCAAACCTTGAGGTCTTCTTCCACGGCGGCATAGCCTTTGAGCCCTACCGCAAGCAATACGAGGAGATCATCACCTCGTCAAAGATGCACTATATGGAGACGTATAACGCCTCTGAGGGATTCTTTGGCATACAGAATGACCCCAAAGACCGCTCAATGCTTCTCATGCTCGACTATGGCGTGTTCTATGAGTTCATACCAATGGAAGAAGTGGGCAGCCCCAATCCCAATTTCGTTCCTTTGGAAGCGGTGGAGACGGGCAAGAACTACGCCATGGTAATATCCACGTCGTGCGGGTTGTGGCGCTACATGATAGGCGACACGGTGACCTTCACCTCTACAAGGCCATACAAGTTTGTCATCACAGGCCGCACCAAGTGTTTCATCAATGCCTTTGGCGAGGAGCTCATCCAGGACAATGCCGAGAATGGCCTTGCCTACGCTTGCGAGCGCACGGGTGCCCAGATTCTTGAATACACCGCCGCCCCCGTCTACATGGACGAGAACGCCAAGTGTCGCCACCAATGGCTCATAGAGTTCTCGAAAGAGCCCGACGACATGAAGGCGTTTGCCGATTGCCTCGACAAAAAGTTGCAGGAGATAAATTCCGACTATGAGGCCAAGCGCTTCCACGATGTCACGCTTCAGCATCTGGAGGTGGTGAAGGCGCATCCTCACCTGTTTGAGGAATGGCTCAAGGGGAAAGGCAAGCTCGGCGGGCAACACAAGGTGCCACGGCTGAGCAACTCAAGAAAGAACATGGACGAGCTGCTCGAACTTAATGGCAACTACGACCAGAAATGACCCTATGGGCTTTTTTTTGACAGACAGCGATAGACTTGTGATAGACGTTTTATATGATTGTCAACAATAATTCAAACGACAAGGGCAAGGCGGCGAGACTCTTTGTGACGTTGTCGCTCGCGGGGCTTCTCGTTTTGCTGCTCCTGCAAGGTTGCGCGCGTATGGGAAACCCCGACGGCGGATGGTATGATGAGACACCGCCGAAGATCATAGGCTCGGATCCTGCCGACGGGGCTACGAACGTGAAGAAGAAAAAAGTGCTTATCAATTTCGATGAGTATATCAAGATAGACAACCCCACCCAGAATGTAGTGGTGTCGCCGCCGCAGCTTGAGGCACCGGAGATCAAAGGGGCGGGCAAGAGCATAAGCGTGCAACTTGTCGACTCGCTCAAGCCGAATACCACCTATACCATAGACTTCTCCAACGCCATAAGCGACAACAACGAGGGAAACCCTCTCGGCGACTACGCTTACACCTTCTCCACGGGCGACCATATCGACACCTTGCAAGTGTCGGGATATGTCGTCGGGGCGGAAGACTTGGAACCCGTGAAAGGCATATTGGTGGGGCTTTACAATGACCTTAGCGATTCCGCGTTCCACAAGAAACCCATGATGAGGGTGTCGAGGACCGACTCGCGCGGCCACTTCACCGTAAAGGGCATCGCGCCGGGCAAATACCGTGTATATGCCTTGCAGGATGCCGACGGAAACTACATGTTCAACCAGAAGAGCGAGATGCTGGCTTTCAACCACGACATCATAGAGCCTTCGTTCAAGCCGGACTCGCGTCAGGACACCATCTGGGCCGACTCGCTGCACATAGCCTCTATCAGCGTGGTAGGATACACGCGTTTCCTTCCCGACGACATCTGCCTGCGTGCGTTCAATGAGATCCTGACCAACAGGTATCTCGTGAAGAGCGACCGCACCGATGCCAACCATTTCAGCTTGTTCTATAGTTATGGCGACACCACGCTGCCAAAGATAACAGGCATTAACTTCAACTCCGACAACGCGTTCCTGGTAGAGCCCACGGAAAAGCGCGACACGATAACTTATTGGCTTCGCGACACGGCTCTCGTCAACCAAGACACGCTGAGGATGCAGGTTATCCATAACATCACCGACACCGCGGGCGTGTTGCGTGAACAGGTGGACACGCTCCAGCTCATAGCCAAGACATCGTATGAGAAACGCCTGAAGGACGCGGAGAAAAAGCTGAAGACATGGCAGAAGGAGCAAGAAAAGAGGAAAAAGAAAGGCATGGATTACGACAGCGTGATGCCACCAGAGGAATTGAAGCTCAAGGTGACACCGTCGGGCGACTTGGATCCCGACCAGAACGTGACGTTAAGCAGCGACGTGCCGTTGATGCCGGTGGACACTGCCCACATACATCTCTATTCCCATCCGGAGAAAGACTCGCTTTGGTATGCCGAGCGCTACGAGCTGCACAAGATAGACAGCAGAACTTACCGGTTGCTCGCTGAGTGGAGGCCGGGAATGGAGTATAGCCTTGAGGCTGACAGCACAACCTTCGCTTCCTTGTACGGAGACGTGTCGAAAAAGTTGAAGATAGGGCTGAAGGTGCGCCCAACCGAATCGTACGCGTCCGTCTTGATGACACTGACGGGCATGGGCGGAAAGCATGTAATAGCCCAACTGCTCGACAATTCAGGCAAGATGGTCAAGGAGGTCTATACGGATAATGGGCAGGCTGAGTTCTATTATCTCAAGGCCGGGAAATATTACATGCGCATGATAGTGGACACCAACAAAAACAACCGTTGGGATACGGGCGACTACGACAAGGGCATAGAGCCGGAGGAGGTGTATTACTATCCGGAGCTCATTGAATGCAAGGAGAAGTGGGATCTCACCCTCACGTGGAACCCTACGGCGAAACCGCTATGGCAACAAAAGCCAGAGGCCATAAAAAAGCAAAAGGCCGACAAGCAGAAAACCATCCAGCACAAGAATCTCGACCGTGCCAAGAAACTTGGGATACAATATATTCCAAAGCCTTGACAAAAAGGTAAAAAGGATATAATTGTTTTAACTTTAATGATAATGACATTAACTTATCAGAAAAACAAGATGACACAAGCAACAAGACGTTTAAAGATATCTCTTCTCTCATTGCTCGCATTCTTCTGCGTGTCGGCTTCGGCACAATGCACGTTCCACAACACGGCTTTCAAGTCGGGTGAGAGGCTGTCTTACAACCTTTATTTCAACTGGAAGTTTGTTTGGGTTAAGGTGGGCACCGCCTCTTTCGACATCGACCAGACAAAGTTTCTTGGCAAGCAGGCTTACAAGGGAAGCTTGATAACGAGAGGCAACAAGCGCGCCGACCGTTTCTTCGTGCTTCGCGACACGCTCCTGTGTTACAACACGCTCGACATGGCACCGTTATACTATCGTAAGGGTGCCAAGGAGGGCAAGCGTTATACGGTGGATGAGGTATACTACTCTTACTCGAACGACAAGTGCCACGTCAAACAGCACAGGCTGAGGCACGACGGCACTCACTCGAGGTCGCAACGCACGCTGAACGACTGTGTTTACGACATGATGAGCATCTTCATGCGCGCACGCTCATTCAATCCCACGGGATGGAAGAAAGGCTACGCTGTCAACTTCCCGATAGTGGACGGAACTAAGGTTTACGCGGCGCAGCTGCGCTATCAAGGCACCGTGAACATAAAAGCCGACAACGGACACACTTATCGCTGCCTCAAACTTGCCTACATGGACAAGGACGACGACAGCGACAAGTGGGAAAAGATTGTGGATTTCTTTGTGTCAGACGACGACAACCACATACCCGTGCGTCTTGACCTCCACCTGAAGTTTGGCTCGGCGAAGGCTTTCATGACAAGCGTCACGGGGTTGAGAAACGCCGAGAAGTCGATGGTGAAATAAAAAAGGGTTATCTAAAGTTGATAAACTTCAAATTGCCTGGCCCTACGTCTCTTTTGCAGCGTGCCAACAGCATGCTGGGAGACTCTGGCGTTTCCTTGGGAGTGTAGCTTGCCTCGATTTCTTCCTTGCCATAGTAGCGTGCCAGGCCTTGGTTTATCCAGTAGCCGGAGTAAACCGTGATGTCGTTGAAGGCATCTGAAGGCATCTTGACGGAGAGAGGCTTCAGCGTCACCGAGCTCCTGTCGTCAGCCGTAAGTGCCAACTCACGCTTCCTCATTTCCTTGTCGAATTTAAAGACCGTGCCTTTCTTCATCAGCGTCACGGTCCTGTTGGTCGTGGTTTGCTTGATGCTTACCGACAATATCAATATGATGACAACGTAGTAAGGCGCAAAGCGCAACGCATAGGCGTATTTTTGTTTGAATGCCTTTACCACTTCCACGATGGCTGAACTCAGAGGTGCCTTTGCCTCCGCTTTCCTTATAAGTGCCCCTGAAAGGTAATACACGTTTATGCATACGAGCCAGAGGTTTACGTAGGAGTAGACGTTCTGCACTCTTCCGGGACCTCTTGTGCCCATGGCGTAGCAGTGGGCGAAGAAGAAGGAACTGTAAACCAGGACTGTGACAATGACGCACAGCCATGGATGTGAGAACTTGAAGCGCGACTTTGCCGCCATTCGCACGATGGCAGGGATTATAACAACCAACATCAACACCTTGACAATGTTGAATGAGTCGGCAAAGAACTCGAAGCTCTTTCCTATGGCCATGAAGAACGCCGCCACGACGTTAGGCTTGTCTTCAATGGTAATTTGCCTGTAGGCATTGCCAGGGGCAAGCACGCTCAAGGTGAAGGCAACGCCATAGACGGCAAGGATGGCAAGGTAAAAGCGTGGCCACTTTTTTTGCTCCATTCTCATGACAATGATAGAAGTGAACAATACGGCTCCCATGCCAAGGCCTGAGACGAAGTTGCCACCGGCTATGATCATGGCAAGCACGACGGATGCCGCGCCTATTATTGTTTTCTTTGCTCTCGTGCTTGCCAGCCTATAACCTATGAGCAACGATGCCAGCATGAGCGACAAGCTGTAAAACAACGTATAATACATCGCGCCATTATACCAATAGAACGCGTCGTAATAGGAATATGTGAACTGAATGGTAATGGTCACAAAGAGTGTCGCAACGAAGATGTATTCCAGCCTTGAAACGTGGAGAAGCTTACGCATTACCATGTAAAGTAATGCGTAAGTGGATCCCATTAGGCTGAATAGTAAGATGATAGGCCCAAGCCAATATTGCCCGAAGACACCTGGCTGCAGGGCCATGAGAAAGCAAGCGGAATACGTGCCTTGCCATGAATGGTACATGGATATTGCCACATTCCACGCGCTTTGTACGCAAGCAAGGAAAGAGTGGCTCTCGTTCCATGCCTTATAGACATCGGCACCGAAAACATAATCGTCTGCAAAAGGATGCAAGTATTGACCAATCCACAGCATTGGGGCAATTGACAGGATTAGAATCGCGATGGCCACAATGCTGACAGTCTTTTGTTGTTTCTTATTCATGATGGTTTTATTACCCTGGTTTATTAACAGTCTTTTGAATACCATTTAAATTATTTACTCATCTATAATGCTTGGCTTGTAAAATCATTGCATACTTATTGGTTAATAAATATTAATGGGAATTTTTCTTGATACTTTTTCGTAACTTTGCCGAATCAGAACAACAGGGTAAAAACGTATGAGAAGTAGTAGGAAATTCACGCTGGGATTGTCTTTGGCGTTGTTGGTGTTGCTAATGGCTGCCGTCGTTGGCGGAAGCGTTTATTTATTGAGCTTTGCCCTCCATCCGGCCAAAAACAAGGGGCGCGACTATGCCGGTCAATATGCCTTGACGCGCGGCCGCTATCCGTGGATGGTGTCTTGGCTCGACTCCGTGGCCAGCCATAAGGTGCTTCGCGACACTTTCGTCACGATGGCGAATGAGCGGACTGGCCTTTTCCTTGCCGACAGCACACGCTTGCACGCCCTTTTCATCAAGGCTCCGCGCAAGACAGCCCTCACGGCTATTGTCGTGCATGGATATACTGATTGCGCGGTGGACATGCTCCAGTTTGCCTGCTTCTATAACCGTGAGCTTGGCATGAATGTGCTGTTGCCAGACTTGCACGCTAATGGAAAGAGTGGCGGCAAGGCGATGCAGATGGGGTGGAACGACCGCGACGACGTGTTGAGGTGGGCGGCGATAGCCGACAAGATGTTCAAAGACTCCACGGGTCACGCGAAAATGGTGATACACGGATGGTCGATGGGCGGCGCCACGACAATGAATGTCGCAGGCGAGAACACCCCCGACTATATCAAGTGTTTCATAGAAGATTGCGGCTATACATCCGCTTGGGACGAGTTCAGTCATGAACTCGACGAGATGTTCGGGCTTCCAGAATTCCCGTTGCTCTACTCGGCGTCGGCACTATGCAAGGTTGGCTATGGCTGGTCGTTCGGCGAGGCTTCGCCGCTGAAGCAGGTGGCGAAATGCCGCAAGCCGATGCTTTTCATACATGGAGGCAACGACGACTTCGTGCCAACACGCATGGTTTATCCGTTGTATGCCGCCAAGCCCGCGCCGAAGATGCTTGTGGTGTTCCACGGCTCGGCTCATGCCAAGAGTTTCAAGGATCACAAGAAGCAGTATGGGCAGTGGGTGAAGACCTTCCTTAATAAATATCTATTCAACTGAACAGTTTTCTGTCGCCTCGCGGCTTTAAAGTCGTGGGGCGATATTTTTTTGCCTTACAGTTCCAGTTTGAATTCGACCTCGTGGCGTTTACTGTATCTCGTCCAGAACTTCCTGCGGCAGTCCATGGCAATGCCTATGGCCTCTTGCTTGTCGAATCCACGCAGGCGCGCGTATTCGGCGACAAGAAGCTCGATAAACCTTTTCGGGCCCCATAGGCGCGCGAAGTTGGCGCAGCCTCGCTTTATGTCGACGGGTCCGAAATACATCCTGTTGATGTCAACGATGGAGAAGTGTGTCTCGCCATTGGCGTCCTTGTCCCAGAGAATGTTGCCAGGTGAGTAATCCTTGTGCATCACGCCTTCCCCGTGCATGTGTGCCGTGAAGGCCGCGAGAGCCTTCGCCATGGGCTCGTATGCCTCAGGCTCAGCGTCGCCCATCTCGTAGAGAAGATGCTTGTATGGAATCTCCGGCGTTATGAGCCAACTTTCCCCAAGTATTCCCCATTTGCAATCTTCAATATACGCTATCGGCTCAGGCGTTTCCACGCCGTGCTCACGAAGCATGTTGGCATAGGTGAACGCTCGCAATCCCTTGGGCTTGCGTATTCCCCAGGAATATACAAGCTTGTTGAAAAAGTGTGGGCTATGAAACCGCTTCGCGATGAGCGACTCGCCATTGGGAGCCGCGAACCGTTTTATCAGGTTGCGCTTTCCGCCATACACATATTCCCCGTCGGTGTCCATCTTGGCTGGCAAGGCAAGGAGAAAGTCGCGGAAGTCTGCGTATCGTGGGGAGAGGAGCTTGATATTTATCATTGTTGGTTGTCGGTGTTGAAATTGAACATTGTCAGCACCTTTTCTATTATTGGCGCCATGTCGTAGTATTTGTATTCTGCGAGGCGTCCACCGAAGACTATGTCCTTTTCCTTGTCGGCAAGGGCCTTGTATCTCTCGGCAAGCTCAGAATTGTCCTTGTCGTTCACTGGATAGTAGGGTTCCACGCCGTCTGTCCATTCAGTGGAATATTCCTTTGATATGACGGTCTTGGGACTTTTGTATACATCCTGTCCGAACATCTCGAAGTGCTTGTGTTCTATTATTCGGGTGTAGGGCACTTCCCTTTCCGTGTAGTTCACCACGGCGTTGCCCTGATAGTTGGGCTTTTCCACTACTTCCTGCTCGAAGCGTACAGTGCGGTAGTTGAGCTTGCCAAACTGGTAGTCGTAGAATTCGTCTATCTTTCCCGTAAAGACGAGCTTGTCGGCTATTTCATGCCAGTTGTCTTTCAGCCTTGCCTTTGAGCCGTCGGGCATGGCAGTCTCTTTTGCGAAGAAATCAACCCCAACCATCGTGTCAACGCCTTCCAGTAAACCGTCGATGAGCTTGTTGTATCCGCCGATTGGTATGCCCTGATACTTGTCGTTGAAATAGTTGTTGTCGAAGACCAGGCGCACGGGCAGGCGCTTGATGATGAACGCCGGCAGGTCGGTGCACTTGCGGCCCCATTGCTTTTCGGTATATCCCTTGATGAGGCGCTTGTAGATGTCCTTGCCAACCAGGAGCATGGCCTGTTCCTCAAGGTTGTGCGGCTCATCAGGCAAACCGGACTCTTCATTCTTCACTCTCAGTTCTTCACTATATTCCGCCTTTTGTTCGTCTATCTTGGCTTGTGCCTCCTCTGGAGTGGTGACGCCCCACATCTGGTAGAACGTGTTCATGTTGAAGGGCAGGTTGTAGAGCTTGCCCTTGTAGTTGGCTACTGGCGAGTTGGTGTATCGGTTGAATTCCACGATGGAGTTCACGAAATCCCACACCGTCTTGTTGGACGTGTGGAAGATGTGGGCACCATACTTGTGTACGTTGATGCCTTCGATGTTCTCGCAATAGACGTTGCCTCCGAGGTGTTGGCGCTTGTCTATCACCAAGCATCGCTTGCCCTGCCTGTGGGCGAGATGCGCAAACGTGGCGCCGAACAGGCCGGAGCCAACAATCAGATAGTCGTATTTCTGCATAAGAGTTTGCTTGCTTCTGTTTCACATTCTATTTATGGACAAAATTAAGAAAAGAAACGCGAATATGCTAATTGTTGGCTGAAAATATTATAGGCGCGTGCTTGCATGCAGCAGCTAAATTTGCGTTTGCTGGTCGACCGTATAGATTGAAAACCATAAATGTTGCATGATTTCTTTTGCCCATTGATTGATTTTTAGTAACTTTGAGACTGTATATGATGGCATTGCCATCCTAACATCATAATAACGAACAATGATACCGAAAATTATCCATCTTTGCTGGTTTAGCAATGACCCTTATCCCGTGGAGATCAAGGTTTGTTTGGATACATGGAAACGAATCATCCCCGACTACCAAGTCAAGGTTTGGGGATATGAAGACGCCAAGTCCATAGGTTGCGATTTTATTGATGAGGCGTTGGAGGAAAGGCGTTGGGCTTTCGCGGCTGATGTCGTCCGCTTTTATGCGGTGTATAAATATGGTGGCCTTTATATGGACAGCGACATTTTCCTGTATAAAAGATTTGATGAGTTTGTGCCCGAGAAGGGTTTCATGACCTTCAACGAGAAGGTAAACACCGACAACAGCGAGTTTGGGCTTCAGGCGGCTTTCTTTATGGGTGAGGCTGGCAACGCCTTGTGCAAGGAGGTGTTTGAGCATTACAAGAACGCGCATTACCGCAATGCGGACGGAACGCTCAACAACACGATTTCCCCCTTGGTGATGGCGCGCATCGCGGAGAAGAAGTTCGGGTACAAGCGGGAAGACACTTACCAGGACTTAGGCGACATAAAGATTTACCCTACCCATTTCTTTGCGCCACGCAACAAGTACAAGATCGACGAGAACACCTTTGGCATTCATCGTATATATGGCAGTTGGAGAAAAAGAAAATTCGGGCGGCGACTGGAGATCTGGGTCCGTCATCAATTCGCGGTGGTAAGGTATGCCCTTCTCAAAAGGTAGGGAAGAGCATGCCTTGTCTTTTTATATATGCAGCAATTCTTTGTAGAGGGCAAGATAGTTCTCTATATATTTTTTATAGCTGAATCCTAAGGAATAATCCCTTGCCTTTGTTGCGAGGCTGCCTGTCTTGCTCCAGTTTTCCAATCCTTTCTTGACGGTGTTTGCCATGTCTTCAGCCTCGAAAGTGTCGAAGTAGGTGGCGTTGTCCTTGCATATTTCCGGAAGGCTGGTGCAACGAGACGAGAACACTTTGCAGCGATTGCGCATGGCCTCTAATACTGGAAGGCCGAAACCTTCGAAAAGACTTGGGAAGAGAAAGGCCTCGCAGTGGGTGTACATCCATTTCTTTTCTTGTTCCGTGATTTCCCCTGTGATGTACACGTTGTCGGCATGGTTCTCGTCTTTTATCATGTGCAGTTGTTCGCTATAGGCATGATATTTTTTCCCACAGATGAAGAGTTTATAATCGGGGAAGAACTTCATCATGGGAATGAGCTTCTGAAAGTTCTTCTTCTGGCGTGTTTGCCCTATCGTGAAGAAGAATTTGGTGTCGTCCGTGATAAAATCGGGTTTTATTTGTTGTTCATCATCATAGTCCTTGATGCCGTTATAGATGACGCGCATAGGTTTGTTGCCTATGTTGACATGGGCAAGCAAGTCTTGTTTGACAAACTCTGAAATCACGGTGATACAGTCGGAACGCTTTATGAACCATTTCAGTTTCAGAAGCCACTTGAGCCTGTGAATGCCTTTCTTTTCGTATAAGAAGTTGAGGTCATGTATTGTCAACAGCTTAACCATGCCCTTGGTGTGTTTGCGTTTGATGAAGAGCTGGTCTGTAGCGTGCCACAAGTCTATCTTTCTGCCGAGCGCCTTGATGTCCCTGTTCAAGTGCTCCAAGGTTACGTAGTCGACAGAATCGCCCAATGCCCCCCTGAATTCTTCTTTTACAAGCACTACGAAACGTATGTCGCCAACGACACCTTTTTTCAAGAACTCGGCGTAGTTGTTGGAAATTTCCCCAAAACCGCTCATCTCCTGGTATCTTGTTAAGTCTACTAATACCGTTTTCAATATCTTATCGTTTTAAATAAAAGACTTCTTTATGTTCCTGTAAATTTAACTGCCAAAAGTGAATTTAACAAGTAAGTGCAAATTTAAGAAATATTTTCATTTGAGGCAAGAAAACTCAAAAATTTTTATGTTTGGCATTTGTCGCGGCATGATTCGTATAAACGCTTAAAAAACAGACGCTTCGGCTTATCAGCGTAAAGTCGTTGCCTTTACGCTGATAAGCCGAAGCCTTTACACTGATGGCAAAGAATGGCGTTGAGTTCCCGCAACGGGCCTACGGCGATGCCGCATAAGTAATTCTCGCTGTTGAAATAGAATAGCATTATGCGAAGAGATGAATATGCGAAAGCATTACACCTCTTCCATCCTTTTCATTTCCCAACCACAGAACTGAATGATGATTTTGTGCAAGGTTGTACCTTGTCGGAGGACTTCTATTCTTGGAGCTGCTGCATAACGGTTGATTTGCTCTACGGCTTCCTGCC
>CAVKWN010000018.1:0-42443 GCA_963660075.1 Lachnospiraceae bacterium
CTTCAAGCCAAGCGACTTGGGGTTCTCCTGCATTGAAGGCTGGGCATAGAACTTACCTTTCAAGAGATAATTCTCGGTGAACACTTGCCTTGCCGCGTCATCCTCATACATCACGGGGCCCTTGTAATCCTCCGTCAAAGCCGGTGCATTGCGCATCGCCATGCACCCGTCGGCAAAACGGCGAACCTTGGCAACGAGCGTGTCGAGAGACGGCAACTCAGAGACGTGCTCATACTGCAACACCATCTCGTCGGCAAGCATCACCCGGTTGTCGTCCATGAACTGCGCGCTCGCCTTGATGGTAATCATGTCGTGCGGTTGCTTGATGTTCACGTTCTCCGACGTACTGCGATAGCTGTCGAGCTGGTCGCCCGAGATCTTTACCGACGTTCCCGTCAGGTACTTGTAATCCTCAAATATCGCGGATAGGGTCTTGGCATAGTCTTGCAGCTTCGCCATGTCTATCTCGCTGTCGCGGTTCTCACCTTCAAGGATATATGTGCCAGGGGCAGAGCGCTGCATGTCCGGAATCTTCTCCAGTGCAGACGGCAACGGGTTTTGGTTCAAGTAGTTTTGCTTCTGCGCCATCATGTTCACGCTGCTCACGTAAGCCATGAACGACGACTGCCAGAACGAGCGGCGCAAGCCATTATAAGTAAGCTCATCGTTGGCTGAGCCACCGATAATCAACGGCTGCATCGGCACGTCGCTATTGTGACGATAGTTGCCAAGCAGCACATGGGTCATCGTGCTTGTCTTCCAAGGCGTGATGGTGGCATCTGAGATGCCGCCCAGCTCACCCGTGACGCTGAACGAGCGGTAACGGTTAGTTACGTAGCCCGTCCAGAATGGAGCCGGTGCGCCTTCCACTCGCAAGCTGTCGACCGTGCGGCCCATCTCGTCTTTCATGGCAGAGAAAATGACGCTGTCCACATCGTCACCCTTCTCTGAGAAAGCAGGAGCCGACAGGGCTGGCGGAATGTCAGCGCCCTTCTGCGTGCGCTGGGTCTCTATCTGGCTCACGAAGATGGCAGGCGACGATGCCGTGACAGGCACCCAACCCGACTCGGCTCCACAAGAACCCGTGAACGTGCTGGGCTTGTCGCCTCCGGCCTGGATATGGGAGAACATGGAGAGAGGCGTACCGATAAGGCTCACGCCACGCACGAGCTCATCTGGACGGCCGTCAACATATACGCGATACACCTCCACGGGCGTGACATTAAACGAGTTGATGCTTCCACCTTCGCCCGTCATAGTGTAACCACTCGTCACGGTGCGGAAATAGTAGCCATATTCCTTACCTTGCTTCTTGGCCTCGCGGCATAGCATCTGGCGAAGTTGCGCGTCGCTGCATGGTGCTTTGGTCTCCACCACGAGATTCGACTGGCGGCTTACGGGGTCGTTGGCAACAGAGGCGCGTCCATGACCGTTGCTCTCGGGGAATCCGTCGAGCGGCACACGACTCATGAGGAATGAGCGAAGCACGCCATCGGTGACGTTTGCCACACGGCGAGCCTTCACACCCTCACTGTCGTAGAGGTAGTGACCGTTCATGTCCTGACCGGCATATTGGCGAAGCGTAGGGTCGCAGAACACTTGGAAGGAAGCCGGCAACACCGACTTGCCCACCATGTTCTTGAAGGTCTCGCCGCCCTCTTTCAAGCGGTGACCCTCAAGCCTATGACCGAAGATCTCATGGAAGAACACGCCACTTGCGGGACCTGAGAGAATGGCCGGACCCGTGTATGGATTTGCCACGGGAGCCTTGCGAAGCGCCTCCACGCGCTTGAGCAAGTCTTTTGCCGCAGCAATCATGCTGTCCTGCGAGGGCAACGAGTCTGGGTTGAACGCGAAGAAGTCTTGCATCAATGGCAATTGCATGCCATCGTCGGCAATGGCTTGCACCATCAGCATGACACGCGCCGAGCGCTTGTTCTGCACCACCTCCGAGCCGTCGGTGTTGACAAAATAAGAGCGCGACACCTGATAGTCGAGCGACGCGGTGCCTGCCAAGAGACTTGCGTCGGCCTTGAACACGGCAGAGATGGCGTTGAGACGATCCTGCCATACCTTACTGTCGAGCTTTACCTTGTCAGGGGCGTAAGGGTTCTCATAATGTTTCTCTGCCGGCGCGGCTGAGAAGCAAGGGGCCTTGTCCTCCTCCGCAGTGCTGGTAGATGCCTTGCTCTTTGCCTGCTGGTATGCCGCGAGCGAATAGTCGTAGCGAGTACGCGTGGCTTGCCAGATGTTAGTAGTGATGCCATCCGTGGCATTGTCGTCGTAGGGAATAGTAACCGTAGTGGCTGACCTTCCGTCGCGACTCGGCGCGCACTGGGAGTTGTACTTGAAATTGTCAAACGCCTTGTCGCCCAAGCGAATCTGCGGCGTAATATAGCGGCGGCGGTTCTCAGTGTCGGAAGCCGTCTTTCCAAAGCTGCTGCTTATGACATGCTTGTAAACGTCGTCGGCGCGATAGCTCATGAAGTAGGGCTTCACCTGCTGGCCCTGAAGCTCAGCGTAGTTGTGGGCGAGTTCCGATTTCAAGATGCCAAGCAACTTGTCGGAAGAAGCCTGGGCCGAGACATCAACGCTAAAAGCGAACAAGGTCGCAATCATGAAAATGCTGCTCTTAAACATAAGAATATATCATTTATCAATTTATTCATAAAGTCCGACCTCAGCGAATGTCACGCCAAAGAAGCCATGATATGAGTTGGCAGGGAAAGTCAACCTGAGATACCTCAAGTTCTTTTTCTTAACAAATGGTATGATATTTATCTCACCAGTACTCGTGCCAAGATAATACTCATTGACGTTTGTGGCCAGTTCAAAGACACCACTCTTGTCCGCAGTCTCAACCTTGACCATTCTCACGGCAAGGTCCTTGTCTTGGTCATACTTGCCAAAGCTTTTCTGAATAAGCTTCATTCCGCTCACCTCTTTCTCATTCTTGAGGTCAATCGTGATGGTAAAATCCGTGCTGCTC
Source organism: Lachnospiraceae bacterium (assembly GCA_963660075.1). Classification (GTDB taxonomy): domain Bacteria; phylum Bacteroidota; class Bacteroidia; order Bacteroidales; family Bacteroidaceae; genus Prevotella. The sequence goes on from CAVKWN010000018.1 coordinate 2,990, forward strand.
TGCAATGTCAGCGGTGTCCAGCAACTTTCACCATTGTTGTCTATCAAATACTCGGCATGCGAGTCGTAGCCTTCTTCATCTTTTGGGGAAACAGACACAGAGGCGTTCCTCAAATCATAGAATTTATAATCCGGCATTTTAGGCTTGCCCATGTTCTTAATAAATGGAAGATTACCCAAACTCTGAAAATGCTGATTGTAGCGTTCTATCGTCAACCCATTGAGTTGGTTCAATGTCTTTACGGCAAAGATGCTGGGCAGCTTTTCCGAGACGCTAAGTTGACCACGGTCTTTATCAGCCATGCCATCATCCGTAAGATAGCGATGCTTTCCGAGTGTTATCTCCTTCAGCCGCGGAAAATTTAGAAGGTCGTCAAAATTTGTCAGATCATCGTCTATAGACAACGAAGTCACGTTATCAGTCCAACTGTCCTTCACGTTGCCATCAGCGTCAAGCACGTTGGAATCTACGCCATACACCTTTTTTAGAGCTTCCTTGAAGTCGGATGAGAAAGTTCTTTTCGGAGTAAGTTCAAAGACGGGAAAATCGATGACATCCTCACAGCCCGACACGCGTCCAGTACGATAAAGGTCAATGGGCTTCGTCTTATCCACAGCGTCTGGAAGAAGCATATAAGGACACGACTCCCAATATTCCTCAGCAAGCTCATTGTCGTCACCGTTGGCCATGTCTTTTGTAATGTTCAGAGAGCCCTCTGTGCCATCTTTCTTGGTGTACTTGAGAGTGGCATTTATCATACCATCTTGCCAGCCAAGAAACTTCATCACCAATCGGTCTCCAATGTAGTAATACGAAGAGATAATTCTGGAAAAAGACTGGATGACCTCATGCTCATCTGTGTAAGGACGAGCATAGAGCGTTGAGGACAACGACTCCTTGCCCTCTCCACTAATGCCTGTCAACGTGACGGAATAAGAGGAATTATTCAAATCCTTAATGTTATAAGAAGTAACGTTATTGTCAAGGAGCACAGAGTCTGAGCTTTCAGTATCATCCGCCCACTTCAACTTGATTTTGCTGATGGCAGGGTCCACGGGAGCTTCCCATGAGGCAATGAGGCGTTTCCAGCCAGACTTTAGCTGGAAGTTAGTGGCCTCGCCTACATATCTTTTTTCTCCTCCTTCGGTCCACTGGCTGAAAGTGTCAGCGATATCACCACACCCACACAGCATCGACACGGCCAACGCTGCCGCGAAAAAGTATTTATGGTTAATCATAGTGTATTAATCTTTTTTAGTGTAGACTTCCATTTCTGAAAGGAAAACGTATCCAGCCACATTGCCACCCATGAATTCAAGGTCATTAGTAGTGTCAAAAGTGTTGTTGATTACCACTTTCAGATATCTGTATCCCTCACCTTGCCCTTCAGCCGGGACGCCTACTGAGCAACATAACGGATCGGCTTTCTCCGCATCCTCTTTTGTTCCAAAAGACTGATTATAATTAAAGTCAAACCAGCATTTATAACTCCAACGTGACTTTGGGTCAATCAAGTTGTCCTGTTTATAGACACCCAATTTTGTCCACTGCTTTTCATCCCAATTGCCAGCCGAGCCTCCATCGTCCTTAGCTCCATACACGGTGACATCGCAAGGAACCTTTGATGGGAAATCAAATTCGATCAACTTGAAATATGGTGAGTCATAGTCTATGAAACGCTTAAGGTACAAAGGCTCATAAAGTTTCACCTCTGCGGTCAGTCGATTATGCTTCATATCAACATATATGGGTTTCCCAACAGCCTCTGGACCGGCTATAGCCATACGAACATACCTTTCGTCATTATCGTCATAGAATTTCATTCCCTTTGAGTCGCCATCCGTAAGCCATTCTTTTCCAACCTTATTCTCCGGGTCCTCAATTGATGGTTCCCAATCAACGCTCATCTCATCAGGAGACAATTTGCGCATACTGTATGAGGCAACGTTCTCGAACACTTCCTGTTTTACCATATAGCCTCGGAAATCCTCTGAACGAACAACTATCGTATTGACATCTTTCTCCTGTTTCGTCTTCAGCACAATAGTGTCGGTTCCTTCCTCTATGTTTAAAGAGGTAAGCAACAATGTATCTTCCTTGTTTGTGTAAGGATTGGTACCAAGATAAAAGATGTGGGCCATGCCAGATGACTCAGCAGGATTGTTGGTTATTAACGTAAAGCCATTCCATCCCGACTGCACCTTGAGCCCCTTGAAAAAGGCTACAGGTCCAGAGTCGTGAGTGCTGAAGTTTACGTCTATAGGCACACTCTCCTCGCCGTTTCTCTTCTGGTAACGCACCTGGGCTGGCACATTATCCTTAGCCTCGTTGAAACCAAGTATTTTCAGGGAGTCGGTCATCGGGCTCGCACTTACCAAGCATTGCTTTCCACTATAGTCTTTGTAGGAGACCGTCATACCAACCACGTTCTCATCTTTTGGGAAAGTATAACGCATAATCGCACCACCAGCAATAGGACGGAATGTGAAATTCTCAGCTTTTATCTGGCTGTCGAACCCCCTGGCGTCATCATCGTGGCAAGAGGTGACAAACAATGCCAACAACAATATTGGCGAATATAATAATGTCTTGATATTCATGTTTGAGAATATGTATTATTTTTTTCAATTTGATTACCATCCAGGATTCTGCTTAACGCCAGAAACGAGTATTTCCTCAGAGCGTATAGGCCAGAAATAATCATGGCGCGCATCAAACTTTCGCTTTTTCCAGACCACAACCGGACCTTCATAATTGTTGTAGAAAGCCTGGTCTGTCTTTCCCAAAATGTTCCATCCGCGCTGAGGCTCGTTAAGAGTTGTCTCTGCCTCCATCCAGCGACGCAGGTTCCAGAACCTACGACCCTCAAAGGCGAACTCTATGTTCCACTCACGATGAATAATCTCTCGCATGCCGTCCTGAGTCTTCACCTTGTCAGGATGCTTGGCATAACTTGTCCAAGATGTCACAACGTCAGGAATACCCGCACGCTCACGCACTACATTAATCATGTCGTAGACATGCTGGTCAGGCTTGTCGAGATATTCATTCCATGCCTCCGCAGCCATCAAGTAAAGCTCAGGCAACCTGAATACCACTTGTTTCTCTCCCGCATTTATCTCGCTAAAATAATAGTTACGGAAAGGCTGAGACGGGTTAACGCCCTTCTTTATCCAATAGCCTGACAGACACTGTGGCGTGTTGCTGTTGATTGTTGTCGATTGCGTTCCGAAGTTGCCCTTGTACTTGGCATCCACAAGCAACGGATCATACTGCTTCTTGCCATTTTTGGAAACAGCTTGAACCCAATAAGACTTATGTGCGACTATATCCGCATAGAAACGCGACTCGCGACGACGGTGCAATGTAAGAACTTCGGTATTGAGCGGCAATACATTACGGTACTTGGAATCTGCCTCCTTACTCAAGGTGTAGGGCGAGGAAAGCCAAGTCTTGTCCTCATCTATAGGCAGCCCATTGTCAGAATAAAACATCTCAACCATCTTCATGCTCGCCCCAAGACTTCCTTTCGAGTGGGGATCATAATATTTACCATCCTCATACGACTCAGAAATCTGTGGCACAGTATAAGGAAACGAGTTGCAAGTTCCATCCTTGTCTTCAAAAGACAGTAACACCTCATTGCTCTCATGACGGAAATCGAATGACGACAGCCTTATGTCCATGATAGTATTGAGCAAAGGCGTAGCTTGGTCGGCCGTTCCGCTGTACAGCTTCTCGCCACCTTGCTCACAATATTTTATGGCCTCATCTGCAGCGACCGCCGCCTTATGCCACTTTTCCTTGTCATAATCCGGGAACAAACGCACTCCATCCTTGTTCTTGAAATCCTTCATCCTAATGTTGCCATTGAACAATGGAGACGCTGCGTAAAGAAGTGCGTACGCTTTCAAGGTCGCCGCCGCTTCGCGGTTGTAATATGCCTTGTTGGTGGAAAGGGCCTCATTGCGAGACGGCAAGTCCTTGATAGCTTCATCGCAAAGACTAACAATGGCATTGACACAAGAGTCAATTGGCTGGCGAGACTGTTGCATCATGCTTATGCTGCTGTTCACTGGTATGTTCTTGGGCACGAGGATAATCGGGCCATATCGACGCATAAGCTCAAAGTAATATTGAGCCTTTAAAGCTTTCACCTCTGCTTTCCACACCTTTTTCTCGTCGTCAGTGGCATTGCCACATGCGTCCATGTTGTCAAGAAACACATTGCAATAGTTGATTCCACAATAGAACTTGTCTTTAGCCCATACATTGTTGTAGGGGGTCGAAGCCATCTGCAGTCCATCGGATATGAACAGACCACAATAAATTCTTTTGTTCGCATCCAACGCACCATTATTTCTTAGATACTGGCCAGCAACATACTCGTCTGTTCCAAGAAATTGAGGAGATTTGGAAAAATCGCCAGACTCGTCCTTTATTAGTGAGTAGCAAGTCTTAAGCCACTTGTATGCTCCTTCCTTTTGCTCAAAATTTGATTCGACAGTCTCTACGTCACCTTTGGGAACCACGTCAAGATAATCGTTACAGGCAGTGAGAGCCGTTGCGGCGATGATGGCGCATCCCAACTTATTTAGTATATTCATCATTCTAAAAACTTAAGTTAACACCCAATGTATAAGTACGCTGAATTGGATAATTGAAACCGTTTTCCCCAAGCTCCACATCCCAATCATGGAAATTGGTGATTATGAACGGGTTAGTGACCTGCGTATAAACCTTGGCATTTTTGAAGCCAATCTTGCGACAGAACTTAGCCGGGAAGTTGTATGCCAACACGAGCTGCGTGCAACGCAGGAAATTCACCTCATGCATGAAGAAAGTGCTCTTTCTTGTTTCGTTGTTGCTTTTATTATACCAATCCTCCTGAGGGTTGTGCTGAGTGATGCTATATGGAGAAAGGCGCGGCCAGAATGCATGCACGTTTTGGTTGTCCTCACTCCAGTGATTATTGTAAATGCTCTTCAACAACGCATGGTCATTTACAAAAGGTGAAAGTGCTGACGGATTCATGAAGAACGAGCGCTGCCCTGACCCCTGGAAGAAGAATGAGAATTCTATGCACTTGTAGTTGAAAGAGCCGTTCAAGCCATAAATAAGGCGGGGAGTCTCAGGATAGCCTATGAACACGGCGTCATTGACATCTATCACGCCATCGTTATTCACGTCACGATACTTAATGTCACCTGGCATAACGTCGCCGTCCTGACGAGGCGAATTGTCTATCTCGGCTTGGTCACGGAAGAGTCCTTCGGCAATATATCCCATTGGCTGTGATATTTCCTTGCCAACCTTACGTTGCCATGCAGGCTTGTCAGTAGCCTCCTCTATGCTCTTGTAAGTCACCTTGTTGTAGGTCAGAGTACCATTGAGAATCAACCAAGTGTCGTTGTTAAACATCTTCTGCAACTTGGCACTTAGGTCTATACCACGGCTGTATGTCTCACCTATGTTGGCCAGCTGGTCAACCTCTATACCCATGGATGCAGGAACATTTGTTCGCGTGGAAATAATATTGTGTCGATATTCTTTGTAGACATCTGCCTGCAACTCCATGACACCCTTGAACATTTTAAGCTCCATACCAAGGTTATATTGCTCGGCAATCTCCCATTTGATGTCAGGATTGGCATAGGAGGAGATGACACGCCTGGTACCACTGTTCCCCGAGTTTGCCTCTGGATCACTGGCGACACTTTTGTTTGACAACTCTGGCATGAAGACAAAACGAGGAGTGGAGATGATACCGTCATTACCCACCTTACCATAAGAAAGACGGAACTTCAAGAAGTTGATGGTATTTCTCAAACCTTTCATCCAAGGTTCAGAAGAAGCCACCCACGCCACACCTCCGGCAGGGAAGAAGCCAAAACGGTTTTTCTTGGCGAAACGCTCAGAACCATTGTAGCCGAAACTCATCTCCGCGAAATAACGGTCAAGGAAGCCATATGATCCACGTCCAGAGAACGTGAGGTTACGCTGTGGCTGTCCGTTGAGCACATCGCTGATGGGCGAGAAGGTCTTTTCCTCCATCTGCGCCACTGCCGTGAGCGATGTCTGGTGACGGTTCTTGTCCAGTCCGCCCCATGCCGCCGTATGCATGAGCGTACCTGTCAATGCCATGGTAGTCGTAGTCGTGCCACTGTTGCCTTTGCTTGCTGTCAATGTACGAGTAGGCTCCTGACTATCGTCCACCCTAACTTCCGTCAGTTCATGCTCACCAGTTTCCTGATCATATCCAGTCAACGCATAATAATAAGGAACGGTGTAGAATGTGTTGTTATAATAACCCGTGACCACGGCAGAAGCCCTCGCACGGAACTCAAGTCCTTTCACAAGACGTGCCAGCTTTTGTATGTATTCAGCCTGATTCGTGACGCTATAGCGAGTACGATTAACATATCCTTGCTGCAAAAGAGCGTATGGGTTGGTTTTCTTCGACTGTGTTGTTCCGAAAAGAATATGAGGCCAATTATGCGCCTTGTCTGCTGGATATGTTGGCGCGAAATCAACAGGCGAAGCGTTGAACATATAGCTGTAAGCACTCTGCTGGTCGAGCATCGGGCCATGATACTTATCAATGGTCGTGACCGAGTTTATCACAAGTTGCGCACCTGCAGTGAGGTCTATGTTAAGATTGGAACGAAACTGCAGCTGATTGTTACTTATATTACAAGAAAAGTCGTTAAGCCTATCGGTTTTCAACATGCCCTCATCGTAGTTGTAATTGAGAGCCGCGTAATACTGCACTTTCTGCGAACCGCCTCGAATATTGAGTCCGGCATGGTGGTTCCAAGAAAAGTTCTTGAATAGTTTCTTCTTCCAGTCTATCGCAGGGTAGAGCCAAGATGGATAATTGCCACTTTGCGTCCTGTTGATGCGCTCCACGGAATACATTGGCGTGGAATCCGGCAAACGGCTGAGCAATGCTTGGTTGTAAGCTTTCATGTAAGTGACAGGATCAACCACCTCAATATCTTGGGTAGGCTGAGAAATGACGCTCTCATAACGCACTGTAGTATAGACGGAACCCGCGTTACCTTTCTTCGTCGTAACCATAATTACGCCATTGGCACCACGTGCTCCATACATGGCTGTGGCGGAAGCGTCTTTCAACACGGAGAAACTCTCTATGTCCTCAGGTGCGATACGCGAAAGGTCAAGCTTGCTCGACTCCACATTATCTATAAGAATAAGAGGGTCTGTGTTGGCACTACTATTAAAAGAGGTGATACCACGGATATAGAACTTCGTCTGCATTTGGCTCTCCGTCAAAGCACCTGGCAGACCACCTGTCTGCCAAGCTATCATTCCAGGTATACGGCCAGCGAAGTTGGTGGTAAGGTCAGAGTTGGATGTCTTCAAGTCGCCAGGACGCACTGTCGTTATGGCTGACACCACGCTTTCTTTCTTTTGCGTACCGAAAGCCACCACCTGTACCTCCTGCAAGTTCTTGGAGTCGGGTGTGATTTCCACCTTCATCATCTTGCGATTGTGAATGGGCTTAACAACCTCTATCTGATCCTTATATCCTATATAAGAAAACTTAAGTTTCAGCCCCGCTTTCACTTTCAGCGAGAAACGACCATCCACGTCGGTTGCCGTTCCTTGGTTCTTGGTGCCCACGATAAGGATTGTCACTCCGGGCACGTCAAGCCCCGTCTCGTCTTGCACACGACCGTTCATCACGAACTCCTCGCCTTGACCAGCCGAAGCCGTCACCGTCTGCTTCTTGATGATGACATACTGCTTGTCGATGACGTAGGTCAGCCCCGTCCCTTTAAGAATTTGGTCAAGGGCGAGCCTGACATCCGTGGTGTTGACGGTCTGGTTGACCTTCACGCCGTAGACGTCGCCGTTGACATACTGCACCTTGTAGCCTGTGGCTTTCTCAAGTTTCGCGAGAACACTCGCCAAAGGCTCGTTCTTTGCCTCAATCGCGATTCCCCGTTGTTGCGGTATGGCATGCACTGTGGCCGTGCCTGTCAACGATAGGAAAACCGCAAGGAGCAAAAAAGTAAATACTCTCTTCATACACTTAACGATTGTTGTTTTTAAAGATAATACACTAATAAATCGTAATAGCTGTGAATCGGGTACCCCAAATCTTAAGATTTTTTCTAAAAAATAAAACAAATATCATTTTTACCGCATACATTTAACAATACACATTAATTATATATAAAAGGCACGCCATCCAACACATTTCGCCATCGTGCCACGATAACGTTATTTCTTCTTATAATCTACAAGCGTAAAGGGAAAATTAACGATTTTAGCAACAGTAATAAACAAAAAAGCAGTAACTTTGCGCCAAATGTACATTCATAGATAAGAAATCATGGCAGAAGACGCATTCAAGAAGATTGTAAGTCATTGCAAGGAATATGGCTTTGTATTCCCAAGTTCAGAAATTTATCCCGAGGGTCTCGCGGCTGTTTACGACTACGGACCAAACGGTGTTGAGCTGAAAAACAACATCAAGAAATACTGGTGGGACTCCATGGTGTTGCTCCACAACAACATCGTGGGTGTCGACGCTTCCATCTTCATGAACCCTACCGTGTGGAAGGCCAGCGGCCACGTTGACGCCTTCAACGACCCTCTCATCGACAACCGCGACTCGAAGAAGCGCTATCGCGCCGACAACCTCATCGAGGAGCAAATAGCCAAATATGAGGAGAAAATCGACAAGGAGGTGAAGAAAGCCGCCAAGAAGTTTGGCGACTCTTTCGACGAGGAGAAATTCCGCGAGACCAACCCTCGCGTGCTTGAGCACCAGAAGAAGCGCGACGAGCTGCACGCACGCTACACTGCCGCAATGCAGGGACCGAACCTTGAGGAACTGAAACAGATCATCCTCGACGAAGGCATCGTTGACCCTATCAGCGGCACCAAGAACTGGACCGACGTGCGCCAGTTCAACCTCATGTTCTCCACAGAGATAGGCTCAACGGCTGGTTCGACAAACAAGATTTACTTGCGCCCCGAGACTGCTCAAGGCATCTTCGTCAACTTCCTAAACGCCCAGCGCACTACTCGCCAGAAGTTGCCTTTCGGCATAGCACAGATAGGCAAGGCTTTCCGCAACGAGATCGTGGCGCGCCAGTTCGTATTCCGTATGCGCGAGTTTGAGCAGATGGAGATGCAGTTCTTCTGCCAGCCTGGCACGGAGATGCGCTGGTTTGAATATTGGAAGAAGGCTCGCCTGGCATGGCACGAGGCTCTGGGCATGGGCAACGACAACTATCGTTACCACGACCACGAGAAGCTCGCTTTCTACGCCAACGCAGCCACCGACATCGAGTTCAAGATGCCATTCGGCTTCAAGGAGGTGGAAGGCATCCACAGCCGCACCAACTACGACCTCTCACAGCACGAGAAGTTCAGCGGCACGAAGATGCGCTATTTCGACCCCGACAAGAACGAGAGCTATGTGCCTTACGACGTGGAGACATCCATCGGCGTAGACCGTATGTTCCTGTCCGTGATGTGCCACGCCTACCAAGAGCAAAAGCTTGAGAATGGCTCAACTCGCGTCGTGCTCTCTTTGCCAGAGGCATTGGCTCCTATCAAGTGCGCCGTGTTGCCACTGGTCAACAAGGACGGACTGCCAGAGAAGGCATTGGAAATCCAGGACGAGCTGAAGTTCCATTTCACCACGCACATCGATGCCAAGGATTCTATCGGCAAGCGCTATCGTCGCGAGGACGCCATCGGAACTCCTTATTGTGTCACCGTTGACGGCCAGACACTGGAAGACAACACCGTGACCTTGCGCCATCGCGACTCAATGGAACAGGAGCGCGTGAACATCAACGAGTTGCGTTCTATCATAGAAGATCGCGTGAGCATTACTTCACTTCTCAAGAAACTTGCCAAGGAAATCAAGGACTTGTAAGACAAGAACTAGCAAGTGTTTTAAATATGCTGAATAAAACTGAAACATCAAGAATGGGCAAGAAAGTCATCCTCTTCATGGCTTTCTGCCTTTCCCCATTACTTCTTCTGCTGGGCTCTTGTTCGGAATCGGACAACACGGTAGAGGAATATCCCGACTGGAAGAACACCAACACCACATATTGGGACAAGCTCTACACGGAGACACAAACCAAGGTGACCGGTGGTGACACCTCTTGGAAAATGTACAAGAGCTATAGCATCGAGGATAGCCTGAAATCGGTCAACACGGATTACATCATCGTCAACGTGCTTACGGCAGGCACAGGTTCCGGATGCCCAATATATTCCGACTCTGTGCGCGTGCGCTACACCGGCCAGCTCCTGCCTTCCACGTCTTATTCACAAGGCTATGTCTTCGATACGACTAACAAGAACGGAGCCTCGGATGCCACAGCCGGCGTTGCCGACTTCAAGGTGAGCGACCTCACGTCTGGCTTTGCCACCGCGTTGCAATACATGCACATTGGCGACCAATGGGATGTATACATCCCATGGACATTGGGCTATGGCGAGTCTGGCAGCACTTCCATACCTGGATACTCCGTGTTGAAATTCAAGATACAACTCATCGCTTACGCAAGGGCGGGCTCAAGCCTTCCGCCGTTTAAGTAAACCATTGACTGGACATCTTAAATTTCAAGAAAGTAATCATATTATTTGACTATAAAACAGGATATGACCATAAAACAAATTCAGTCAAAGGGCAAAGCACTGTTGTTCTTCTTTCTGCTTCTCGTGTCAGCAACGGCGATAACGTCGTGCAGCGATGACGAGACTTATGCCGACCAGGTGAAACGCGAGCGCAACGCCATAAACGCCTATATCGCCGACTCTTCAGTGAACGTCATCTCCGAAGAGCAATTCCGCAATCAAAACTATACCACCGACGTGTCGAAGAACGAGTTTGTGCTCTTCGAGTCGAGCGGACTCTATATGCAGATAGTAAGAAAAGGCTCGGGCAAGCCTATCGCCTATGGCGAGTCGGCACGCATTCTCTGCCGCTACACCGAGCGCAACATGTTGACCGACTCCATTCAGGCAAGCAACACCATATCTCCTTACTATTATCGCTACGTGGAGGTGATGAACGTAACCAACTACTCGGGCACGTTCTCAGGAAGCTTTGAGCAGAACACAAGCTTGATGTACCTTTTCTACAGTAGCACCGCCATTCCCAGCGGATGGCTTGCAGCCCTGCCCTACCTAAACATCGGCAGGTATGTCAACGATGACGACGAGATGGCAAAGGTTCGTCTGATAGTGCCGCATGACCTTGGGCAGCAATATGCCACTTCGAGCGTATACCCATGTCTCTACGACATAACATTCGAAAGAGGAATTTAACTTGCCAATAACAAGCTGCTTTATAAACTTAAATCTTACAAACAAGGAACATGACTCTAATCAAATCAATTTCGGGTATCCGCGGAACGATAGGCGGTCACACTGGCGACACGCTGAACCCGCTCGACATCGTTAAGTTCACCACGGCTTACGCCACCTTCATTCGCCGCAGCAAACAGTCAGACAGCAACACCATCGTGGTGGGTCGCGACGCGCGCATATCTGGCAAGATGGTGGAGAACGTGGTTTGCGGAACGCTCATGGGAATGGGCTACGACGTGATAAACATCGGCCTTGCCACCACACCGACAACGGAGCTCGCCGTAAGGATGAGCCATTCTGCTGGCGGAATAATAATCACCGCAAGCCACAACCCACGTCATTGGAACGCGTTGAAACTCCTCAACCAGGAGGGTGAGTTCCTCACGAAGGACAATGGCAACGAGGTGCTCGCAATCGCGGAGAAAGAAGACTTCGAATATGCAGACGTTGACCACCTCGGCAAATACACTGAGGACAACTCGTATAACCAACGTCATATAGACTCTGTGCTCGACCTTGAGCTCGTTGACAGGGAAGCCATACGCAACGCGCATTTCCACGTTTGCGTAGACACTGTCAACTCAGTTGGCGGCATCATCCTGCCTCAACTTCTTGATGCCTTAGGCGTTGAATATAAGTTCCTCAACGGCACTCCAGACGGCGACTTCGCCCACAACCCCGAGCCATTGGAGAAGAACCTCGGTGGCATAATGACGGAAGTAGCAAACGGTGACTACGACCTTGGCATAGTGGTTGACCCCGACGTTGACCGCCTTGCCTTCATACAGGAAAACGGAAAGATGTATGGTGAGGAATATACCCTTGTCAGCGTTGCCGACTATATTCTCGACCATGTGAAAGGCGCTACCGTGAGCAACCTCTCCTCTACCCGTGCCTTGCGCGACGTAACGGAAAAGCATGGCTGCCAGTATTTCGCCGCTGCCGTGGGCGAGGTGAACGTCACTACGAAGATGAAAGAGGTCAATGCCGTCATTGGCGGCGAGGGTAATGGCGGAGTGATTTACCCCGAAAGCCACTATGGCCGCGACGCCTTGGTTGGCATAGCCCTTTTCCTCAGCTCAATGGCACAGAAAGGCTGCAAGGCATCGGAGCTGCGTGCATCATTCCCAACCTATTATATGGCAAAGAACCGCATCGACCTCACTCCAGGTACCGATGTTGACGCTCTCCTTGCAAAGGTGAAAGCCAAATATGAGGCTCAAGACAATGTGAAGGTTACAGACATAGACGGCGTGAAGCTCGACTTCGCCGACTGCTGGGTTCACATGCGCAAATCGAACACCGAGCCAATCATCCGCGTATATTCGGAAGCGAAGACCATGGACGAGGCACAAGAGATTGCCGAGAAAATGGCAGCGGAACTCAACTGATTACAAGTCCATTTGGGACGACATATTATAGCGTAGGGGGTTACCTCTACGCTTTTTTATGCCTTTAAGAGTATCCTGATGCACATGGCATGCATAGAAGGCTTTTCGTGAAATAATCTAAGTGAAAAATGCCATATAAAAAGGAGCGACCCGAAAGAGTCGCTCCTTTTATATATTGTTTTTCGTCAACAAACGTGACGAGAGAATATCATTTAGACTGGAATGTCCTTGTTGACGTTCTTTGAAAGGAACGCGGCATAGCAGAACATGTAGACCACGGCGAGCAGAGGCACGATGTAAGAAAGCATATAGTTGGTAGTAGCGTCGGCCACGGCGTTCTGTACAAGAGGAAGCACGCCACCGCCTACAACCATCATCATGAAGATGCCGCTTGCCTTCTCGGTGTACTTACCCATGCCCTCAGTGGCGAGATTGAAGATAGAAGACCACATGATTGAGGTGCAGAGACCGCAGAGTACAAGAAGAATAGCGCTGAGCGGCAGTGTAACGACTTGGAAGCCAGAGCCTGTGAACACAGGCAGTGAGCCCGTGATGGTTTTCGGAAGGAACATGGCCAGGAGAATGAGAATAGTGCCAGCACCAGAGGTAGCAATCATCATGGCACGGCTCGAAACCTTAGAGGCTATGAAGCTTGAGATAAGACGGCCAACAAGCATGAGCAACCAATATGTACCAGCGGCAAAACCACCGATGGCAGCAGCCTGCACCATTGGGTTGAGACCCATGACACCCGCGCCGTTGTCTGTAGTGTCGGAGATATAGAAGTTAAGCGTGCCAGGGATGCCACACTCTACGCCCACATACACGAAGATGGCAATAACGCCGAACGTGAAATGACGGAAAGCGAAAGGACTGTGCTCAAACTTGACATCGCCACCCATCGACTTCGGGTTCTCGATTGGGACAAAAAGAAGCACGAAGAATGTCACGAGGAACACGCCCATGGCCATATAGAGCACGAGGTTGACATCGCTCATTGCGGTGTCCTTGGTCACTGTGCCGATGAGAGCTCCCACAAGCATAGGAGTCATCGTGCCGAGCAGAGAGTTGAACGTTCCGCCAATGAGGTTGAGCTGGTTGCCGCGATTGCCGCCACCGCCAAGCTGGTTGAGCATTGGGTTGACCACAGTGTTGAGCAAGCAAACAGAGAAGCCGGAGATGAAAGCACCTGCAAGGTAGATGATGAAACCTGTCATGCCCTCAGAAAAGCCTGAGAGGAACTGGACGAGCACGCCAAAGAAGCCAAAGGCGATACCCAGGAGGGCTGTTTTCTTGTAACCAATCTTCGTGAGCAAGTTGCCAGCGGGGATACCCATGAACAAGTAAGCGAAGAAGTTCATGAAGTTACCCATCATGCCAAGCATATTGCTACCGCCAATCATGGGCTGGTTCTTCCAGATGACGCCGATAGGCGCTGCGAGGTTGGTCACGAAAGAGATCATTCCGAAGAGGAAGATACATGCCACGATGGCGATGGCGCGACCATTGGTGTTTGTTTTTGCCATTATGATATAAGTTTTAGTTTATTAGTTTTTAAAAGAGCTTGCTTGGATATACGCCCTCGTCCACCAGCTGCTGTATCTTTGCCACTGTGCCTGGACGGTCAGCAGAATAGGTCACGCCAAACCACTTTGACGTTGTGTCGAGCACCTCGCAGGTTGCCTTACCGTCCTTGATGAGCTTGTCCACGACCCAAGGAATGAGATATTCAGCCTTCGGATTAGCCTTTGTAGACGGTTGGTCGAGGAACTCCTTGAAAAGCTTGTCTGAATAGTCGAAATACTCAGGCGTGAAGCCCCACACGTTCATTGACACAGGAGTGTTGTCGCTCGTTGTCACCCACTCGCCGTTGTCGTCCTTGTAGCTCACCACGCCTTCGGCATTGCGGAGAATCTCCGTGCGCTCCACGCACGAGGTGAGGAGGTTGGCCTCGTTTTTCTCGCATACTCCACGGCTGACGCTGCCATTGTCTGACAGGGTGTTGGCAACGCGGAAACCCACCATGGCATACTTGCCGTCGCTACCCTCGGGAAGCTCAGAGAGGAACTTTCCGATAACCTGGAAGCAGTCGCGGTTATAGAAGTCGTCGCAGTTGATCACGCAGAAAGGCTCCTTGATGACATCCTTCGCCATCATCACGGCGTGGTTGGTGCCCCAAGGCTTTGTGCGACCCTCTGGCACGCTATAGCCCTCGGGAATCTTGTCGAGGCTCTGGAAAACTATCTCGCAAGGGATATGTCCCTCATACTTCGAGAGAATCTTCTCGCGGAAGTCTTGCTCAAAGTCTTTGCGGATAACCCAGACAATTTTTCCGAAACCAGCTTGAATGGCATCATAGATGCTGTAGTCCATTATGGTCTCACCGTTGGGACCCAGTCCGTCAAGTTGTTTCAAACCACCATAACGGCTACCCATACCAGCAGCCAATAATAATAATGTAGGTTTCATAATTACGTATTTTTAAATGATTGGTTCTATTAGTCTTATCTATATGCAAAGATACCCTTTTTATGTGATACACTCACAAATTAACACCAAAATTTTGTAATTTTGTAACACTAAAAAGTATATCTTCTCATGGCCATTACAGAAATACATAGTTTGGATGCCACAGGAGTGGCTGTTTACCACCGCTTGACCGATCACCAGCTCCGCAACCGCCTCCATCCCGACGACGGAATAGTGATAGCCGAGAGCCCCAAGGTCATAAGCGTGGCACTCGACGAAGGTCTCCAACCCATCTCGCTGCTTTGCGAGGCGCGGCATATCGAAGGCGATGCCGCCGACATCATCAACCGCTGTGGCGACGTCCCGGTTTACACCGGCAGCCGCGAGCTTCTCGCCTCGCTCACCGGCTACACGCTGACCCGTGGCGTGCTTTGCGCCATGCGTCGGCCTCAGCTCCCCACTTGGCAGGAGCTATGCGAGAAGTCGCGCCGTATCGTCGTCATCAACGCGGTGTGCGACACCACCAACATCGGCGCCATTTTCCGTTCCGCCGCCGCCCTTGGCATGGATGGCGCGCTGCTCACCACCGACAGTTGCGACCCTTTCAACCGTCGTGCCGTGAGGGTGTCGATGGGCACGGTGTTCAAGTTGCCATGGGCATGGCTCGACTCCCCACTCCACTCCCTCCGCGACCATGGGTTCAAGACCGTGGCAATGGCGTTGAGACACGACAGCATAGCCCTCGACGACCAAAGGCTCAAGGCTGAGCCAAGGCTCGCAGTGGTGATGGGCACCGAAGGCGATGGACTGCCGTCGGAGGCAATCGACGACGCCGACTATGTGGTCAAGATACCAATGGCGCGAGGCGTCGACTCGCTCAACGTGGCAGCCGCCTCTGCCGTGGCATTTTGGGAGTTAGGAAAATAAGCCTTTACGATACTAGAGAAATGCCAACGGGATAGCACTGAAATGTCAACGAGATTTCAGTGAAAAGCCAACGAGATTCTAGTGCAAAGCCGAAACGAGATTTCAGCTACGTTTTCCACAATATAATAAACGTGGCGTAAACACTTATCACACAGGGTGTTTACACCACGTTAGCATCATTTCTTCTTACCCTCTTTCTGCTTGCGCCTTCCGAAAGAGAAGAGATCGCGAAGACTGCCAAAATCTTTCTTCAAGATAAAGCCCACGCCCTGGGTGTTGAGCGAATTGCGCGTGAAATAGCGGTCGTTTGTTTGATTGTAGACGTGCACGCTGAAGTTGCCGTTGGGGAAGATAAGGTAGCGCAAGTCGAAGTCGCCAATGAACGACATGGTGGCGTTGGCGTTGTCGCGATAGCCAAACTGACCGTTGAATATCAGGCGGTTGTTGAGCAGGTTGCCACTGAACAATCCCTCATATTCGGCATTGTAGAATCCCTCGTCGCCAGTGGAGATATTGGCACCAAAGTTCCAGTTTTTGTTCTTCATCACGGTTCCCAGCACGTTGTTGATTTGCTGGCTCAGCGTGCCGCTGAGCAGGCTCTGCATGGCGAGAGATGTTTGTGTCATGCCCATCGCGCTTGAGTTGTTGTTTGTGCGGGAATAGAACCTGCCCACCGCTAGCAGATAGAGCACCTGCTGGTTCATCTCCTCCTCGCCATTGATAAGGCTGTAGATCATCTGTTTGGTGTCCGTGCTCATCGTGGGGAAGTCGAGGTCGAAGGTCACGCGCGGAGCCTCTGGCGTGCCGCTGATGTTCATTATGCAGTTTGCCTTGACATTGTTCGACGAGAAGCTACGCCCCATCTGCAGGTCGGACAGGCTCACAGAGGCTATTGGGTAGACCGCCTTGAGCTGAAGCAGCGCGACGAAGGGGTCGCCACCGAAAGTGATGGTGCCGCCCTGCGTGAAGTTGAACACCTTTGTTATGATATTCTGCACCGTGACGCGGTACACGCCCTGTTCCACGGTGTAAGTGCCGAAGATGTCGAGCCTGCCCTTATTAAAATATGTGGCGCGCAGCGTGCCGTTGCCGTTGAGCGTGATATAATCGCCCGAAGCCTTGTCGGTGATGAGCCGCATCGTGGCGTTGGGATTCACGTTTATCAAGAAGTTGAGGTGGATGTCGGTAGGAATGTCTGCCGCTGCCGTGGAGTCGGCCTTCGCCACCGAGTCGGGGTGGGCGGTGAGAGAGTCGCGGTCGTGCCAAGTTATGAAGTCTTGCGTCGAGGCCGCCGAGGTGCTCGTGATGTCGTAGACCACCTCTGATCCCTTTGTCGGTGTGACATTGAGGTTCAGGTCCAACGTTCCGGGACGACTTCTCAACGTGGCGTCGCCTGTTCCGAACACCTTGCCATAGAAGCTGCTGCCATCTTTGCCATTGGTGTTGAACGCGAGCAAGTGGTCGGCATGCACGGCTATGTCGGCAGTGATATGGCTGATGTGTTGGTGATGAAGGGCACCCTTGACAAGTCCTCGGTTGCCGTATTCATCCACGATGGTGTCGCCGGGGAGTTGAATCTCGTTCTCTATGAAATGAACCTTTCCGCCATTGACATGATAGCGCACACCGGTAGGTTTTATGGTCATCGCACCGTCGGTAACGATGTCGCCCGTGAGGTTGAGCTCGCTCAGGTCGCCCCACAGCCTAAGCTCTCCGTTGCCATGAAGGTCAACGTCGTCGAGGAAGCTGGAACAGAGGTTTCCAAGAAACTCGGCGCGCGTGTTGTCGAGCTTCATGCCCAAGTCGATATAATGTTTTTTCGTGGAGACGTAGCCATTGACGTAAGTGTTCGACGGTATGGCTCCCGAAGGCTCTTGTATGGTGTCGCAAGTCATGCCGGAGATGTTTATCTGGCCCTCGCTGAGTTTCCAGCCCACGTTGGCATGGAGCGTGCCGAGCCGTCCCTCGATGAGCTTGAAACCGTCTACACGCAAGGTGGCATTGATGTCGGGACTTGCAAAGAGGCCCTTCACGCTCGCCGTGCCCGATGCCGCTCCGCTGAACTCTACGGAGTGGAAGTTGACGAGATCGAGCAGATAGCCCACGTCGACGTTTGACAGATGGGCGGAGAGCGAGTCTTGACTGCTGTCGGAACCTGTGCCCGACACGAGTATGCCCTGCGAGCCGCTGCTTATGGCGAAATCGTGAACCTCAAGACGATTCTTGCTATAGAGTATTGTTGACGGATGCACCTCGAACAGCGTGTCGCCGACATGAAATTGCGACTTGTTGAAATTGACGAGCGCGAGCGTCTTGCCTTCGGGGGTCTTGCGGAATGCCACGTCGGCACCCAACGCCCCGCGAAGGCGTTGCGCCTTGGCGTGGTTGTCGAGCGAGAGTTGGGCCGTGATGCGGTCGAAGCCCGCCGTGGCTTTGACCCCCACGTCGGTGCCCACACGCTTGCCGGTCATGTTGGTGAGCCCGGCATCGACGGACAGCACGCCATCCTCTGTGCGCACCTTGGCATTGACATTCTTGAAGTGGCGATTGCCCCAAACCACGTCAGGGGCGGAGACGTCGGCATCGAGCGAGATACCGTCCTTGCCGAAAGAAGCTTTCACCGACACGGTGTCGAGAATGTCGAGCGGCAGGTTGAGGAAAGGCCGTGCCCAATTGCTGTCGGTGAGGCGGGCCACGAAGTCGACAGACCCCACGTTTATGGGTCGATAGTGGAATGGCGCAAGATTGGTGATGCCTGGCAGTTTCTTCACGATGACGTTCTCTATAGCCTGCGGCAAGACCGCATAGTCGAACTTGCCGTAAACCGCCGCCATGCCAAAGTCGCTGTTCATGAGCAGGTAATGCCCACGCTGGGAGTGGCCGGCACGCAGCCTCAGCGAGTCGAGAGCATAGTTGTCGCCGCCTTGTCGCATCACGAAATTGTCTAACCGCAGATAACCGTCCGCGGTGTTTATGTCGCGCCCACGGAAGTTGGCATCCACCGTTCCGCTATAATTGGCCTTGGCCAGGCGACCGTCGAACAGTCGCAATGCCGAAGGCAAGAAACGGTTGACAGAACCCTTGAGCCTCACGGCTTTTTCCGTCCCTTGGAGCTTCACGCCGCCATCGACGGAGAGGCTGACGTTAGGGTCATCGATGCTCACGCGCCCCTCCACCATGCCATCGACAAAAGCGGCATTGAGCGATATGTTGCGGTAGGCATAATCATTATAGTCGAACCGCTTCACGTCTCCCTTGAGCCCGAAACGTTTTGCCTTGATGTCGCCGCCACCGACAACATCTGCCGCCAGCGTGCCAAAATGTTGGTTGTCAAGAGTCTTTTTGAGGTCAAACGCTTCAGTGGTTATGTGTCCGCCAACGTGTTGTCCTCGCTTGTTGAGGTCGAGGACTGCCGTACCCGCGCTTGTGCGCAATTTTCCCTTGGCTTGCATGTCCTGCCCCTTGCCCGAGGCAGTGCCACTGAAGGCAATGTCTCCCAATCGCGTAACGATGTCGGGAACCTTGCCGGCAAAATATTTCACCACATTGGCATTGGCGTGGAACTGCCTCACGTCGGCATGCCATGCAAGGGGTTTGCCCGTCAAGAGCCACCCCTCGGCTGAGAGACGAAGGTCTGACGGCTTGTCGAAATCGTGGAATCCGGCATAGCGCGGCATGGCGATGTCGAGTTGGCTCAAGTTGACACGCCTTCCCCGTCCCTTAGCCGAAAGTCTGACAAGGACAGGCCTGTTGACTGACGAGAGTGATGGTAAAAGGGCGCGGAAATCGTAAGGATTGACGCACGACTTCGCCAAGCTAAGGGCAAAGGTTCGCGTCCCCTTGCCGTTGCTTGCCTCAGCATGGGGAATGGATATCTCCGTGCCAGGCAAGGTCAAAGAGAAATTGTCGATGGCAACCGACTTCTTAGTCGCCGCGGCCTTAAAGGAGAGCGAGCGGACATTGAGCCCCGACGCCTCGCGTAGCGACAATTTCTTCAAGAAAGCATGATAGGAATTGCCGTCGACTATGTCGAAGACTATATGGGAGCTTATCTCTGAAATGTTCAAGTGGTTGGCGTCAAAGGTCTTGAGTCGTGGCTTGTCCCATCGGTTCCAGGCCACCTTGCCGTGACGGATAATGAGGCTGTTGATGGCAAGGTTGAGGCGCGACTTCTTGGTGGTGTCCTTCGAGGCAAGGGCATCGAGAACGAATTGGAAGTTGGGGCTCGACTTCGCGTTTTCCTTATAAAGGTTAAACTTAGGGGTAAACACCTGCGCCGACGTGATGGTGATTTTCCCGCTTGCCAAGTCGGTATAACTGAACTTTACGGAAAGACGCGACACCCACAGCATTCGCTTGCCGCGTTTGTCGAGCATTGCCACATCGTCGACGATGATGCGGTTGAAGATGCCTACGTCTACCCTGCCCACCGAGACTGGCGCGCCAAACTTATCAGATATGGCAGACGCCACGGCGGTCCCCAATGCCGACTGGATCACGGGGACGCGCACAATGACCATGACGGCAAGACAAAGACCCACCGCCAGCCATACGAGATAATTTATTATTCGCCTTAGCCTCTTCAATAGAAACGGAAATGTAATGCAGAAGTTAACTTCTTGCAAAATTAAAGAAAAAATAATCCTTATAAAAGAAAAAGAGTGACGATTTATCTTAATTGGCACAAAAAATAACTAAATTTGCACACAAAGTACATCAAAATCTTTTTTATCTGTTCTATGGCAAATGTAATTAAGTTGCGTAAAGGCTTAGACATTAACCTGGCAGGGAAAGCCGTGAGAGAGAAAGTGGCGACACCACAAAGCTCCCTTTTTGGCCTTTCCCCGTTGTCTTTCCCCGGCATCACTCCTAAGCTGTCGGTAAAGGAAGGCGACCACGTGCTCGCCGGAGAGCCACTGTTCGTGAGCAAGCAATGCCCCGAATTGTGTTTCGCGTCTCCAGTTAGCGGTACCGTGAAAGCCGTGGCAAGAGGAGCCCGACGCAAGGTTCTCATGGTGACGGTTGAGGCCGACTCTACCCAACAGGCTCACGACTACGGCAAGGCTGATGTAGCCACGCTTGACGGTGAGGCCGTGAAAAACAAGCTCTTGGAAGCTGGCATCTTCGGTTATGTCAACCAGTTGCCTTATGGCGTGGTGGCAAACCCACAGACTAACCCCGACGGCATCTTCGTGTCCGCGTTGCGCGACATGCCCCTGGCATGCGACTTCGAGGTGGAGCTGCAAGGCAACGAGGAAGCGTTCAAGACCGGCCTAAAGGCTTTGGCCCGAATAGCCACTGTACACCTTGGCACGGGAGCAAAGCAAACGGCACAAGCCCTGACAAACGTGGAGGGCGTGGATCTCAACGTCTTCGACGGCCCTTGCCCGGCAGGAAACGTAGACGTGCAAATAAACCACGTCGCGCCAATGAGCAAGAACAAGACCGTGTGGACCGTGGACCCGACATCAGTAATCTTCATTGGCCGCCTGTTCCTTACCGGAAAGGTTGACCTGACGCGAACCATCGCCGTGGCTGGAAGCAGGGTGAAAGCTCCTTCCTACACCGACGTGAAGGTCGGCACGCCACTGAAGGACATTCTCGCAGGAAGGTTGGAAGAAGCTGGGCACTCACGCATCATCAACGGCAACCCCCTCACCGGAACGAAAGACAGCATCGACGGATTCCTCGGCGCGCACACGTCTGAAGTGACCGTGATACCGGAAGGCGACGACATCGACGAGACACTCGGATGGATTCTTCCACGCACCAAGCAGTTCTCTGTGAACCGCAGCTATTTCTCATGGCTCTTCGGCAAGAAGAAGACCTACGACCTCGACGCGCGCGTCAAGGGAAGTGAGCGCCACATGATAATGAGCGGAGAATATGGCAAGGTGTTGCCGATGGACATCTACGCCGAATATCTCATCAAGGCCATCATTGCCGGCGACATCGACAAGCAAGAGCAACTAGGCATCTACGAGGTGACCCCGGAAGACTTCGCCCTCGCCGAGTTTGTGGACAGCTCTAAACTGCCGTTGCAGCAACTGGTGCGCGAAGGTCTCGACATACTGAGAAAAGAGAACGCGTAAGGTCAGGCGGCAATGCCTGAACAAACATTCTTTCAACATTAATCACACAATCCAATATTAATCCAATATTTGGAATGAACGCAATAAAACAATATTTCGATAAGATACGGCCCAACTTTGAGGAAGGCGGCAAGTTGCATGCCCTGAGAAGTGTGTACGAAGGATTTGAGTCGTTCCTTTTCGTACCCAACACCACGTCAACGAGCGGCGCCTCCATCCACGACTCCATCGACTCGAAGCGCATAATGAGCTTCGTGGTAATAGCGTTGATACCAGCCCTGCTCTTTGGCATGTACAACGTGGGCTATCAAAACTATCTCGCCGCCGGCACCCTTGCCACGGCATCATTCTGGAGCATCTTCGGCTTCGGCTTCCTCGCCGTGCTGCCAAAGATTCTCGTGAGCTACATCGTGGGCTTGGGCATCGAGTTCGCATGGGCACAATGGAAAGGCGAGGAGATACAGGAAGGATACCTCGTTTCGGGTATCATCATACCTCTCATCATCCCCGTGACCACTCCGTTGTGGATCCTCGCGTTGGCTTGTGCCTTCGCCGTGATTTTCTGCAAGGAGATTTTCGGAGGCACCGGCATGAACATCTTCAACGTGGCCGTGGGCGCGCGCATGTTCCTCTTCTTCTCTTATCCGTCACAGATGACGGGCGACGCGATCTGGGTGGCAAACCACAGCATCTTCGGCTTAGGCAACACCCTCCCCGACTCCTTCACCATGGCAACGCCTTTGGCACACGTGGCACAAGGCACGCCTCTGGACGCGTCAGTCTGTGACCTGATAACGGGATTCATCCCCGGCTGCATAGGCGAGACTTCGGTCGTGGCAATAGCCATAGGCGCGATTATCCTGCTCTGGACAGGCATAGCAAGCTGGAAGACCATGCTGAGCGTCTTCGTAGGCGGTTCTGTCATGGGAGCTATCTTCCATGCCACAGGCGCATCTTCGATAGACTGGTGGGAGCAACTCCTCCTCGGCGGTTTCTGCTTCGGTGCCGTCTTCATGGCTACAGACCCCGTGACATCAGCCAGAACAGAAACTGGCAAGTGGATATACGGATTCATCGTTGGCGCGATGGCTATCATCGTGCGCGTGAAGAACCAAGGCTATCCAGAGGGAATGATGCTCGCCATATTCTTTGGCAACATGATTGCGCCGCTCATTGACTATTGCGTAGTTGAGTGCAATATCTCAAAACGAGCCAAACGCAGCAAGGTTTCTGAATAAAAGCATAAAGGAAATGAAAACTAACAGCAATTCATATACCATTATCTACTCGGCTGTCATCGTCGTGGTAGTGGCATTTCTCCTTGCCTTCGTCTATCAGGCGTTAAAGCCCATGCAGACAGCCAACGAGGCCCTGGCAAAGAAAAAGCAGATACTCTACAGCCTCAACATACGCGGACTCGACGACAACGCCGCGGAAGCGAAATACAAGGAAGTAGTGAAATCGGAGCAGACCGTCGACGGCAGCGAAATGTTCGTGTGCGACATCGACGGGAAGGCGAAATATGTATTCTCCATGACCGGAAGCGGCCTTTGGGGCGGCATAAGTGGATATGTGTCGGTAAACGACGACAAGACCACCGTCTACGGAGCATATTTCAACCACGAGGGCGAGACCGCCGGACTTGGCGCCGAGATCAAGGACAGCCAGAAATGGCAAGAGAAATTCCAGGGCAAGAAGCTCTTCAAGGATGGAGACCGCAGCACAATAGCCTTGTCGGTGAACAAGGAAGTGACGGACCCAGCCACACAGGTCGACGCCGTGACAGGTGCCACGCTCACCTCAAACGGTGTGGCAACCATGCTCCACGACGGACTTGGCAAGTTCCTGAAGTTCCTCAACAGCAAATAATTTTTTCACGGAACGACAAAATTATCGAATTATGAGTTTATTTTCAAAACAGAATAAGGCGGCATTCTCCGAGCCTCTGCACCTGAACAACCCCATCATGGTACAGGTGCTTGGCATCTGTAGTGCCCTTGCCGTTACTTCACAGCTCAAGCCCGCCATCGTGATGGGTCTCGCGGTAACAGTGATCACGGCATTCTCCAACGTCATCATCTCCCTCATCCGCAAGACCATACCGATGCGCATCCGCATCATCGTGCAACTCGTTGTCGTAGCGGCGCTTGTGACTATCGTAAACCAGATTCTCGGGGCGTTCGCCTACGATGTCAGCGTGGAGCTGAGCGTATACGTCGGACTGATAATCACCAACTGTATCCTCATGGGTCGCTTGGAGGCTTTCGCCATGATGAACAAGCCTTGGCCCTCTTTCCTCGACGGAATAGGCAACGGCCTCGGCTATGCGGCTATTCTTGTCATGGTGGGTGCCTTCCGCGAGTTCTTCGGAAGAGGTTCGCTCCTCGGGTTCCAAATTATACCTGAGGGGGCTTATGACCTCGGCTATATCAACAATGGCATGATGACCATGTCGTGCACGGCCCTTATCCTCATCGGCTGCATCATTTGGGTCAACAGGGCCTTCTTTGTTAAAGACGAAAAGAAGTAATAAGAAATGGAACACGCTATAGCATTACTCTGCAGGTCTATATTTGTAGACAACATGATTTTCGCTTACTTCCTCGGCATGTGCTCATACCTGGCTGTAAGCAAGAATGTCAAGACCTCACTCGGATTAGGTCTTGCCGTGACCTTCGTGCTCTTAATCACTGAGCCTATCAACTATCTCTTGCAAACGTATGTCCTCGGACCAGACTGCCTGGTAAACGGAGTGGATCTGAGCTACCTCAGCTTCATCCTCTTCATTGCCATCATCGCAGGCATCACGCAGCTCGTGGAAATGGCAGTGGAGAAGTTCTCACCGTCGCTCTATGCGTCCCTGGGTATCTTCTTGCCACTTATCGCCGTCAACTGCGCCATCATGGGTGCGTCACTTTTCATGCAACAGCGCATCAAGCTCCCTATCGATAACGCACAGGCAATTTCCAACATAGGCGACAGCATAGCCTACGCCCTTGGAAGCGGATTGGGTTGGACACTCGCCATTGTCATGTTCGGAGCCATTCGTGAGAAGATGGAATACAGCGACATCCCTAAGCCACTGCAAGGCATGGGAATCGCCTTCATAACCGTCGGTCTCATGGCCATGGCAATGATGTGCTTCAGTGGGCTTAAGTTCTGATTACCACTAAAGAAGAAACAACATAGAACAAACACAGAATAAAGAAATAATAAGAATATGGGACAATTTATAGGCGTAAGCATAGCAGTGTTTCTCGTCATCATCATCCTCTTGGTGGCGATGCTGCTTATCGCTAAGAAATATCTCAGCCCGAGCGGAAAGGTAACCATCACCATCAATGGCGACAAGAAATTGGAAGTGGATCAAGGCGGCTCGCTGCTCTCCACGCTCAACGAGAATGGCGTACACCTCTCCTCAGCTTGCGGCGGTAAAGGCAGTTGCGGACAATGCCGTTTGCAAGTCCTTGAAGGCGGTGGCGAAATACTCGACACTGAAAAAGGCCACTTCTCACGCAAGGAGATTAAGGATCATTGGCGTCTTGGATGCCAGACGAAGGTTCACGGTGACCTCAGCGTGAAAGTATCCGATTCTATCCTTAACGTCAAGGAATGGGAGTGCACTGTAATCTCCAACAAGAACGTTTCAAGTTTCATAAAGGAATTCAAGGTGGCGTTGCCTCCTGGAGAGCACATGGACTTCGTTCCTGGCTCGTATGCACAGATTGCCATCCCTGCATACGACACCATAGACTACGACAAAGACTTCGACAAGTCGCTCATAGGCGAGGAATATATCGGAACATGGGAGAAATTCAACATTCTTTCGCTCAAGGCCCACAACCCGGAGCCTACCGTTCGCGCGTACTCAATGGCCAACTACCCAGCCGAGGGCGACATCATTACGCTCACCGTGCGTATAGCCTCGACACCGTTCTTGCCACGTCCTCAAGTAGGATTCCAAGACGTGCCAACAGGCATAGGCTCAAGTTACATTTTCTCCCTCAAACCTGGCGACAAGGTGCGCATGAGCGGCCCTTACGGCGATTTCCATCCCAAGTTTGACAGCAAGCGTGAGATGATCTGGATTGGCGGTGGCGCCGGTATGGCTCCGCTGCGTGCGCAAATCATGCACATGACAAAGACGCTCCACACCACAGACCGTGAGCTCCATTTCTTCTATGGTGCCCGCAGCCTGAGCGAGGCTTTCTTCATGGAGGACTTCTGGGAACTGGAGAAGGAATTCCCCAACTTCCACATGCACCTCTCCCTCGACCGTCCCGACCCTGTCGCCGACGCTCAAGGCGTGAAGTATTATGCAGGATTTGCCGTAAACTGCGTGCGCGACACATATCTTAAAGACCACGAGGCACCAGAGGATTGCGAGTATTACCTCTGCGGACCACCAATGCTCATCAAGACCGTCACCGACTATCTTGATAGCCTCGGCGTGGAGCAGGATAGCATAATGTACGACAATTTCGGGTAGTCACGAGGAAACTGTAACAAACCGAGATAAACCACAACAAAGCCGCTGAATGTCAGCGGCTTTGTTGCGTTTATGGAATTAGCGTCGCTGTGGTTAGCTATTATTTAGTTGTTGGTTTGTTTGGGCAGTGTCCGTCCCATTTTTGTCCCCCACACACTCACATCATATATTGCACTCGCCGCACGTGTCATTACGGCTTATATTTCAATAAATAATCTTACCAATTGACCATATATTCCGAAAAATTGCGTAAGTTTGCAAACAAATAAATTGAGCAACGTCAATGGCAAACAAAAGTAGTAGCGCGACTAACATAAATCCAAAACTCAAGAAAACAATAAAATATACAGGCATTGCGATTGGGATACCTGTGGCTTTAATTATTGTCTTGTCGCTTCTTCTCTACTTCCCTCCTTTTCAAAATTGGGCTGTCTCAAAAGCCTCTGCCATTGCTTCGGAAAAGATGGGCTTGCGCGTCAGCATTGGACACGTGAGGTTGGCTTTCCCGCTCGACCTTGCCCTTGACGATGTGCGCGCTTTCGAACAGAACGATTCCGTTAAAGGAAAGACGGACACTGTGGCAATAGTCTCGCGTGCCGTGGCCAACGTACAACTCCTGCCACTCTTTCACAAACAAGTAATGGTTGACGAATTATCGTTGCGCGACATGCAGGTAAATACGACACATTTTGTTAGCGACCTGCGCGTCAGCGGAAAGATAGGGGAACTAAAGGTCAAAGCTCACGGCATTGACCTGTCAAAGGAGCACGTGAGGGTGAACCGTGCTATCCTGAACAATGCCAACTTGCTTGTCGAACTATCCGACACGGCGAAAAAAGACACTGTCAAGACTGCAAACTTCTGGAAAATCAACCTCGACGATATAAGCATACGCAACACCGCCTTCGCTCTTCACACCCCTGGCGACACCATCTCCGTGGCGTTGCTTATGAACAAGGGAAAGGCACAAGGCGTCTACATGGATCTATCCAAGAACCTATATTCCGTGAGGCATATCGATTGGGCTGGCGGTTGGCTTAACTACGACAAGCAACCATCCGTAGCGGAGAAGACGGGCTTCGACCCCAACCATATCGCCTTGGATGGCTTGCAACTCAAGATTGACTCTTTCCTTTTCTGCTCGCCGTCTATGAAGCTGAATGTTCTCGCCGCGGTTTTCCATGAGAAATGCGGACTAGATGTCGCCAACGTGAAAGGAGCTTTCCGCATGGATAGCGTTGGCATAACACTGCCCGAACTGCGCTTGAAGACTCCATCTTCCGACATTCTGCTGGCGTTTAAAATGGACATGAACGCCTTCTCTACTGACCTCCCAGCCGATAGCATCGGCTCATTCTCCGTCAACTTACACGGCACCCTCGGAAGCAAAGACATCCTGGCTCTCGCCTCGCCTTACATCCCACATGACATCCGCAACATCTGGCCTCGCGTGCCTCTTATCGTTGATGGCAAGGTTGGCGGAAACATCCATCGCCTACACATAAACGGCCTCCACCTCTCCATGCCTGAGATAATGAAGGTTAACGCAGATGGATTCGTAGCCAACATGACGAGCCCAGCAAGCATTCGCGCTAACATGAACGTCAACGCCTTAGCCAGCAACCTTGCCTTTGTCACGCCGCTGCTGCCCAAGAGCGTCACGTCGAACATCAACATTCCCCGCGGTATAAGTCTTCGTGGCAACGTGAAGTTAGACGGCAAGCAACTCGCCACCAAGTTCTCAGCCTCACAAGGCGGAGGCACAATCGGAGGATCATTGAGTCTTGACATGAAACAGATGGCTTACGATGCCAACATCAAGTCGCGCCGCATGCCAATAGCCCATTTCCTCAAGCATCAGCCTGTGCATCCTTTCACAGGTTCAATAGTGGCACATGGCAGCGGCACCGACTTTCTCTCGCCAAGCACCAATTTGCATGCGGCTGTTGACATCAAAGCTCTCGGATATGACAAATACAATCTCGACGGAATAAACCTTACGGCGAACCTCAACAATGGCCATCTCGTTGCAAACGCCGACTGTCACAACAAGGCTTTGAAAGGCAACATCGGGCTTGATGCACTTTTGTCGGCATTGCACGTAGGAAACAAGAAAGCAAGCGCATGCACGCTCACAGCAGACCTCTCCCTCATTGACCTACAAGGACTCCATATTGTCGACGAGCCGACAACCGTGTCGGTATGCGGGCAAATGGATGTGGCTACAAACCTCGACAAGTTTTATAAGGTTCAAGGGCTGTTCTCCGACATCACTGTCAAGAATGGCAACAAGCTTCTGCGTCCTAACGACGTAACGCTTGACCTCTACACCAATAGCGACACCACCCGAGCGCTTGCCGACTGCAACGACTTCCATCTCAACCTCCACGCCTCCGGGGGCTACGAGAAACTATTCAAGGCCGTCACGCCTTTCATGACAGAGCTTCAACGGCAGATAAACGACAAGTACATAGACCAGGAACGGTTGCGCTGCCGCTTGCCACAACTCCAATTGACTCTGCAGACTGGCACCGACAACTTCATGGCGCAGATCCTCCACCACTACGGCATTGACTTTAAGTCAATCAACATGGATGTCACGACATCGCCAGCCGATGGCATCAACGGCTTTGCCGAGGCAATGGGACTTGTCGTAGACAGCATGGCGCTCGACACTGCCCGATTGAAACTGTCGTCGGCACAAAAAGACATGACCTACAACCTTGAGGTGCATAATGGCAAGAAAAGCCAATTGCCGTTCCACGCCTTCCTCGATGGTGCCATTACCGGCCACGGCACATGGATCAAGCCTCGTGTTTACGATGCGAAAGGTGAACTTGGCGTCAGCCTAAGCCTCATGGCGGAGATGAAGCAAGGTGGCATAAGCTTGCGTATCTTCGACGGCAAGCCTATCCTTGGATACAAGGCGTTTGAGGTCAACGACAGCAACTACATCTTCCTTGGCGACAACCGACGCGTAAAGGCAGACGTGAAACTCACCGCCGATGATGGCACAGGTTTGCAGATATACAGCGACGACAACGACCCAGAGGCGTTGCAAGACATCACGGCATCGCTCCACAGGCTTGACATTGGCAAGATACTGTCCGTCATCCCCTACGCACCCAGCATAACGGGCGTGCTCGACGGCGACTTCCATCTAACGCAAACAAAGGAAGACCTTACCATGTCGTCGTCTGTCAACGTGGACAAGATGACCTATAACGATTGTGCCTTGGGCAATGTCGGCACGGAGTTCACCTACATGCCCCAAACCGGTGGAGGACACTATGTCGATGGAATAATCACCAAGGACGGCGAGGAGCTCGGCACGCTAAAGGGAACTTATTTCTCCGTGGGCAAAGGAGTGCTCGATGCCACTCTCAACATGACACACATGCCGATGGACTTCATCAACGGCTTCGTCCCCAATGGGCTTTTCGGCTTCAAAGGTTACGCCGAAGGCACGCTCACCCTGAAAGGCTCACCATCGCAACCAAACGCCAATGGCGAACTGTTTCTCGACTCATGCTGCCTGTTCTCGGAGCCTTACGGCATGGAGATAAGGTTCGCCGATGACCCCGTGGCCATAGAGGACAGCCGCATTGTGCTGGAAAACTTTGAGGTGTTCGCCCACAACGAATCGCCTCTCAACATTTCCGGCACCATCGATTTCGCAGACCTGTCGAAGATGATGGTAAACGTGAGGATGCGCGCCGCCAACTACCTGCTCATCGACTCAAAAGAGAAAGCTCGATCCGAGGCATACGGCAAGGCGTTCGTCAACTTCAACGGAACCGCCCAGGGACTCATCGACAACCTGCGCGTGAGGGGCGTAGTGGACATTCTCGGCACGACAGACCTTAAATACAACCTCAAGGATTCGCCTCTCAACACCGATGACCAGCTGAAAGATCTCGTAGAGTTCACCGACTTCAGCGACACCACCAACGACGTGATCAACCAACCACCGCTCACAGGTCTCAACATGGACTTGTCGCTCAACATCGACGAAGGGGCACACATAAACTGTTATCTCAACGCCTCGAAGTCGAACTATGTAGACGTGATTGGCGGCGGAGAGATGCGAATGCAATACAACACCGTGGATGGCGTGATATTGCGAGGCAGATACACCATAAACAATGGCGAGATGAAATATGAGCTTCCCGTCATTCCGCTCAAGACGTTCACCATAGCCCAAGGCTCTTACATTGAGTTCACGGGCGACCCGATGAACCCTCGCCTGTCTCTCACCGCCACAGAAACAACCAAGTCGACCGTAGGCACGTCATCGGGCAACGGCAGGGTAGTTAACTTCACGTGTGGGGTGAAAGTGTCGAAGACGCTTCAGAACATGGGACTGGAGTTTACCATCGACGCGCCTGAAGACATGACCATCCACAACCAGCTTCAGGCAATGACCGTGGAGGAGCGAGGCAAGCAGGCGGTGACGATGCTCACCACGGGCATGTATCTCGCCGATGGCAACACCTCGAGCTTCTCCATGAACTCCGCGCTATCAGCGTTCCTCAATTCGCAGATAAACCAGATATCAGGCAAGGCCCTGCGCACTCTCGACATAGGCTTCGGCATCGACAACAGTTTCACCGCGACGGGACAGTTGCATACCGACTATTCGTTTAAGTTCGCGCGCCGATTCTGGAACAATCGCCTGAAACTAAGCATCGGCGGCAAGTTGTCGTCGGGCGCTGACGCTGCCATGACCAACGAGACCTTCTTCGACAACGTCTCGGTAGAATATCGCGTCTCTCCCGTGTCAAACATGTATCTCAACCTCTTCTACGTACGCGACAGCTACGACTGGCTCGAAGGGAATGTCTCACGATTCGGAGGCGGATTCCTATGGCGAAAGAAGCTCAGCTCGCTTTCCGACATATTCCGATGGAAGACGACAGATACCACGACACCCGACTCAACAAATACAAAGACAAATACTCTGTAAACATGATCAAAAAGGTATATACCTTGTACCTGCTCGCCTTAGGGCTGGTCCTTTCCGCGTGTTCCTCAACAAAAAGCATACCGGAAGGCGACCAACTCTTTATCGGAGTGGAAAACATCAACTATATCACCGACAACAAGGACAGCAACTTTGCCTCAACCAAGGAGGAAATAGACGCCGCCCTTGCCACAGCGCCAAACGGGGCGATATTCGGGTCGGGCGTACGCTCGCCCTTCCCCATAGGCTTATGGGTATGGAATGAGTTCACGGGCAAGGACGACGGTTTCTCCAAATGGATGCTCAAGAGCTTTGGCACCAATCCCGTGCTGATGTCGTGGGTCAACCCCGCCTTGCGCGCCAAGGTGGCAAAGCTCGTGTTGCAGGCGCATGGATATTTTCGGGGCAACGTAGAATATGAGGTGCTGGAACAGAGCAACCCCAAAAAGGCAAAGATAAGATACAACGTGCTGCCGGGCCACCTGTTCACCATCGACTCCCTGCGCTACATCGGCTTCCCAAAATCCACCGACAGCTTGCTGGCAAGCACCGCCTCAAACGCGAAGATACACAATGGCGACGCTTTCGACGTGTCGGCTCTCGATGGGGAGCGGGCACGCATCAGCAACCTTTTTCGCAACAATGGCTACTTCTACTACCAGCCTTCTTACGCCTCCTACCTCGCCGATACAGTAAGCGTGCCCGGAAAGGCGTTGTTGAGATTCCAAACCATCAACAACATTCCGGCAATGGCAACAAGGACATGGCATATCGGGAAGATAAACATAGACATGCATAAGAGCTACAACGACGCGTTGGACGACAGCTTGAGCCACAGAGACTTCACCATCCATTTCAATGGCAAGAAGCCTCCTGTTAAGTTTGGCACCATCCTAAAGAACATGCACCTCATGCCGAAAGCCCAATACAGCTATTTCAAGCATCAGGAAAGTGCCAACAAGCTGGCATCGACCGGAATTTTCTCGATTGTCGACTTCAATTTCGCCCCACGCGACACCACAGGGCGCGCCGACACGCTCGACCTGCACCTCAACCTCGTCCTCGACAAGCCTTACGACTTCTACGTGCAGGGCAACCTCACTGGCAAGACAAACAACCGCATAGGACCGGGCTTCACCGTGGGTCTGACAAAGCGCAACGCGTTTCATGGCGGCGAACTGCTCGACATAAACCTCAAGGGAAGTTACGAGTGGCAAACGGGACACAAGGCAAAAAACGCGGGGTCTAAGCTCAACAGCTATGAGTATGGCATCGACGCGTCGCTTACCTTCCCCTCCCTTATCATGCCATGGGCATCAAAGGTAAGGGAGCGACTCATAAGGCGTGCCATACGCACGAAATACTTCCCGCAACTGTCTACAAAGCTGACGTTCTCGTCCGACATCGTGAGACGTTCATCTTTCTTCACCCGACACATCGTTTCGGGTGAGTGGACGTATGAGTTCCAGACCACTCAGCAGAGCCGACACCAGTTCTCTCCCCTCAATTTCTCTTACGACTACATGCGCCGCTCATCGGCGGAGTTCGACTCCGTGCTCAACGCCAACCCGTATCTCTACTACACCATGCGCAACCAGTTCATACCTCGCATGCAGTATGTCTACACATACACGTCGCCCAGCGACCACAAGAGCCCAGTGTGGTGGCAGACCACAGTGTCGGAGTCGGGAAACATCCTCTCTCTTGGGTATCTCGCAGCAGGCAAGAAATGGGGCGACAAGAACAAGAAGATGTTCAGGAACCCTTATGCCCAGTTCTTCAAGATCGAGTCGGAACTGGTAAAGACATGGCGGCTCTCGCCCCACTCCACTCTCGTGGGACACGTCAACGCAGGCGTCATCTGGACCTACGGCAACTCAGAGGACGCGCCTTATTCCGAACAGTTCTATGTGGGCGGTGCCAACTCCATACGCGCCTTCACCGTGAGGACCATAGGTCCAGGCTCTTATCACGACGCTGCCTCAGCCGGTGTCTACTACCTTGACCAAACTGGCGACATCAAGTTCCTGGCAAACCTTGAATACCGTCCGCGACTCTTCGGCAACCTGTATGGCGCGCTCTTCCTAGATGCCGGCAACGTGTGGAAGATGAACGACGACTACCGCCAAGGCGGAAAGTTCAAGATGAAGAACGCTCTTCAGGAAATGGCGTTGGGCACGGGTGCCGGCCTTCGCTACGACATGGGATTCCTCGTAATACGTCTCGACTGGGGTGTCGGTATTCACGTCCCCTACAAGAGCGGATTTTACAACGTAGGGAAGTTCAAGGACTCGCAAAGCCTCCACTTCGCCGTGGGATATCCGTTCTAAGAGAATCAACAAATCCAAACATCAAACAAAAAAGTTGGTCTAACCACGTATGCTCTATGAGCTATCGTGGTTAGACCAACTTTTTTAAGTTTATGCCTTACTGAGGCAATTAGTCCTTGCTTGTTATGAGGAGCTTTGCGCCAGATTCAATGGCGGCCTTGATGTCGGCGCCACCGCTTTGCACCTTGCATGCGCTGATTTCGTCACCCATGGTCTCTGTTATCTTGAGTTGACCGATGCGTTTCTTTGCTTCCTTGCCTGCCACGGTCTGAACCGTATAGACATCAAAGTGTTGTCCAGCATAGCATCCCCATTTTTCGCCCAGGTCTATGTAAACCTCCTTGGCCTTCTTGTCGGTGGCGCGTTTGCCTTCCACGATAGAAGCGTAGAGAGGGAAAGCATCGTTTACCGCTTCTCGCAAGTAGCTCTTCATCCTGCTGACGGTATAGCCGAGGGCCTTGTCCTCAGTCTCGCACCATCCGCTTGCCCAAGAACTTGAGTTGAGCGTTATGGTGAGAACCATTTTCCCGTTGCGTATGTTCTTCAGGTTTACTGTGCCCACGATGTTTCCGCAGTATTCGGTGCTCTCGTGACTTTTCTTCTCTTCATCGGTCCATGTGTTTATACGTCTGGTGCAAGAGATAGAAGAGATAGACGCATCGCAGTACATCGCATCCTCGCCTTCCGCAAGGTCGTCTACTGAGAGATTGTCCACAGTACGGACGCGACGGGCGCTACCTATTCCGCCGAGGATGGCTTCTTTCACGGCTTCCTCATATTCGGGATGGTCTGTCTTGCTCGTGGCGGTGCCTGCGGCAGCCTGGAGAACGTCACCGAAGATCTTGCCAACTGTCTTGCCCACCGTTTCCTTCTTGGCAACAGGTTGTGTGTAATTGAGCGTGCCGCGCACGCATCTGTATATGACATTGCGCTCGGCTTGTGCGAAAAGGTTTGTTGCCATGACGAGGGCAACAACTACGAAGAATAATCTGTGTTTCATATCGAGTTGTATTTGTATCAAGAATATAACGGCAAAGATACAACGATTTTTTGAATTCTTGCCTCTTTGGATAAATAATATTTTAAATCAAAAAACCTCTTAAGGATGGTATTTTTTGGGAACCGCCCTTAATACCCCACTCCGTTAGGACTCAACATAAACCATTAAAAAAAGACCGGCTCACTCAATGTGGCCAGTCTTTTTATTTGTTGCGAATCTGCGTGCTTAGAAAGTATACTTCAGACCGATCTGTCCGCGCCAGCGGCTGTAGTAGTCGCTATATGAGCGCATATTATAGTCGGCATCGTGCAAGAATTGGAACTGTCCATTGCCAGAGTAGGTAACTGGTGAATAGTAAACAGATGAACCTGTAGAGGTGTAGCGGCCCCACTTCTTGTTGAACATGTTGGCCACGTTCAGCACGTCGAAGGACAGCTGTACAGAGTGCATCTCCTTGCCCACACGGAACTTGTAGGTCTGCGCGAAGTGGAAGTCGAAGTGGTGCTCGAAAGGCTCGTTGTCAGCGTAGCGGTCGAAGTACTCGCCACGGTGCTTGCTCAGGTAGCTGTCGCCCTCGATCCATGAGTTCATGTTGTCGCGCTGCTGCTCGGCTGTGTATTTAGAAGTAGCCTTGAACTCCATCTTGTTGAGTTGCTCCTTTGTCGGGATGTAGAGCAGGTCGTTGCCGTTAGAACCGTCACCGTTGAGGTCGCCGTAGTAGTAGATGCTATATGGAGAGCCTGATGAAGCGGTGTAGATAAGGCCCACTGTTGTGTTCCAGTGTTTTGCGTAATCCTTATGATAGATAGCCTGGACCTTGATCTGGTGAGGCACGTTGTAGGCTGTGTAGCCTAGCTCCGGCTCGTTCGGGTTGGCGTGAGTGTAGTTGTAGTTGTAGTTAGACTGAGCAACTGAAGACGTACCGCTGTTCACTGACTTAGACTGTGAGTAGGTGTAAGAAGCGGTGATGTCGAGACCGAAGTCGAAGCGCTTAGAAGCCGAGAATGCCAAGTTGTAGGCGTAGCCGCGGTTGGTGTTCTTCAGCATGTACACATTAGACAGCTTCGAGAAGTTGTTGTCCGATTTGTCTGTAGCCTGCTTTGCAAGCATTGGACGGTTGTCGAACGAAAGGCTTGAATAAGTCTCGCCCAGGGTCTTGCCTGTTAGCTGACGGGTGAGGTCCTGATAGTAAACGTCGTTGAGGGTCTTAGAGTAAACGCCTTCAACGGTGAAGTCGATGCCGGCGAGTGTGAAGTCGAGGGCAAGGTCGAGACGAAGGTTCTGAGAGAACTTGAACTTCTTGTCGAACACGTTGACCAGCTGTGAGCCTGAAGCCGTGAGCTTGGAAGCGTTCTGGCTAGCCTTGTCGGGATCAGCGATGAATGAGAGGCCGGCCAAATTGCCGGTGCTGCCATACACGTTGTAGACAGAAGTCTGGATACCGGTGTTAGAGAAGTTGTTGCTCAACCACACGAAAGGAATACGGCCAGTGAAGATACCTGCACCACCGCGGAGCAAGAGGTTGTGCTCTTTCTCGATGTTCCAGCGGAAGCCTACACGGGGCGACCACATTGGAGTGCTGCTAAGCTTGTGGTTGGTCTTGACGTTCCAGCCCTGCAACTCGGCAGTCTTGTTGAAGTCTGCGTTTTCTGTTGGGGTATCGAAGAAGAGAGGGATGTCCATACGCAAGCCGTAGGTGAGCTCGAAGTTGTTGGTCACGTTCCACTTGTCCTGCACATAGAAGCCAATCTGGCCGGCACCGAAGCCGGGAGCCCAACGTGGGTCGCCTGTCACTGCTGTGTTGGCTGTGCCGTAGCGGTACTGGTTCACGGCCTTGCCGTCGGCAGACTCACCGTTCATGAACATCTTGAAGTTGTCGAGACCGTTGAAGTAGTAGCTACCGTAGTTATCCTGGATGAAGAGGTTCTTGAAGTGGTAATACTCACCGTGAGTACCGAAGGTGAGGTTGTGGTTGCCGATGTACCAGCTGAAGTTGTCGGTGAAGGTCACCACATCCTGGTCGAGTGAGTTGGCAGTAGATGAGCGCTCGGTACCGAAGTAGAGTGTGCCACCACCCACATTATTAATCTGAATGTAAGGGAAGATGCCATAAGGGTCGCGCTTGTCGCGTACACGAACGTAAGAGACCTGCAGCTCATTGTTCATGTTTTCGTTGATCGTGCTGTTGAGCTGGGCAGTGAAGTTGTGGGTGTTGCTCACAAAGTCGTACATGCCGTCGCTTGCCACGAGCTTAGATGCAGTGCTTGCGCCGTTGAGCTGCTTAGCCAACACCATGCGCCATCCGAAAGAAGCCTTGTTCTTGTCGTTGATGTTCCAGTCGAGTTTCAATCCGGCCTTATCAGACTTGGTATAGTTCTTAGGATTGCTGAACGTGCCTGTGTAGCCGTACTTGTCCTTCAGAATCTGCAGAGCCTCGCGCGCCTCAGCAAATCCTGCTGAGCCAAGCTTTGATGCCTCTGAGTCGATGCCGTAGTTGTTTGGGTACTCCTTGTTTGAGCGCTCGTAGTTGGCAAAGAAGAACAACTTGTTCTTGATGATAGGACCACCGATCGTTGCACCGAAACGATACTCGGTCTCGTCGTTGTATTTCTCACTGTCCTTGCCGTTCATCAGAGTGTACTTTGAACCGATGAGTGCCTGGTTGAGCCAGTCGCCGTAAACCGATCCGTGGAACTCGTTGGTACCCGACTTGGTGATGGCGTTGATGGCACCACCGGTGAAGCCAGACTGACGCACGTCGAAAGGAGCCACACACACCTGAATCTGATCGATGGTCTCGGTAGAGATTGGCTGAGTACCAGCCTGTCCGCCGTTCTGACCGTTAGAAGTAAGACCGAACACGTCGTTGTTCACAGCGCCGTCTACCTGGAAACTGTTGTAACGGTTGCTGGCTCCTGCAAACGACATGGCACCGCTCTGCGAGATGCTGACCATTGGGTTGAGACGAGTGAGGTCGGCAATAGAGTGGCTGATTGAGGGCATGTTCTCCAGATACTCTGAGTTGTAGCTGGCGGCAGCACCTGTCTTACTGGCGTTGAGTCCAGCCTTGCCGGTCACAACCACGTCGCCAAGCACCGTGGCATCTTCAACGAGAGCATTTGAGAGGTCGGCTGTCTCACCGAGCTTCAAGTACACTCCTTCTACATCTTTCTGCTTGTAGCCGATGTAGCTGATTTCCACCTTGTAAGGACCACCCGTACGCATACCCTGGATGGTGAAGCGTCCGGTCTGGTTTGTCACTGAGCGATACACCGTTCCTGTGGGCTGGTGTGTAGCGGTGATGGTGGCACCCATCACGGCTTCGCCGTCTGCAGTGATCTTTCCGCTAATGGCAGAAGTAGTCACCTGAGCCATTGCCTGCGACACTACGATGAGCATCAAAGCAATGAGAAACTGCAATCTTTTTTGCATACCTAAAGAAAAAATTAATTTGAAGATAGGATTGAAAGACCCGCTTACCAGCGAGTCGTCTCTGATTACGCTGCAAAATTACTGCTTTCTTATTACAAAGAAGTTACAAAAATATAGAAATTGTAAAAAATATCAATTTATTTGATGATTGTTAATCGCAAAGCAGCTTCAAGGGGCTGCCATGCACGCCAAAACATATGTTTAGAACACTGCTATACAACTCTTTCGCCTGTTCCGATACTGTGCTTGACTGTTTTGTTGTTTTGATGATTTTGGTGATATAAACAGGGGAGATATTGTTTGTAGGGGAAACGATTGGCCAGCTGGGGATTGTAGGGTTGGTTAGGCCCCGCCAGCAACCGCACGGTGTGCATCTTTTGTGTCCCATTCGGATAGTATCAACGCGTAAACATCTTCAAGGTGTGTGAAAAATCTAAACAAAAGGTCCTCTAAGAATCGATTTCTTTGAAAAACTTTTCCTCTCGTGCGATTTGAGTCCATTTTTACAAAAATTATACAACCTCCTAATAAGTAGGACATTATGCATTTTACCGTCTTAAACAAGACCTTAATTTGAGCTCTTGAGTCGGCTTTACATTAAAATGATGCCGGCTTTCCGTTGGAATTGCGGCAACTTTCCAGTAGAATCACGGCAGCTTTCCAGTAGAATCGCAATGTGATAGTACTGCTATCGCGGGCAGATTTCATGCTTTTGGGACTTGAAAATGGTTTGGAAGTGCCCGTTTTAATACTTCAGAGCCTCCGTGGCCATCCTAGAAGGCGTGCCCCACAAGTGTTAAAATCTTGTTGTAATTCTTTACAGACTGTGTAACTACTCAGTCTTATAAATGTGGATACGTTTTCAAGGGAGAACCGACAAATCAGTTCTCCTTTGAAATCATTTTCTCGATAAAGTTGCCGGATGGAGCCATATCTTATATCAACTGATATAACGCCGTAAATTTTGAGACACCGTTTCTCTTGGCCGTTT
>CAVKWN010000019.1:0-19553 GCA_963660075.1 Lachnospiraceae bacterium
GTCGGCGATGCCCCAAATAAATGATACTATCTGCGATTGTGATATATCCATCTTGAGTGAGAAGAAAGATTTATATTTGTGATTTACTTGTTTGTGGAAAGTACCTTGGTCTATT
The DNA here is from genome assembly GCA_963660075.1 of Lachnospiraceae bacterium. Lineage (GTDB taxonomy): Bacteria > Bacteroidota > Bacteroidia > Bacteroidales > Bacteroidaceae > Prevotella. Next base: position 116 of record CAVKWN010000019.1, read on the forward strand.
CCCCCATTCGGCTACCCCTTCTTCGCCTCAGTGCACTGGTCCACGAGATACACTATCGACTGGTAGGGTATGCCGGAGTTGGTGGTGAGGCCAATCTCGCACGTGCGGCTGTTGCTGTAGCCCATGCTCACGCCTTTCTCCTTGAGCTGCGGCGCGAGCTTGCGCAGGGCGTAGGCGTTGACCTCGGGATGGGTGAAGCCTCGGTCGCCGGCGAATCCGCAGCAGCCTATGCCCTCGGGCACGACGACATGCTTGGCGCAGAGCTTGGCAAGGTCAATGATGAAGTGGGCCGCGCCCATCCTCCGCATGGAGCAGGTGACGTGCACCGCCACGGTGTCGTCGACGGGCGTGAAGGTGAGGCGGTCGCGCAGGAAGGTGTAGATGAACTCGGCGGGCTCGTAGAGACGCACCTTCTTTATGGTCTCGCGCATGCGGTGCAGGCATGGGCTCTGGTCGCACAGCACGGGATACTTGCCGTGCTCGCTCGCCTCCCATAGGGCAGCCTCCAGCTCCTTCGACTTGCGGTCGGCAATGTCCATCATGCCCTTGCTCTCCCAGATGGTGCCGCAACACATGCGCTCCATGCCCTTGGGAAAGATTATCTCGTAGCCGCCCTTGTTGAGCAGCGACACCATCTTGTTGACCAACGCCGCTTCCTCAGGCGACTTGCGTTGCAAGCCCATGGTCTGGTTTATGCAGCTCGGGAAATACACCACCTTGTCGTGGCATTGCGGCTGGCTCGCTTCCAGATTCTTGTCTATGTGGAACGCCTTGGGCATTGCCGGTGTCCACAAGGGCACCTTGAGCGTGTCGTGCATGGCCTTCGTCATCGCGCCCATGGCCTTCGTGCCGATCACGGCGTGGGCGGTGTCGGCAAGCGTGAGCACGGGGCGCAGCGCGTCTTTTATGCCGGCGAGGTGGTTGGCGGCAAAGTCGCCCGCCTTGTAGCCGAGGCTGCCCTTGGGCAGTTCCTTTTGCCGCAACACGTGGGTCAGCTCGCCCATGTTGATGTGCATCGGGCACGACGTGGAGCACATGCCGTCGCCGGCGCACGTGGCGTTGCCCCAGTATTTGTATCCCTTCTCCAGCCGCTCCAGCCTCTGTGGGTCCTCGCCCGTTTCCCTCAGGCGGGTTATCTCCCTCTGTATCACGATGCGTTGTCGGCTCGACAGCGCGAAGCCGCACGTCAGGCAGTTGACCTCGCAGAATCCGCATTCTATGCAGCGGTCCACGAGCGGGTCGGTCATGGGTAGGGGCTTGAAATGCTTGAGGTGGCATTTGGGGTCGTCGTTGAATATCACGCCAGGGTTGAGCAGCCCGTTGGGGTCGAAGAGGTCTTTCACCGCCTTCATCACGTCGTAGGCGTCGTCGCCCCACTCGTAGCGCACGAAGGGCGCCATGTTTCTGCCCGTGCCGTGCTCCGCCTTCAGCGAGCCGTCGTATTTGTCCACCACAAGGGTCTTCACGTCGTTCATCAAGTCCTCGTAGCGGCTCACCTCGGCGTCGGAGTCGAACCTCTGGTTGATGATGAAATGGTAGTTGCCCTCCAGCGTGTGGCCGTAGATGCAAGCGTCGTCGTAGCCGTGGCGGGCTATCAGCTCTTGCAGGTCGGCGGTGGCGTTGGGCAGGTCCTCGATGTGGAACGCCACGTCTTCTATGAGGCAGGTGGTGCCCAGCTTGCGCGTGCCGCCCACGGCAGGGAACACCCCGGAGCGCATCGCCCAGAACTTGGAATATTCCTCTGGCTTGTCGGTGAACTTCACCGGCACGTATGTGGTGAACGCCTTGAGGCATTCTTCTATCTTGGCTATGTTGGCATGCAGCTCCTCGGCAGTGGACGCCTTCGTCTCGGTCAGTATGGCTGTAAGGCCCTCGCCGGTGGTGTCGTTGACGGAGGCGAGCGACTTCTTGTCGAGCAGTTCGGCGCTCTTCACTATCCATTGCCCGTCCTCGTCGACAAGTTTCTTCATCGCCACCACGGCGTTGCACGCCTCTTTTATCTCCTTGAAATAGAGCATGGCGCTCGCCTTGAACGGATAGTCGTATTCGGTGTTCATGCTCACCTCGGCGAGGAACGCCAGCGTGCCTTCCGAGCCCACCATCAAGTGGGCTATGATGTCGAACGGGTCGTCGAAGCGCACGAAGGGCAGGATGTTGAGGCCCGTCACGTTCTTGATGGCATACTTGTAGTTTATGCGGTCGCACAGCTTCTCGTTGGCGCGCACCTTGTCGCGCAGCTCCTCTATGCGCCTTATGAAGTCGGGCCTTGCCTTCACGAACGCTTGTCGGCTCGTCTCGTCGCCGGTGTCGAGCATGGTGCCGTCGGCAAGGATAATCCTTACCGAGTTAAGCATCTTGTCGCTGTTGGCGTGCGTGCCGCAGTTCATGCCCGACGCGTTGTTCATCACGATGCCGCCCACCATGGCGCTCTTCACCGATGCCGGGTCGGGGCCGAGCTTGCGGCCGTAGGGTTTCAGCAGGTCGTTGACGCGTTGGCCTATGAGTCCGGGCTGCATGCGTATGGTCTTGCCCTCGTTGATGATCTCGTATTTCTCCCAGTGCTTGCCCGCCACGATGAGGATGGAGTCGCTTACCGACTGTCCCGAGAGGCTCGTGCCCGCGGCGCGGAAGGTGACGGGCAGGCGGTGGGCTTGCGCAGCCTTGAGAATGTCGGAAATCTCGGTCTCCGAGTCGGAGCGGATCACGATCTGGGGCACGAGGCGGTAGAAACTGGCGTCGGTGCCCCAGGCAAGACGGCGGAGCTCGTCGGTGTAGACCCGGTTCTTGGGTATGAAATGGTATATCTCTTTTAGGAATGAAGTATAGTCCTGGTTCATTTCAATTGTTACCTGTCTGTTTGGATATCGTAATGCATTGTTAATTTTACGATGCAAACTTACACAAAAAAGGCGAATTACACGCCGGTTTTATGTGAAAAAAGTTCTAAGCCTCCTTAACCTGTTTAAATCACGTATGGTAATTGCCGCACATGTTATTTCAGTTAGAAATCGCCATTGGCAATATCAAAGAACTTGTTGAAGAAAACTTTTATCCTGTCGAGCACATGGCGCAACTTACCTTCACGATTGGCGTTAGGGTCAAACGGATTGATTGGTGGCATAATGCCGTTTAGTTCCAACCCACCTTCAGCCACATAGCCACGTTTGAAAGAGGTTTGTATAAATTCTTTCGCCTCAGTTTCCTTTAAGTTTTCCTCCTCGACAATAGCCCGAAATTCATCGCGCTTGCATTTGTTTACATATTCTTGCCATTTGTCGTTCACCTCGCTGTCGGGAGTCAACGAATCAATAAATTGCTCAATGAGTTCTTTCTTGTCACGCAAGTCAGGGCTGGAGTCTATCGCCTTGCTTATCTTCACTCTGAGTTCGGCATTGTCTTGATGTCCTTTGTTATACTGTTGCACAAGAAACAGGATATAGTCTATATTCACCTCAACTTGCCTTACCAGCTCCATCTCAAACACAACGTCATCATTGATGTCTGTCTTGTCGTGTTTCGTTTGATTGCGGTATTTGTCGGCAAGGTCAATATAAATACTGGTATAGTCCTGTATGTCGCGCTCCGAAATGCAATCGGCATCGGCAAACTGGTCGAAGCACGACAGCAGATTGCGCATCTTCAGCACAGCACCGAACAAGCGGATAAACTCTTTCTCAGCCTTTTCGCCAAGTGGCAGTTCGCCGGGTGCAAGCATTCTTTGCAGCGATTCTATCATTCCCTTGTAGCCGGTACAGTGCTTGCCGTCATAATCTGTATATCCGTTCATATAGTCTTCAAATGGACGTAATATTGTCACGCCCTTGGCGTTTGAATCACCGAAGAGAGCGAGGCATTTGTTGGTGGCTTCTTCCAGGTTTCGGAAACACACAATGTTGCCGAACGATTTTACCGAGTTCAGTATGCGGTTGGTACGACTGTATGCTTGTAGCAGTCCGTGGTAGCGCAGATTTTTGTCTACCCAAAGCGTATTGAGAGTGGTTGCGTCAAATCCTGTAAGAAACATATTGACCACAATAAGAATGTCAATCTCGCGGTTTTTCATGCGTAGCGACACATCCTTGTAGTAATTGGGGAATTTGTCTGCCGATGTGTCGTAATTGGTTTTGAACATCTCGTTGTAGTCAGCTATGGCTTTCTCCAAGAAGTCGCGACTGCTTTGGTCAAGGCCTTCGGTAGAATCATTGTTCTCCTCTGCGTCACCGCAGTCGTCCACCTCCTCGTTAGGGGCATAACTGAAAATTGTCGCTATGCGCAACCGTTTGTTTTCAGGCAACTCTTCCATTTGGCGCATAAACTCCATATAATAGAGTTTGGCAAAGTGGATGCTCTGCACGGCGAAGATGGAATTGAAACCGCCGAACTTTGTTTTTTGCCTTATTTCTTCCACGGCCTTCTTCCTGTCTGTCGCCACATCCGCGATGTTGACAAGTTTGCTGAATGTGTAGGTCGACCCTCGCTTGGTCTGCTGGTCGAAATGAGCGAGTATATATGCCGTTACGTTGTGTATGCGGCGCGGGTCTTCGAGGGCTTTCTCCCGCTTGATGTCCCACACGTCGCTGTTTTCCACATCTTCTTTTTCTTTTATGGTGCGTATGTATGCTACGCGGAAGGGCAACACATTATGGTCGCGTATCGCATCCACTATGGTGTAAGGCGGAAACTGTCGACCGAATACATCTGCCGTCATGCGGTATATGCCTTGGCCGCTTGGCATATTTTCCTTGAATATCGGCGTGCCCGTAAAGCCGAAGAGGTAGTATTTCTTGAAACGCTTGATTATGGCAGTGTGCATTTCACCGAACTGCGAGCGGTGGCATTCATCGAAAATCATCACTACTTCTTTGCCGTAGAAGTCATGTTGCGGATTTTTCTTTATAAACGTGGCAAGCTTTTGTATGGTTGTGATAATTATCTTCTTCTTGCTGTCCTTCGAGTTGATTTGGTTGGTAAGTATTGTAGTGGACGTGTTGCCGTTGGCCGCACCCTTTTGGAAGCGGTCATACTCCTTCATGGTTTGGTAGTCCAAGTCTTTGCGGTCTACCACAAACAGTACCTTGTCTATATAATCCTTTTGGCATGCGAGCTGCGCCGCCTTGAACGAAGTGAGCGTCTTGCCCGACCCTGTGGTGTGCCAAATGTAGCCTCCGGCATCTATTGTGCCGTAGCGGCGTGTGTTGTGGGATATTTCTATCCGATTGAGCAACTTCTCTGTGGCGGCTATCTGATAGGGACGCATCACCATGAGTATCTTTTGCTCCGTAAAGACGCAGTATTTTGTCAGAATGCTCAGTAGCGAATGGCGGCTGAAGAATGTGGCGGTGAAGTCTTCCAAATCGCCCAATATATTGTTTCCGGCGTCTGCCCAATAACTTGTAAACTCAAATGAGTTACAAGTCTTTTGCTTTGGCTTCTTGCCAGTCTTGCCTTGCTCCTTTATGTGGTTGGCGCGTGTGGTGTTGCTGTAATATTTGGTTTCCGTGCCGTTGGATATGACGAAGATCTGCACATACTCAAACAATGCGCTGCCTGCCCAAAACGATTCCCGTCCGTAGCGGTTTATCTGGTTGAAAGCCTCTTTCAATGCTACGCCTCGGCGTTTCAGTTCGATGTGTACAAGGGGCAGTCCGTTTACAAGTATCGTCACGTCGTAGCGGTTGGCATGCGTACCGTCTGCTACTTCATACTGGTTGATAACCTGTGTGTAGTTGTGGTGTATGTCTTCTTTATCAATAAGTTTGATGTTACGTTGCTGTCCGTTGTCAAGTTCCAGCGTCTTGATGTGGTCTTTCTGTATAGTTTGCGCCTTCTCGGTGATGCCGTCGCCTTCTTTGGCTATCTCTTCCTTGAAGAAGCGTTTCCATTCCCCATCGGTGAAAGTAAAGTCGTTGAGCCGTTCGAGTTGCAGGCGCAAGTTTTCTGTCAGTTGGTTTTCTTGCTTTATGTCTACATACTCATAGCCTTGCTGCTGGAGCTGCTTTATCATCTCGCGCTCCAAGTCGGCCTCACTTTGATAGAATGTTTCGCGCACTGTTTGGGGGCGTTCGTAATGGTTTACCACCGTGCTTTGGTTGTTCTCGGATAGTATATTGTAGGTCTCTGACATATTTATCACTGCTCAGATTTTTGCAAATCATCCAAAAATTGGCGGAGTTTTACAACATCAACCTTTGGAAATTCTATACTTTTCAATACATCGAAGTGATGGTCATTGGTAACAATGTATTTTGCATTAGAAACAATGGCACAATCAACAAATTTATTGTCATCTTCATCTGCTGATATAAGATGAAAGGCATAAGAAGGAGACTTCATTATGACATTCTTTCTGTTGACGATGGTCGAGATGACGAATTCTGCAAGAAGTGGTGAGATGTTGCGTGATATTACTTCGGAATATTCCTCGATAATCTCGTTGGTTATGCACATAACGTATTTGCCATCAAGAAAGTCTTGCCATACTTGATAGTACTCATTGCGTGCCGATATTGCCATGATAAGGCAATTTGTGTCAAGAACAACCCTCATAACTTATTTGCGATATGGTGTGCGCTCGTGTAATGTGGCAAAAGTGTCAAATTTTTCTTGCGTCATTTCGCCGCGCTCCCACATACCGTCCATTTCTTCTTTTACTTTTCTTGCGAAGAAATCAGATATTGCCTGTTTCAAATCTGTTAGGGCTTCGGGGCTTTTCACCCATTGCATCAAATTTATAATGTCAACTTGTGCATCATTAAAAACTGTTGCTGCCATATATGTTGTTTTCTTATATAATGTTTGTGCTGCAAAGATAGCTTTTTTCTATGTACGATAGCTAGTTTTGCTTATATTTTTCTGTATTCTTTTCTCTTGAAATCCAACAACTTGTCTCTGTAATACTCGTATTGCTGGCGGCGTGCTGCTATTTCGGCAGGCAAGCCATGCTGCAACGAGGTGGTGAGGGCTTCGAAACGCTCGAGGATGGCGACGATGCGGTTTTGCTCGGAGAGAGGTGGAATGGGGATTTCATATTTTCCAATTGCATCACCAGACAATCTTATAACCTTCGTTCCATTGGCTTTCCGCTTCTTGTAATTAAAGAAATTTGCAGTTTGAAATATATATGCAATATATTTAGGATTCTGATCATGCTTGAATATATAGGCGTCTCCACTTACAGCAATGTTATTTTTTCCTAACCATGCCACAGCTTTACATACGTCTTCAACGTTTTCGCTTGTCGTTGCAATCACGATGTCACCATATTCCGCTTTTCTCAATTTCTTTGCCAATTCCTCAGAACAATAAGTGATGGTTTCTGTTGCCGATGTCTTATAGTGGGTGTATATTTGCCCGTAGTGAATGCATCCAATACCATCATTTGTGAAATCTTTCTTTTGAAGTCCATTTCCTCTTATGAGATTTCCCACTTCACTCAATTTCTTCCAAACTACATGGGGGGGGTAATTTTGTCGAAGCTCAGCAACTGGTCGCGGTAGTATTCATACTGCCGCTTGCGGCAGTCCAGCTCCGCCTCCAGCTCCGCCTCCAGCTGGGTGAAATGGTCAAGGATGCGGACAATCTCGTTTTGAATCTCTAATTGGGGTATAGGAATTTCAATGTTGTCAATTACATTACGAGACAAACGTGGTACACTGGCCTTACGAACTTTTGATTTTATTCTAATTTCATTTTTCTTAAGAAAATGATACACATACTTGTTTAACACATTGTCTGGGCAGGATATGCATAGACAATCGTCTGCCGCCCAAAAAGGAATGTCGCTAAAACCGACTTCTCCAGCTGCACCTGCACTGATTACAAAAGTAGTATTTCCAGGGTAATTCGAAACATGGTTAAAGCCTAAAGGTGTAAGACTGTTTTGAAACACAGGAATAGTTCCTGTTTCCAACAATTCTTTTTTTACAACACGCACACCACGTTTAATCTTGCACACCTCTCCCAACTTCACGAACTCCACCCCGTCCGGGCAGAGTTCCTTAATCATATCATCGAGTTTACTCATTGTCTTCGTTGTTTTTATTTAATATCCCCTCTGCTTGCGCCGCTCGTTGTACATCTGCTCCTTTATGCCGCCGTTCTCCTTGAAATAGTTTTTCTGCCATTCTATCAAGCCCTTTATCATCACGTCGGTCTGGAGAATCAGCGTGATGGCGATGTTGCATATCGTTTCTGCCGACCGCTCCGATATTTTCTGTGTATAGTCCTCGGGGGCGTTGTGCGTGCGGCAGTAGCGGCGCGTCTGTTCCGCCTTGGGCGAATTGATGGGTCATTGCTGCAAGCCGTGCACGCGCAGATAGTCCTTGTAGTCCTCAAGCAACTCGTGCAGACTGGCACGGTTCACGTTGGTGAGCTTTATCTCCATCTCGGTGGATGTGATGCCGTCGATGTTGCCCTCCACGATGTTCTGCTTGCCAGAGCGTGCAGCCTGTATCATCTGGTCGATGGTGCGGTCGCCACGCTCCAGGTACTTGTGGGCATAATAGGCCTATTAGCTTATTTCCAGTTCTTTTACAATAGCGTCAATCTCAGTTCTTAGCAGTTGCTCGCGTGCCACGATTTCCGCTATGCGCTGATTTAGCTCCTTAATATCTACTGCCTCTCGCGTATCTTCTTGTTCCACGTATGTCGATACCGAAAGATTGAAGTCTTCGGCCTCGATGTCGGCTGTGGTCACGACATGACAGAAGTGGGCATCTTCCTCTTTCGACATATACGCATTGTAGATGCGGTCGATGTTCTCGGCGGTCAACTTGTTTTTGTTGCCCTCATGTCCGAATTCATTTGACGCGTCGATAAAGCATACACGGTTGTCGCTCTTGTTCTTTTTCAGTATCAGCAGGCAAGTGGCTATCGAGGTGCCGAAAAACAGGTTTTGAGGAAGTTGTATTACAGTGTCCACATAGTTGTTGCTCACAAGATATTTGCGGATTTTCTGTTCCGCACCGCTACGGTATAGTATACCGGGAAACTCCACTATGGCAGCCGTGCCCTGTGCGCTAAGCCATGATAGCATGTGCATGGTAAAGGCGAAGTCGGCTTTCGATCGCGGGGCGAGCACGCCTGCAGGAGCAAAGCGAGGGTCATTGATGAGTGTGGCGTCGTTGTCGCCATCCCACGGAATAGAATAAGGAGGATTGGACACGATTGCATCAAAGGGCTCCTCATCGGTATGCAGCGGGTTGCGCAAGGTGTCGCCAAGCTGAATGTCGAAATGGTCGTAGTTCACATTGTGCAGAAACATGTTCATGCGACAGAGGTTGTAGGTCTTGAGGTTTATCTCCTGCCCGTAAAAACCATCTTCCACATTCTTCGCGCCAAGCACGAGGTTGAAGTTGAGAAGCAATGAGCCACTTCCGCACGCAGGGTCGTAGACCTTATTCACAGTGGTGCGCCCTGCTGCGGCAATCTTCGCAAGGAGGTAGCTCACCTCGCTCGGCGTGTAAAACTCACCACCCTTTGTGCCTGAGTTGAGGGCGTACATTTTTATCAAATGCTCGTAGCAGATGCCAAACACGTCGAGACCGCTCTCTATGTAGGTGGTGAAGTTGAGATCGCGCACACTCTCGAGCAACGTTGTGAGTAGTTCATTGCGCTCCGTAACGGTAGTTCCCAATCCGTTGTCGTTGGTATTGAAGTTGCTGAACAGCCCCTTTACGTCGTTCTCGCTCGCCTCACCGATGGCACTCTGTTCGATAGCCTTGAAATTGTTGGCAAGTGTGGTGTTGAGTTCCGTATTCTTCGACGCGCCGTTGGCTACGTTGATGAAGAGCTGCGACGGGAGAATGAAGAATCCCTTGGCATTGATGATTTGCTTGCGCGCGTTCTCTGCCGTGGCATCGCTCATGCTGGAGTAATCGGGATTAGACACACCCGCTTCGGCCATAAGCTGGTTGCAATAGTCGGTGATGTTCTCGGAAATAAACCGATAGAACAGTGCGCCGAGCGTATAGTCCATAAATTGCACAGGCGACACCTTGCCGCCATGCACAAGATTGGTAGCCATGCGCCATATCAGCGAACCAAGCTCATTTTTAAGTTCTTCCGTATTTTTTGATATTACCATTGGCATACTTTCTGAAGTTACTATATTTCTGCAAATTTACCATTTTCATATTAAAATTCAGAATGAAACGCGCCGTTTAACATTAAACTTCGGCACTTGCGCGCATACCGTCTTTCAACCGCCCTTCACCTTTCGGAAAAAACAAGGCATCGGCTTTGCACTGAAAAGCCGATGCCATTGCACTGAAAAGTCATTGAGATAGCACTGAAATGTCACTGCCATAGCACTGCAAAGCCGACAGCCTTGCAGAGCCATGGCAAAAGGGCGCTTATTGGTGCACGTCGCGCAGGAGGTCGTTGACCGTCTTCACGGGGTTGAACGTGGTGAGGGGCACCTCCACGAACACGGTGTTCCAGTCGCTCATGGCACCGTTCCACAGGCCGGGCAGCTCAAGGGCCTTGAGCGCCTTGCCGTTTTTCGACTTGCTGCTGATGAATCCCGTCTTCGCGTCCACGAACTTGCGCAGGTCGAACGGCTCGCCCTTGTAGTTCTTCGTGGCGCACACGAGGTCCACGGGGTTGAAGTGGGTGCCGCCGGTGAACATCTTGGCGTAGGCCTCGTTGTCCTTGTCGATTTGCGAGCTCTCAAGAATCTGCGGGCTCACCGTGCCGTCTTGGTTGTAGGCGAGGAAGGGTCCGCCGCCGGGCTCGCCCACGTTGCGCACCACGCCGCACACGCGCAATGGGCGGTTGAGCTTGCCGCGGAGGTAAGGCACGAGGTCGCCGTCTTCCAGCTCCTTGATGTCCGCCTTGCGGCAGCAGAGCACCTGCTGCACGAAGCGTATGATCTCCTCAATCTTGTCGTGGTTGTAGATGCCCGAGTCGAGCAGGCGCAGGTATCCGAACGCCTTCTCCTGCACGTCGGCGAGCACGCCGCCGATGATTTGCTTCCATCTCACGGTGTCCTCTTTCAGCCTGTCGGGCACCACGTTGTCGATGTTCTTGATGAACACCACGTCGGCGTCGATCTCGTTGAGGTTCTCTATGAGCGCGCCATGGCCGCCCGGACGGAAGAGCAACGAGCCGTCGGGGTTGCGGAACGGCGTGTTGTCGGGGTTGGCGGCAACGGTGTCGGTCGATGGCTTCTGCTCAGAGAACGAGATGTCGTAGCTCACGCCGAGGCTCTTCTCGTAAGCCGCCTTCTTCTCTGCCACCTTTTTCTCGAAAAGCTCCAAGTGGTCGTGCGACACGGTGAAATGGACGTGGGCCTCGCCGTTTGACGAGGCGTAGAGCGCGGCTTCCACGAGATGTTCCTCCATGGGCGTGCGAGAGCCCCCGGCATAGCCGTGGAAGAGCAGCAGCCCCTTTGGCAACTGGCCGTAGGAGAGGCCCTCCTTGTTGAGCAGGTTTGCCACCACCGCCTTGTAGTTGCCGGCGTCGACCAGCTCGGCAATGTCCTTGCCGTTGTTTTCCTTGCACTTGTCGTTGAGCGCGTCGTGGAAGGCAAACTTGGTGATGTTGCTGAAAAACGCCTTCTCGAAGTCGGTTTGCGGCTCGTCGTAGCTCGCGTCGAGGAAGGCGAAGAGGTTCTTGAACATTCTGCTTGCCGCTCCCGATGCTGGCACGAACTTCACGATCTTGTGTCCGGCCTTCTTGTAAGCCTCCCACTTGCTTATGGCAGCCTCTTGCGCCTCGCCGTCCTCCACGGTGATGCCCTTGCCCACTGCCGCTGCCGCCTCAAGCTTGAGGAACGGGAAACCTTGTTCAATCTCCTTGAGCTGTTGCTCCACTTGGGCCACGGTCATGCCACGGTCTTCAATTTGCTTTTTGTCTTGTTGAGTTAGCATGTTATATTGGTTTTTAAATTTGATATAATCGTGAACTTAATTCTTTCCAAAAGAACTGTTGCTTGGCAAGATGTATTCAACGACGTGCTTGCCAGCGCTCGAAGCCGAGTGTTCATCGCTTCACGAAGTCCAGCTCCTTTGGCATCTTCAGCCACTTACGGTTCCTGGCTATTTTCAAGGTGCTGCCCTTGCCCTGCTTGAGCTTGAAGTTCTTGCCGTCGTCGGTAGACAGGGTTGCCACGAGGTCCTCGCTGCCATAGTCGTTTATTATTTGTATCTCAGCCGATTTGCCATTCTTTATCGTGGCGTCGGTGAACAACCATTTGCGTCCGTCGCGGCAGTCGCCGAAATATCCCGACATTGCACCGTAGATCTCTTGTTGCGGCACCGTGACGTTGTTGTGGTAGAAGTCCATGATGATGAAGACATCATATTTCTGGTTGTACAGATAACCCTTGAAAGTTGTTGAATCTTTTTCAGCGTCAACGCCTCTCGCCGCCATAGCCATTGGCAGTAAGGACAATAGGAAAAACAAAAAGGCCTTTTTCATCGTTATCGCGTTCTTTTTTTGCAAAGATAATCGTTTGCATCAAGAATTGCACGGTTTTTAAGCATTTTTTGTATATGATTTTTGTTTTCAGTTTATTTATTATTAACTTTGGACAGATTTTTCAATAGAAATGGTAAAAAGAGAATTGTTTCCAGACTACATTTTTGAGTCGAGTTGGGAAGTTTGTAATAAAGTTGGAGGTATCTATGCGGTGTTGTCAACACGTGCCAAGACATTGCACGACAAGCTTGGCGACAATCTCATTTTCATAGGTCCCGATTGTTGGGGCGAGAACCCTTGCCCCTATTTCACGGAAGACGCGAAACTGTTTTCCGATTGGCAGAAGAAGGCCTTGTCGGAGGGTCTCTTCGTGAAGGTAGGCCGCTGGAACATACCCGGCGAGCCCATAGCCATCCTTGTGGACTTCACGCCTTTCTACAAGAAGAAGAACGAGATCTACAGCGAGCTGTGGCAAGACTTCGAGGTGGACAGCCTCCACGGCTATGGCGACTACGACGAGGCGTCGATGTTCTCTTATGCCGCCGCCCGCGTCACCCAGAGCTTCTATTATTATAATGTGTCGCCCGAAAAGAAGGTGGTGTACCACGGCAACGAGTGGATGACCGGCCTCGGCCTGCTCTACATCCACAAGTATGTGCCCGAGATAGCCACCGTCTTCACTACCCACGCCACGAGCATAGGCCGCAGCATAGCCGGCAACAACAAGCCCCTCTACGACTATTTCGAGGGATACAACGGCAACCAGATGGCCGACGAGCTCAACATGCAGAGCAAGCACTCCATAGAGCACCAGACGGCTAAATACGTGGACTGCTTCACCACCGTGAGCGAGATAACCGCGCGCGAGTGCGCACAGCTGCTCGACAAGCCTGTCGACGCTGTGCTGCCCAACGGTTTCGAGAACAATTTCGTGCCCAAGGGCGCGGCGTTCACGCGCAAGCGCAAGGCAGCACGCGAGAAGTTGCTCCTCATAGCCAACGAGCTGACGGGCGAGCATCTCGACGACAGCACGCTCATCGTGTCGACAAGCGGCCGCTACGAGTTCCGCAACAAGGGCATCGACGTGTTCATCGACGCCATAAACCTCCTGCGCCACGACTCCAGGCTGAAGCGCAACGTGGTGGCGTTCATAGACGTGCCGGCATGGACACGCGAGCCACGCGAGGACCTGCAACAGCGCATGGAGCAGGTGTTCAACGACGGCACGGCGCTCGACACGCCCGTGACAACCCATTGGCTCTACAACATGGACTCCGACAACGCGCTGGGCAAGATGCGCGCCCTCGGAATGTCGAACGGCAAGGGCGACAAGGTGAAGATAATCTTCATACCCTGCTATCTCACCGGCGACGACGGCATAGTGAACTTCAACTACTATGACGTGATCCTCGGCAACGACCTTTGCGTGTTCCCGTCTTATTATGAGCCTTGGGGTTACACCCCGCTGGAGTCGATAGCCTTCAAGGTGCCTTGCGTCACGACCGACCTCGCCGGCTTCGGCCTGTGGGTCAACTCCGAGCTTGGCCATTATGGCGAGCTTGCGGATGGCGTGAAGGTGGTGCACCGCACCGACAGCAACTACGCCGGCGTGGCAAATGCCATAGAGGAGACCATCTACGAGCTGTCGGAGATGAGCGCCGAGCAGGTGAAAGCCGTGAGGACCAAGGCAGAGAAGCTGTCGAAGAAGGCCTTGTGGAGCCACTTCATCAAATATTATGAGAAAGCCTACGACTTCGCCCTGCGCAAGGCAGCGGAGCGCGCGTCAAAGTCGTGAGCGCATGGCCGCAATGATAGACTATACGAAAAATCACATAACTGATATACTTTAATAATTCAATATGAAAATCAAAGCTGATTACACGAATGCCCCTCAGTGGAAGGCTCTCAACATCAAGTCGAGCCTCCCTGAGCAACTGGAGTGCCTTAACGAGCTTGCCCACAACTTGTGGTGGGCTTGGAACTATGAGGCCCGCAACCTTTTCAAGAGTCTCGATGAGGAGCTCTACGAGCAAGTGGGACACAACCCCGTGCTGCTGCTCGACCGCCTTGCCTACGACCGCAAGGAGGCCATTGTCAAGGACAAGGCCATCATGAAGAAGGTGAAGGAGGTTTATGCCAGCTTCCGCAAGTACATGGACGTGAAGCCCGACAGCAGCCGTCCTTCAGTGGCTTACTTCTGCATGGAGTATGGTCTCAACCAAGTGGTGAAGATCTATTCTGGCGGTCTCGGCATGCTCGCCGGCGACTACGTGAAGGAGGCTTCCGACAGCAACGTGGACATGTGTGCCATCGGCTTCCTCTATCGCTACGGCTACTTCACCCAGAGCCTGAGCATGGACGGACAGCAGATTGCCAAATACGACGCCCAGGACTTCAACTCGCTGCCTATCGAGCGCGTGCTCGACGAGAACGGCAACCAGGTGGTAGTGGACGTGCCTTACATGAACTATGAGGTTCACGCCCTCGTGTGGGCGGTCAACGTGGGCCGTGTAAAGCTCTATCTCCTCGATACCGACAACGACATGAACTCTGAGTTCGACAAGCCTATCACCCACAGCCTCTACGGTGGCGACTGGGAGAACCGCATGAAGCAGGAGATCCTGCTCGGCATGGGTGGCGTGCTGTTGCTGAAGAAGCTCGGCATAAAGAAGCAAATCTTCCATTGCAACGAGGGTCACGCCGCACTCTGCAACCTGCAGCGCCTTGTCGACTATGTTGACGGCGGCTTGTCATTCAACGAGGCTCTTGAGCTCGTGCGCGCCTCTTCGCTCTACACCGTTCACACACCGGTGCCCGCAGGCCACGACTATTTCGACGAGGGCTTGTTTGGCAAGTACATGGGTGGCTACGCCGAGCGCCTTGGCATCAGCTGGGACGAGTTCATCGGCATGGGCCGCGAGAACCCCGAAGACCACGGAGAGCGTTTCTGCATGAGTATCTTCGCATGCAACACCTGCCAGGAGGTAAACGGCGTGTCTATGCTCCACGGATGGGTGAGCCAGAAGATGTTCTCGCCGATATGGAAAGGCTACTTCCCCGAGGAGAACCACGTGGGCTACGTCACCAATGGCGTGCACTTCCCCACATGGTGCGCTACAGAGTGGCGTAAGGTCTACGACAAGTATTACGATCCCTCGTTCATGAGCGACCAGAGCAACGAGAGCATCTGGCACGCCATCTACAACGTGCCAGACGAGGAGATTTGGAAGACTCGCATGGCCCTCAAGGAGAAGCTCATCAAGTATATCCGCGACAAGTTCACCAAGCAGTGGCTCCGCAACCAGGGTGACCCCGCACGCGTGGTGTCTCTCATGGAGCGCATCAACCCCAACGCCCTGATGATTGGCTTCTGCCGCCGTTTCGCCACATACAAGCGCGCTCACCTTCTCTTCACCGACCTCGACCGCTTGAGCAAGATCGTGAACGATCCCGAGCACCCGGTGCTCTTCTTCTTCTCAGGAAAGGCGCACCCAGCCGATGGCGCTGGCCAAGGCCTTATCAAGAAGATCTACGAGATAAGCCAGCGTCCTGAGTTCCTCGGCAAGATCATCTTCCTTGAGGACTACGACATGCAGCTCGCACGCCGCCTCGTGTCTGGCGTGGACATCTGGATGAACACTCCGACCCGTCCGCTTGAGGCTTCAGGCACATCGGGCGAGAAGGCCGAGATGAACGGTGTGGTCAACCTCTCCGTGCTCGACGGCTGGTGGGTTGAGGGCTACCGCGAGAACGCCGGTTGGGCACTTCCGCAGGAGCGCACATACCAGAACCAGGGCTATCAGGACTCACTCGACGCAGCTACCATCTACTCTCTGCTCGAGCACGAGATCGTGCCTCTCTACTACGCGAAGAACAAGAAGGGCTACAGCGAGAACTGGCTCAAGGTGATCAAGAACTCGATTGCTACAATCGCGCCTCACTATACCATGAAGCGTCAGCTCGACGACTACTACACGAAGTTCTATACTAAGCAGGCTGAGCGCAGCGCCAAGCTTCAGGCCAACGACAACCGCCTTGCAAAGGAGATTGCTCAGTGGAAGGAGAACGTGGCTGAGCGTTGGGACAGCATCCGCGTGGTAAAGAAGGACGAGGCTTCGCTCTACGACGCTTGCCAGACAGGTAAGAAGTACAAGCTCAGCTACACCATCGACGAGCAGGGACTCAACAACGCCATCGGCTTGGAGCTCGTGATCCTGAAGCCCGACACAGACCCAAGCGACCACAGGGTTCACCGTGTCGACGAGTTCAAGATGGTTGGCCATGAGGGCAACAACTACACCTTCGAGCTCGAAGAGGAGCCTGAGTTGGCTGGAAGCTTCAAGACATGCGTGCGCATGTTCCCGAAGAACGACAGCCTGCCTCACCGCCAGGACTTCTGCTACGTGAAATGGCTTGACTAATATATCATAGATATAGCACTGACATGGGCTGCCACTGCATCCTCGAAAGGATGGTGGCAGCCCATTTGCGTTTGTGTCTTTTCTGCATAAATATAATCTAATTGCGCTTTATTTGCACAAATTGTAATAAAACCCTGCGTTTATGTTGAAAATTGAAAATAAATTCTTAATTTTGCAATCACACTTATAAATGAGCGATTGTATGACGCAGGATATGAACATGCTAAAGAGCTTCTACGCTCTTTACTCTGACAAAGTGGAATCGGCAAGGGCAAACGCAGGTCGCCCATTGACTTACGCCGAGAAAGTATTATTCTCACATTTGTTTAATGACACTTCTTTTGGGCAGTTGCGTCGTGGCGAGTCGTATGTGGACTTCCGCCCCGACCGTGTAGCGATGCAGGACGCTACGGCGCAGATGGCGCTGTTGCAGTTCATGAACGCCGGCAAGAGCCATGTGGCAGTGCCGGCCACCGTGCATTGCGACCACCTTATACGTGCCGACGTGGGCGTGGAGAAAGACCTTCCTTCCGCCAAGGCTACCAACAAGGAAGTGTACGATTTCCTGAGGTCAGCCTCGGCAAAGTTCGGAATAGGCTTCTGGGCTCCAGGGGCAGGCATCATCCACCAAGTGGTGCTTGAGAACTATGCCTTCCCTGGCGGCATGATGGTTGGCACCGACTCGCACACGCCAAATGCCGGCGGTCTTGGCATGGTTGCCGTGGGCGTGGGTGGAGCCGATGCCGTGGACGTTCTCACCGGGCAACCCTGGGAATTGCGCTTGCCGCGACTCATAGGCGTGAAGCTGAAAGGCCAGCTCTCGGGATGGGCGTCGCCAAAGGATGTCATCCTTGAGATTCTTGGCCAGCTCACCGTGAAAGGCGGCACGAACGCCATACTCGAATATTTCGGCGAGGGCGTGGCAAGCCTTTCTGCCACTGGACGCGCCACGATATGCAATATGGGTGCGGAACTTGGCGCCACGTGCTCCATTTTCCCATTCGACGACAACACGGCGGCATACCTTCGCCAGACAAGTCGTGACGACGTTGCCGAGATGGCGATTGCAAATGCCCATGACCTCAAGGCCGACGAGGAAGTGTATGCCGAGCCGGAGAAATATTTTGACCAGCTGATAACCATCGACCTTTCGACCCTCGAGCCACACCTCAACGGTCCGTTTACGCCCGATGCCGCCACGCCCTTGTCGGAGATGAAGGCAAAGGTGCCAAGCGAGGGATATCCACTGAAGGTGGAAGTGGCGTTGGTAGGCTCTTGCACCAATTCCTCATACCAAGACTTGGCGCGCGCCGCGTCGGTGGCTCGCCAGGCTATAGCCAAGCGCATACCGATGAAAGCCGAGCTCATCATCAACCCGGGTTCGGAGATGATATGCCATACGGCGGAACGCGACGGCATACTCGACGACCTGAGAAAGGTGGGCGGAGTGATAATGACCAACGCCTGTGGTCCGTGCATAGGACAGTGGAAACGCCACACCGACGACAACAACCGCAAGAACAGCATAGTGACTTCGTTTAACCGAAACTTCCGCCGACGTGCCGATGGCAACCCAAACACCTTCGCCTTCATAGGCTCGCCGGAAATGGTCGTCGCCCTAGCCGTGGCAGGACGACTCGACTTCAACCCCGCGACCGACAAACTTAAGGATGCCGACGGCAACGAGGTGATGCTCGACGAGCCACAAGGCGAGGCTTTCCCGCCGGCGGGCTTTGCCGTGAGCCAAGGGCAAGAGGTGGGCAACGTGGAGCAACTGGAGAAAGAAGGCCTCTTCGTGCCGCCACATGATGACGAGAACGCGGAGGTGGTCATCGACCCACGCTCAGAGCGACTGCAAAGGCTCGCGCCATTCCCAGCATGGGACGGCAAGGAACTAGCCGCCATGCCCGTGCTCATAAAGACCAAGGGCAAGTGCACCACCGACCACATATCAATGGCAGGACCGTGGCTGCGTTTCCGCGGACACCTGCAGAATATATCCGACAACTTGCTCCTTGGCGCCACAAACGCTTTCAACGGCGAGAGCAACAACGTGAAAGACCAGATAGACGGCAAGTATAAAGAAGTGTCGGCGGTGGCAAGCCACTATAAAGAGCAAAGCCTGCCCAGCATAATAGTGGCGGAAGACAACTATGGCGAGGGAAGTTCGCGAGAACACGCCGCCATGGAGCCACGTTTCCTCAACGTGCGAGTGGTGCTGGCGAAGAGTTTCGCCCGCATTCACGAGACCAACCTGAAGAAGCAGGGAATGCTCGCCCTCACTTTCAAGGACAAGGCCGATTATGACAAGGTAAGGGAAAACGACCGCGTGGATGTCACGGGAATAGAGACGATGGCCCCGGGCAGTGAGTTCGCCGTGACGCTTGTCCATGACGATGGCACCAAGGAGACATTCATGGCTCGACATTCCTACAATGAGTTGCAGATAGAATGGTTGAAGGCTGGCAGCGCCCTGAACTACTTGACAAACCAACAAACAGCAAAGGCATGAAAATAACAAAGATAGATGGCAAACTGATGGTGCCGGCGACCCCAACGATTCCTTTCGTTGAGGGCGACGGCGTGGGAGCTGAAGT
>CAVKWN010000019.1:19791-22032 GCA_963660075.1 Lachnospiraceae bacterium
GACCTTTATGTGTGCCAACGCCCCGTGCGCTATTTCAAGGGCGTGGTGAGCCCGGTGAAGCACCCCGAGAAAGTGGACATGTGCATCTTCCGTGAGAATACCGAGGACATCTACGCCGGGATAGAGTGGGAGGCAGGCACGCCCGAGGCGCGCAAGTTCTACGACTTCATCCACGACGAGATGGGAGTGGCAAAAGTGCGATTCCCCGAGACATCGGGCTTTGGCGTGAAGCCCGTGAGCCAGGAAGGCAGCGAACGACTGATCCGTGCCGCCATCGACTTCGCCCTTGCGCATGGCCGCAAGAACGTGACACTCGTGCACAAAGGCAACATAATGAAGTTTACCGAGGGAGGATTCAAGAAGTGGGGCTATGCATTGGCTGAACGAGAGTATAAGGACGCTCTCGACGACGGCAGGCTTGTGGTGAACGACTGCATCTGCGACGCGTTCCTGCAAAACGCGTTGCTGAAGCCGCAAGATTACAGTGTGATAGCCACGATGAACCTCAACGGCGATTATGTTTCCGACATGCTCGCGGCTCAAGTGGGCGGCATCGGCATAGCACCGGGAGGAAACATCAACTACCATACAGGTCACGCCATATTCGAGGCCACCCACGGTATAGCGCCCGACATCGCCGGGAAGGACATCGTGAACCCATCGAGCATAATCCTCTCTGCCGTGATGATGCTCGACTACATGGGCTGGCACGAGGCAGGCAGGATGATAGAGGACGCGCTGGAGCGGCTCTTCCGGAAAGGCATTGCCACGGCAGACCTCGCGAGGTTCATGCCTGACGGGAAGAGCGTAGGCACGAGGGAATTTGGCGAAAAGATAATGGAGCAACTATGAAGAAGGAATATCTAGTATATAAGCTCAGCGATGAGGTAAAAGACGCCTGCAAGATACCCCATGAGGCATTCTCCAAATATGGCGTGAAGCGTGGCTTGCGCAACGAGGATGGCTCGGGAGTGCTAGTGGGACTGACAAACATAGGCAACGTGATTGGCTATGACCGCGATGCCGACGGTTCACTGAAACCGTGCAATGGACGGCTCTATTACCGTGGCTATGAGCTTGACGACCTCGTGTCGCCACTGCTGAAAGAGAAGCGGTTTGGCTTCGAGGAGACGGCCTACCTCTTGTTGTCGGGCAAGCTCCCCGACAAGGAGGAACTGGCGGCTTTCACCGAACTTCTCAACGACAACATGCCTCTCGACCATCGCACCATAGTGCATATCATCGACATAGAGGGTTCGAACATAATGAACATCCTCTCGCGCTGCGTGCTGGAGATGTACACTCTCGACCCCAACCCCGACGACATAAGCCGCGACAACCTCATGAGGCAGGCCGTGGAGCTTATAGCGAAGTTCCCCACCATAGTGGCATACGCCTACAACATCTATCGCCACTCGGTGCAAGGCAGCAGCTTGCACATCAGCCACCCGAAGGAGAACTTGGGCATTGCCGAGAACTTCCTTTACATGCTCAAGCGCGACTATACCGACCTCGACGCGCGCATGCTCGACTTGTTGCTCATCACCCAGGCTGAGCACGGCGGCGGTAACAACTCCACGTTCACCGTGCGCGTGACCAGCTCAACCCGCACCGACACTTATTCGAGTATAGCTGCGGGCATAGGTTCGCTGAAAGGCCCGTTGCATGGAGGCGCCAACATCAAGTGCATCAACATGTTCCACCACTTGAAGGAGAATATCTACGATTGGGGCGATGTGGACGAGATAGATACCTATCTCAACCGAATGCTGCGCAAGGAAGCCTACGACAAGTCGGGGCTCATCTATGGCATTGGCCATGCCGTTTACACCATGAGCGACCCTCGCGCGGTGGAATTGAAGCGCCTCGCCAACGAACTTGCCAAGGAGAAAGGCAGAATGAAGGAATATGAGTTCCTGAAACTAATAGAGCAAGAAGGCGTGAAGTGTGTCACGGCCTTCAGAAAGTCGAAGAAGCCCATTTGCGCCAACCTCGACTTCTATTCGGGATTCATATACGAGATGCTAGGCTTGCCGCAGGAAATCTATACCCCGATCTTTGCCATGGCGCGCATAGTGGGATGGATGGCGCACCGCATAGAGGAACTCAACTTCGAGGGACGTCGCATCATTCGCCCTGCCTACAAGAACATACAGGACCAGAAGGAATATGTGCCGATAGGCGAAAGGTGAGTGAAGAGTGAAGAACGGAGAGTGAAGAGTGAAGAACGGAGAGTGAAGA
>CAVKWN010000019.1:22152-28438 GCA_963660075.1 Lachnospiraceae bacterium
GCGGAAAATCAAGACAAATGCAGGACAATACCATTCTGACCATAACAGGAAGTGACCCCACGGGTGAGTCGGGAATCCAGGCTGACATAAAATATATCTCGGAGCTTGGACTAACCGCCGTTTCAGCCATCACTACCATCACCCTGCAAAACACCCTTGGCATCCAGGAGTTTCACGACTTGCCTGCAGGTGTCGTGGGCGGCCAGATAGAGGCTCTTGTCAACGATGTGCAGCCCAAGGTGGTGAAGGTCGGCATGATGAGGCGTGTCGAGACCATAGAAACGGTGGTTGAGGCTTTGCGGCGTCATACGCCTGCCTTCGTGGTCTACGACCCCGTGCTTTTCTCGAGCCGAGGCGACAGGCTGATTGGCGATGAAGCCCTGGGCATAGTGAGGCGAAAGCTGTTCCCATTGTGCTCTGTCATCGTTGTGCGTCGGCAAGAGGCACAAGCTCTTTTGGGCGACATGGTACCTGGCAATGTTTGCATCATCGACGATGACAATCGTCACGGACTTAGCAATGGCTTCTCGTCGTCGATTGCCGCGTCGCTTTGCAAGGGCATGGAGATGTGCGATGCCGTGAGCAACGCCAATGAGTTTTGCAAGAGGCAACTGTCTGCCACGACCGTGCTTCAGGGAAGGAGCGCCCAGCTCTACAATGACTTCGTGTCGCTGGTTCGCCAAGACTTCGCCGTCAACAGCGATGTGGCGTCATATTCGGAGAAGCTCAACGTGGGCAGTGCCTATCTAGGGCAAGTTTGCAGGCGCATAGCCGGCAAGAGTCCAAAGAGCATCATCGACGATTTCATAGTCAAGGACATTGAGCGGCAACTCTCCAAGACCAACAAGACCATCCAGGAGATAGCACAAGGTCTCGGGTTCTCGTCGCAGGCGCATTTGTCGAAGTTTTTCAAAAACATTGTAGGCAAATCACCAAGCGAATATAGAACATGGAAGACAGAATGACTTTGAACCGCAACCTCGCGCAGATGCTGAAGGGCGGTGTTATCATGGACGTTACCACGCCCGAACAGGCAAAAATAGCGGAGGCTGCCGGCGCGTGCGCCGTAATGGCACTAGAGCGCATTCCTGCCGACATACGCGCGGCTGGCGGAGTGGCGCGCATGAGCGACCCAAAGATGATCAAGGGCATACAGCAGGCGGTGTCGATACCCGTGATGGCGAAGTGTCGCATTGGTCATATTGCCGAGGCGCGTATACTGCAAGCCATAGAGATAGACTATATCGACGAGAGCGAGGTGCTCAGTCCCGCCGACAACATCTACCATATAGACAAGACAAAATTTGACGTGCCATTTGTTTGTGGCGCCAAGAACCTTGGCGAGGCGTTGCGCCGCATTGCCGAGGGTGCCACGATGATTCGTACGAAGGGCGAGCCCGGCACGGGCGATGTGGTTCAGGCGGTGAGCCACATGAGGCTGATGCAGAGCGAGATTCGCCGCCTTGTAGGCATGGCGGAAGATGAGCTCTTCGAGGCTGCCAAGCAGTTGCAAGCCCCTTACGACCTCGTGAAATACGTTCACGACAACGGCAAACTTCCCGTGGTAAACTTCGCTGCAGGCGGTGTGGCAACCCCTGCCGACGCGGCGTTGATGATGCAGCTCGGTGCAGAGGGCGTGTTTGTGGGCTCAGGAATATTCAAGAGTGGCAACCCAGCCAAGCGCGCAGCCGCCATAGTGCAAGCCGTGACCAACTATAATGACGCCGCCAAGCTGGCAGAACTGTCAGAGGACCTCGGCCCTGCGATGGTAGGCATCAACGAGGAAGAGATAAAAGTGCTTATGGCGGAAAGGGGCAAATAAATGCGCATAGCGGTATTATCCCTTCAAGGAGCCTTTGTCGAGCACGAGCGCATGCTGCAAAGCCTTGGCGCGGAAGTGTTCGAGGTGCGTGAACTCGCCGATTGGCAGCAGCCCAAGGATGGGCTGGTGTTGCCGGGCGGCGAGTCCACTACCCAGGCAAAGCTCCTCAACGACCTCAACCTCTTGGAGCCCATAAAGGCGGACATAGAGGCAGGGTTGCCCGTGTTTGGCACTTGCGCCGGACTGATTCTACTTGCCAAGGACATTGAGGGCAAGCCGGAGCGACGCTTCGCCACGATGGACATCAGCGCGCGGCGCAACGCCTATGGCAGGCAGCTCGGCAGCTTTCGCGTTGAGGCGGAGATGGACGGCGTGGGGCAAATCCCGATGACCTTCATCCGCGCGCCTTACATCAATGGCGTCAGCGGCTCGGCAAAGGCTCTTGCCACCGTCGGCGACCATATAGTTGCGGCACGCCAAGGCAACCAGCTCGTCACGGCATTCCATCCTGAGCTCGACACCGACACGCGTGTACACGCCTATTTCTTGGGCATGATAAAGTGACACCTTTTGCCAATAATATTTTACTAGACATTTCTTGACGGCTTCACGGCGTAATGGCATCGGCCTTACGGCGTGAAGCCTTTTTTTCAGCGTAATCGCGTCGCGTCCAGGGTGTAGAGGCGACGCGGTTTCTGCGTAAAGGCGGCGAGTTTATTTTCTCCTTGATTATTCCTTGTGTGATTGATGGTTTCTTTCTTGAAAATGCGTAATTTTGCGGTATTGTTTATACGCATGGCATGAAAAAAATCTTATCGTCTTTTCTTTTATTTGCAACATTCGGCACGCCGATGTTCGCCGGCAACCACGTTGTTGGCAGTTTTCGTCTCAATGGTCCAGTGGCTCTGAGCCGTCCCTTTATGCTCGACAGCGTCGACGTGAACGGCAAGGCTTTCAGCGATGACGCTTTCCTTAGCCGTCCGCTGCTGGATTCGGGCACGCGGACGCTCGCCTCCGGGCAGAAATTGCAGTCGGAGTCGGCATTGGCTTTGGCATCCCTCTGCTTCGATGTCGAGACAACCGTTTATACCAAGGCCAAGCTCGACGTGACAGGTCTGAAGACCAACAAGATATATGTTGACGGCAACGAGAGCGGTGCCGACGTGACCCTTGAACCGGGAACCCACCACGTTGAGATCCGCACGCTTCTGCGCGGAGCAGCCGTCAAACCCAAGGTCACCGTCTCCACCGACAACGATGCCGCGCTGACCATTCTCGAGCCAGGCGCGAGCCGTGTTATCGCATTGAACGACATGCTCGTCTGCAAGCGCTATTGGGGTCTCGACCTCTCGCCCGACGGTCGTTATGCCATCTCCGGCTGCTATGATACCCACGAAGGCGGCAAGATGGTGTGGTCGTGGACATTGAGGGAAGTGGCCACGGGCAAGGTGCTGCGCGTGAGCTCCTCTAACATGAGGTTCTACCCCGGCAGCGATGACCTGCTCACCGAGCGCGACGCCGACAACGGCAAGCGGCAGCTCATAAGGACCTCCATTGCCGATGGCTGTGAGACGGTGGTGGTGTCCAACCTCCCCAAGGGCGACGGTTGGGAGATTACGCCCGATGGCAACGCCATTATCCTCTCGCATCAGAACAAGGGACCCATGGAAGACAAGGACGTGTTCCAGGTGGTGGAGCCCGAAGATCGTCAACCCGGATGGCGCGACCGCAACAGCTTGTCACTCCTCGACATCAAGACGGGCGTGGAGCAGCCTCTTACTTTCGGTTTCCGCAACGTGTCGCTGCTCGACATCAGCCAGGACAGCAAGTATGTGCTTTTCTCCACCACTACTCGCCGTCTCACCGCCCGCCCCACCTCGCTCATGTCCATCTGGCGCATGAACCTCGCCACGCTGAAGGCCGAGTGCCTAGTGAAGGACGACGGGTTCGTGGCGAGCGCGAAGTTCTCGCCCGACGGCAGCCAAATCGTCGTCATGGGTTCGCCCGAGTGTCTTGGCGGAGTGGGCAAGAACGTGCCCGAAGGCCGCACGCCAAGCATGTACGACTATCAGCTCTACACCTTGGACATAGCTTCGGGCAAGGTCAACGCCCTGACGAAACTGTTTAACCCTGGCGTGAACACCTACGAATGGTCGAAAGCCGACGGCAACATCTGGTTCACCGCCTACGACCGCGACTATTGCCACCTTTATAAATGTGACCCTGCCAGCGGCATCATCTCGCAGGTGGAAGAGCCGGAGGACATGGTCAACCAGATAGCCTTGGCAGACAACGCGAAGAAGCTGCTGTGGCAAGGTCAGGGCGCGAGCAACAGCGACCGCCTCTACTGTCTCGACACCGCCGCGGGCAAGTCGTCGCTCTTGGAAGACCTCAACAAGGACAACGTGAAAGGCGTTGAGCTTGGCAGTTGCGAGCCGTGGTCGTTTGTGAGCAGCCGTGGCGACACCATCTCGTGCCGCTATTATCTGCCGCCGCGCTTCGACAACTCAAAGCGCTATCCAGTCATCGTCAACTATTATGGCGGTTGCTCGCCCACGAGCCGCGATTTCGAGTCGCGTTATCCCCATCACGTATATGCCGCCGCAGGCTATGTGGTGTTGGTCGTCAACCCGAGCGGTGCAGTGGGCTTTGGCCAGGAGTTCTCGTCGCGCCACGTCAACACGGCGGGCAAGGGCGTTGCCGAAGACATTATCGAGGCCACGCAGACGTTCTGCCGCGACCACGCCTTCGCCGACAGTGCCAAGGTGGGTTGCATAGGCGCGAGCTATGGAGGCTTCATGACGCAGTATCTCCAGACACAGACCGACATCTTCGCCTGTGCCATCTCCCATGCCGGCATCAGCGACCACACGAGCTATTGGGGCGAGGGCTATTGGGGCTACAGCTATAGCGAGGTGTCGATGGCCAACAGCTATCCTTGGACGCGCAAGGACCTCTACGTGGACCAGAGCCCGCTGTTCAACGCCGAGAAGATACACACGCCATTGCTCTTCCTCCACGGCAATGCCGACAACAATGTGCCAGTAGGCGAGAGCATACAGATGTTCACGGCGCTGAAGCTCCTCGGCAGGCCCACGGCGTTCGTGGTAGTAGACGGGCAAGACCACCACATCTACGATTATGGCAAGCGCGTGAAGTGGCACAACACCACCATGGCGTGGTTCCAGCGCTATCTCAAGGGCGACGACTCGTGGTGGAAGGCCATCTACAAGCCCGTGATGCAATAAGCCGGTACATATTATAATGAAGAGAAACACTCTATAATGAAAAGAAACATTATCCTCTCGGCGTTGGCGATATTGGCCATATGGCTCGTGGTGCTCTTCTTCAATGCTTACGTGCTTTTGGCACTCGTGGTGTTCATACCCGTATTCCTCTTCCGTAAGTATCTGCACAAGGATGCGGTGGCTCCCCACGCTCTCCTCACATTGGACGAGGCCAACGCCGAATATGGCGAGCCTGACGAATGTGTGGTGGTGGACGCCACTCGCGCCAATGAGATGGCTGGGTGCATACTCGTGTATAAGGCCAAGAGATTGATGGTGGTCGCCGGGGAACCTCTCGCCATGGACGACGTGGTTGACGTGGCGACGGTGAACACTGCCACGCCATACACGCTTGGGCAATATCAGCTCGTGATTACCACGCGAAAGCCAGGGCGAGAGTATGTGAGGATGGATGCCGGCTTGGACTCCGGCTGGGCGATGGAGGTAGCGAGACAAGTCATAGACGCGCTAAAGTGCCACAATGTCACGAAAGGGTGACATTGTGACATGATAAAGACTTGGGCACAGAGGTTGCAATATTGGGAGTGAAGCTCGAAAGAGCTCCAAGGTAAAAATAAAGTAAAAACATAATAATTAGGAGGTTAAGACTATGTTATTCCCAGTATTGAACGATTGGTTTGACAACGATTTCAGTGACAACATGATGAACGGCTTGCGCCGCGTAAACGCTACGGCTCCGGCGGTCAACGTAAAGGAGGATGCCGATAAATACACCATGGAAGTGGCGGTTCCGGGCATCAAGAAAGACTTCGTGCGCATTGACCTCAACAAGGATGGCGACCTTGAGCTTGCCATCGAAAACAAGCTCGAACATCATGAGGAGAGCGGCAAGGCTGAGCACAAGGAACACTATCTGCGCCGCGAGTTCTCTTACACCAACTATCAGCAGACCTACAGCCTGCCTGACGATGTGGAGAAGGACGAGATTTCCGCAAAGGTTGAGGACGGCATCTTGAGCATCGTGCTCCCCAAGATCAAGAAGAGCGACGTCAGCGTGAACGGAAGAAGGATTGAAATAGGATAGGATTAGATGAATGGAAGGAGGATAAAGATAGGTTAGTTTCTTTATAGGTACTTGTAAAAAAAGATTGTGTGGATTGAAAAAGCCCCGCCATCCTGTGAAGGATGACGGGGCTTTGCCTTGTCCGCGTTTTTG
>CAVKWN010000019.1:28721-41380 GCA_963660075.1 Lachnospiraceae bacterium
CCGCTTGCCACGTCGTGGACGTAATCGAACGAGACGACTCCGTTCTCGTATTTGATGTTCTTCAGGGCCTTGTTAGTCTTCAGCTTCTCGGTCTTCGCCGAGTTGTACCAGCAGAAGTTTGGCTGGGCGTTGGTGTCGCTGAGCTCCGTGACGTTAAGGTTGGCTACGTTGCCAGTGCCGGGGAAGAGGTCGCCATAAAGGCTTGCCGTGTAGTTGGAAGAATTGGCTGTGATATAAGAAGACAGGCAGGCTCCGTCGGCGGGCACCACGGCCATGCCTGGATAGCCAGGGGTGTTGTTCAGGCTCGTGCCGGTTGCAATTGTCGTGCTTGGCAGGTTCACATGATACACGAGCAGGCCATTGCCTTTCTGTGACGTGTTCCATCCTTTCTTCTGTATGTATTCGAGCATGAAATACTCGTTTGAGTTTTGCGGGTTCACTATCTTGTAAGCCGTGCCGCCTTGCTCCGTGGATGTCTCCATGGTGATGCTTGCGTCGCTGTTGAGGGTCTTGATGTCCACGGGCCATTCCATTTGCTCTTTCTCGAATGCCGTGTAAGCGGTGGGACGGAATCCGTTGTTGGAATACTCGCCACCGTCCATCAGATCCCAGTATTCCATCTCCTGATTGTCAAGGCAAGCCGATTCCACTGTGGGATAGAAGTCTGGCAGGCCGAGAGCGT
Organism: Lachnospiraceae bacterium; assembly: GCA_963660075.1. Classification (GTDB taxonomy): domain Bacteria; phylum Bacteroidota; class Bacteroidia; order Bacteroidales; family Bacteroidaceae; genus Prevotella. The sequence continues at coordinate 29,404 of CAVKWN010000019.1, forward strand.
GGGAGAACTCATGGCAGGCGACGCCCAAGCCCACGATGACGGGGCTTGAGTTTGCTGCGGTCGTGTCGCAAAGGTTGCCATTGCTGTCTATGTTGAATGGGCTGCGCTCGCCCGACATGGTGTACCACCTGACCTTCTTGCCGCCCAAGGTGGCACCGGCTGTGGTCCATGCGTTTGCCCATACCGCCGTGCCGGGTCCGCCGTTGTTTTGCTCAATGCCCGCGTATAAAATGTAAACACACTCTATTGTTTCCCCGTCGAGGCTGAACGACTCAAGGTCGCTGGCGGAAACGGAGCTTTCTATAAGCGAGAGAGCGTCTTTTACGAGTGCCCGTGGGTTTTCATCGTAGTTGTTGTCCTCGTTGCTGCCACCATAGTATGTCTCAGGATGGTTGACTGTCACGGGTCCATAGACCTTGAACTTCGGGGTGAACGTGCCGTTGCTCATGTCGTTGAAATATTGGGCTATCGAACCGTGGTTGCGGTGGTTGGCGTTGCCAAGGTCTTCTTGGTTTTCACCATTGAACAACTGCTCAAAGGCTTTTTGCGGGTCGTTTATCGTAAATTTAACATCTGAGAAGTTTACAAGCACGACGGGAATGGTTACGCTGCCGCTATGGCTTACATAAGAATTGGCCTTTGAGATGACCTTGTGGACGTTTCCGTTAGCAGTCTCGCGCTTCATCAACATTGCCGTTCCGCATTGTCGGCGCCTTTGCGTTTGCTGCGCCATGGCGCAATGTGAAAGCAACAGGGAAATGATGAGTAAAACAGTGTGTTTCATTTTTCTTATTCTGGATGTATGCGTTTTTTATTGATGCTTTTTGGTTAATGCCTTTTGGTTATCCCCAATGCTTTCCTGTAGGCGCTGATTATCGGGTCGTTGTCGGCATCGTCCATCCTCTTGAAAATCTTCGCCATCTTCTTCGCGTTGCGATGGTCGCGCCTGCTCTTGGAGCTGAGCAAGTCGGAAAGGTTGAAGTCTATGCCGGTGATGGGGTGTTGCAGCGCCATCTCGATGCGGTCTTCCTTGGTCCATTTGTTCACGGCCTTCTTGAAATTGTCTGACTGTGAGCCGTATACCACTACCTCGCCGATGTTGTTGTAGTCTCTTATCACGGGAATGGTGTCGGCGGCGAACTTTGCCGGTATACGCAGGGCTACATAGCCAGGCTTGACGAGAAACAAGGTGTCGAACTTCTCGGGCACCTCTACCGAGCCCAACACGTTTGTCGTGTCAGCCTTTTGCTTGTCGGCCCATACGTTGAAGCCCTGCACGGGGCGGCTCACCTCCGGGTCGTAGACCATGATGTGTCGTTGAGCGTTGACCCGTTGCAAGGGGAGCAATGAGAAAAGGAAAACGCATAAATACACGACGTGTTTCATAAATAAATGTGCTAAGTAATCTGTTTAGGGTACAAAAATAATCAAAAAAAGTCAAGGCGTAAAAAAAAACTCTTGACTTGTGACAATTTAACGTTTCGCCAATTATTTTCTTCCTTTTTTCTGTAACGATTCGATTAAAATGAGCTAACTTTGCATATCAAATGGTATCAAGATAAAAAGAGTATCTTAAAATGGCTGAATCAAGACAAATCAAGACTGCGCTTATCTCCGTGTTCCATAAGGACGGATTGGAGGATCTCCTTAAAAAGCTCAACGAGGAGGGTGTTAAATTCCTTAGCACCGGCGGCACGCAGAAATTCATAGAAGGGTTGGGTTACGACTGTCAGAAAGTGGAGGACGTCACTACGTATCCTTCCATTCTCGGAGGCAGGGTGAAGACCCTTCATCCGAAAATATTCGGAGGCATCCTAGCCCGTCGCGACAATGAGGGCGACAAGGAGCAGATGGGGGAATATGAGATTCCTTCTATCGACCTCGTCATCGTGGACCTCTATCCTTTCGAGCAGACCGTGGCAAGCGGTGCTTCGGAGCAGGATATCATAGAGAAGATTGACATAGGCGGCATCTCGCTCATCCGCGCCGGAGCCAAGAACTTCAGTGACGTTGTCATCATCCCGAGCAAGGCAGAGTATCCCGTGCTGTTGGAGTTGCTCAACAAGAAGGGCGCCGTGACCGACGTGGAGGACCGCCGTATGCTCGCCGAGAGGGCTTTTGGCGTGTCGAGCCATTACGACACCGCTATCCATGAGTGGTTTGCCTCGCTTCGTTAACCGCGTCGTTGATACGTCAATCAAGAAATGTAATATATAGAAATAGGAAATTAGATGGGAATGTTTTCTTTCGTTCAAGAGATAGCAATGGACTTGGGAACCGCCAACACGATTATCATCAGCGATGACAAGATCGTGGTCGACGAGCCTTCTGTTGTGGCCCTTGATCGCCGTACAGGCAAGATGATCGCGGTTGGTGAGAAAGCCAAGATGATGTATGAGAAGACCCACGACAATATACGCACCATCCGTCCGCTGCGCGACGGAGTGATAGCCGACTTCACGGCTTGCGAGCAGATGATGCGAGGTCTTATCAAGATGGTTCACACGGGCAGTCGCCTTTTCTCCCCGACGCTTCGCATGGTTATTGGTGTGCCTTCTGGTTCCACAGAGGTGGAGCTCCGCGCTGTGCGCGACTCAGCCGAGCATGCCGATGGTCGCGATGTCTACCTTATCTTCGAGCCGATGGCGGCTGCCATTGGTATTGGCATTGACGTTGAGGCCCCGGAGGGCAACATGATAGTTGATATAGGCGGTGGCTCAACCGAGATTGCCGTCATCTCCCTTGGCGGTATCGTGAGCAACAACTCTATCCGTATCGCCGGCGATGACCTTACGGCTGACATCCAGGAGTATATGAGCCGTCAGCACAACGTGAAGGTCTCAGAGCGCATGGCAGAGCGCATCAAGATACATGTGGGCTCAGCCCTTACCGACCTTGGCGACGAGGCTCCGGAAGACTATGTGGTGCATGGACCTAACCGCATCACCGCCCTGCCCATGGAGGTGCCTGTGTGCTATCAAGAGATTGCGCATTGCCTCGACAAGACCGTGGCAAAGATAGAGAATGCCGTTCTCTCGGCATTGGAGGCTACTCCGCCAGAGTTGTATGCTGATATCGTGAAGAACGGCATTTGGCTTACTGGTGGTGGCGCGTTGCTCCGTGGCCTTGACAAGCGCTTGCAAGATAAGATCAACATTCCTTTCCATATCGCTGAGGATCCTCTCCACAGTGTGGCAAAGGGTGCAGGCATAGCGCTTAAGAATGTAGACAGGTTCTCGTTCCTTATGCGTTAATTGTGCGATGCACAATTTAATTGATTTTATACAAAAGCATAGCCACTGGTTCCTTTTCGTCTTGCTCGAAGTAATCAGTATGGCCTTGTTGTTCCAGTACAACAGCTACCAAGGTAGCGTGTGGTTCACCTCGGCCAATACTGTCAGCGGCAAGTTGGACTCGTGGAATTCCGCGGTGGAAAGCTTCTTCTCCTTGGGTAAGGTCAATCAAGAACTTACCCAACGCAACCTTTATTTGGAACAACAGGTGAGGAAGCTTTCCACTCGTCTTTACGACGTGACCAAGGACAGTACGTGGACTGACACGGCAGGCGTGAAACTGCTCAAGAGTTTTAAGCTCATTCCCGCCAAGGTGGTGAGCAACTCGGTGATTCACGCCAACAACCTTATCACGATAGACAAGGGCTCGCTCGATGGTGTGAAAGCCGACATGGGTGTGGCTTGCGGAAGTGGCGTGGTAGGTATAGTTTACCTCACGTCGCCACATTATTCAATAGTGATTCCCGTCATCAATACGAAGTCGAACATTAGTTGTCGCATTCAGGGAAGAGACTATTTCGGGTATCTTCATTGGATGGGTGGCGACCCGCAAAAGGCCTATGTAGAAGAGGTGCCGCGCCATGCACGCTTCAAGTTGTACGACAACGTTGAGACGAGCGGTTACTCTTCTGTTTTCCCGGCTGGCATATTGGTGGGGAAAATTCTCCATGTTTATAATTCGATTGATGGCGTGTCATATCGCCTTCAAGTGAAGTTGGCTACCGACTTCTCGCGTCTCCGTGACGTGTGTGTCATAGACAACGCTCCGGTCTTGGAACGCCTCGAAGTGTTGCGTGCAGCGCAAGACTCGCTGAAGACCAACGTTGACAAGTGACGTGAATTACGAAGAAGACGGAGTTGCTTGTAAGTAAAGGTAGTAGTTAAGTAAAAGTAGAATAGGAGGAAGAGGTAAAAGGATGAATATAGATTTCCTGAAACGTTTGCTGCTTTTCTTTGGGCTGATGCTTGTTCAGGCGTTGGTGCTGAACCATGTCCACCTCTTTGGCGTGGCCACACCTTTGCTGTATGTCTATTTCGCGATATCCTTCAGGCGTGGCACGCCTAAATGGGCCATGCTCGTATGGAGTTTCCTCTTGGGTCTGAGCATAGATGTATTCTCTAATACCCCTGGTGTTGCCGCGGCGTCAATGACATTGGTGGCAGCCGTGCAACCTTATTTGCTTGAGCTCTTTATACAACGTGGCGACGACGACGAGGTGCTTCCCTCGATTCTGGCGTTTGGGCTGGGCAAGTTCACGTTGTTCGCGTTGGTTCTGACACTTGTTTATTGCCTTGCCTTCTTCACGTTGGAGTCGTTCACTTTTTTCAATTGGATTCAGTGGTCGTTGAACACGGGCACAAGCGTGTTGTTGACGCTTCTTCTGGTGCTGGTTATCGACAATTTGAGACGCTTTTAGCGTAAGCTTAGTGGGGAGGAAGGTCTGATGAAGGATTTCAGTCTTGAGAATAGGAAAAGGGTAATCGGCGGCATCGCCGTTTCTATAGTGTTGCTCTATGTCGTGCGTCTTTTCGTGCTTCAGGTGATGAGCGACGACTATCGCAAGAGTGCCGACTCAAACGCCTTCTTGAAGAAGGTGGAGTACCCCAGCCGTGGCATCATACGCGACCGGAACGGAAAGCTGCTTGTCTTCAACCAGCCTTCCTACGACATCATGGTGGTGATGAACGAGGAACGCGGGCATATTGACACATTGGACTTCTGCCAGACCTTGGGCATTACCAAGGAAGAGTTTATCAAGAGGATGAACGACATCAAGGACCCAAACAAGAATCCTGGATACTCTCGCTTCACCCAACAACTCTTCATGTCTCAAGTCGATGACAAGAACTTCAGCGTGTTTCATGAGAAGATGTTTAGGTTCCCTGGTTTTTATATCCAGAAGCGAGCCATTCGTCAATATATGTACCCTTATGGTGCCCATATCCTTGGCAAGGTGTCGGAGGTGTCGCAAGGCGACATAGAGGATGACACTTATTATCAGCCAGGCGATTACATTGGCAAATTGGGCGTGGAGCGAAGCTACGAGAAAGAGTTGCGTGGCATAAAGGGCGTACAGGTTCTTCTCCGCGACGCGCACGGACGCGTGCAGGGACATTACCAAAAAGGCAAATTCGACCATCGACCTGTGCCAGGCAAGGACTTGACCCTTGGTCTTGACATTAATCTCCAAGCTCTTGGCGAGCGCATGATGAGAGGAAAGATAGGTGCCATAGTCGCCATCGAGCCTTCCACTGGCCAAATTCTTTGCATGGTGTCGTCGCCGACCTATGACCCACGGCTGTTTGGCACCAAGAGCCGCAACAAGTATCATAAGTTCCTCACGCGTGATCCACATAAGCCTTTGCTCAACCGTGCCATCATGGGTCAATATCCTCCAGGCTCAACCTTCAAGACGACGCAGGGACTAACCTTCCTCTCTGAGGGTATCATTTCGCCTGCCACGCAATATCCTTGCCACAGGGGATTCTACTATAAGGGCCTTCACGTGGGTTGTCATGGCCATGCTGCCCCGCTGAGCCTTGTGCCGGCAATCAGCACCTCGTGCAACGCTTTCTTCTGTTGGGGATTGTTAAACATGATGAGCAACCGTGCTAAGTACAAGAATGTGGATGACGCTATGAACACATGGCGCGACTACATGGTGTCCATGGGCTTCGGCTATCGTCTTGGCATTGACCTGCCTGGTGAGAAACGCGGCTTGATACCTAACGCCACGTTCTACGACAAGGCATATCGAGGCTCTTGGAACGGCTTGACCATCATAAGCATAAGCATAGGACAGGGAGAGGTCAACCTCACACCGTTGCAGATTGCCAACTTGGGTGCCACGATAGCCAACCGTGGTTATTATTACGTGCCTCACGTGGTGAAGAAGATTAAGGGAGAGCCCATTGACACAATGTTCACCCGTCGCCATTACACCAAGGCCCAACGCCGCGCTTACGACTACATCGTCGCCGGTATGCGTTCTTCTGCCATGGGCGGCACTTGTAAGATGCTATCTTCATTGCCTTTCGCCGCTTGCGGCAAGACGGGAACGGCGCAAAACCGTGGCCACGACCATTCCGTGTTCATGGGTTTCGCCCCCATGGACAACCCAAAGATTGCCATTGCCGTCTACGTGGAGAATGGTGGTTGGGGTGCCGACTTTGGCGTTCCTATTGGAAAGGTTTTGATGGAACAGTATATCATGGGCAAGCTCAGTCCCTCGGGCGAGAAGCTTGCCGAGGAAATGCAGAATCGCAGGATATCTTATGGAGACTCAGAACGATAAACGACAGCCAGGCATCTGGAAAAGCTTAGACTGGTGGACGGTGGGCATATACATCGCGCTACTCATCTTTGGATGGATAAGCGTGTGCGGTGCCAGTTACACGTATGGAGAGACAGACATCTTCAGTCTGTCCACGCGTTCGGGCATGCAGATTGTGTGGATATGCACGTCGTTTGCCCTTGGCTTTGTGCTGCTTATGCTCGACGATCGTTTTTACGACACATTTGCCTATGTCATCTACGCTGTTTTGCTTTTGCTGTTGTTCTTTACCATCTTCAACCCACACGAGATCAAGGGGTCACGCTCTTGGTTAGTGCTTGGCCCGCTGAGGTTGCAGCCTGCCGAGTTCGCGAAGTTCGCCACCGCATTGGCGGTGTCGAAGGTGATGAGCACCTTCGGCTTCGACATGCAAAAGCCAAAGCACATGTTCACGGCAATGGCAATAGTGCTCTTGCCCATGTTGTTCATCATTGGCCAGAAAGAGACGGGTTCCGCCCTTGTCTACCTCGCTTTCTTCCTTATGCTCTACCGCGAGGGAATGCCAGGTAGTATACTGTTTACGGGGGTTGCAATGGTAGTTTATTTCGTGGTTGGCATCAAGTATGAGCAAGTTCTCCTTTTGAGTACGCCAACGTCGCTTGGAAAGTTTGTGGTGTTGTTGCTGGTTCAGATATTCGCTTCGTCAATGGTATATATCTACGCCCGCAACAAGCGTTTAGCCTTACGGCTGTTGGGCATTAGCGTTGGCGTGACATTGCTTGTGCTGTTGTTTTCCGAGTTTGTAATCCCGTTCGACATAGTGTGGGTTCAGCTTGCCATCTGCGTCTTTCTTATTGGTTGCCTCGTATATGAGGGATTGTCCACGCGAATACTCCACTATCTCTTGATTGCTTTGTTCTCAGTTGGCAGCATAATCTTTTTCTATAGTGCCGACTACGTTCTCAACAACGTCATGGAACCCCACCAGCGCGTCAGAATTAATGTTCTCTTGGGATTGGACGAAGACCTTGCCGGCGCAGGTTACAACGTGCACCAGAGCGAGATAGCCATCGGCTCGGGCGGTCTTCAAGGCAAAGGTTTTCTTAATGGCACACAGACAAAGTTGAAGTTTGTGCCGGAACAAGACACCGACTTCATCTTCTGCACAGTGGGTGAGGAGGAAGGCTTCCTAGGGTCAGCCAGCGTGTTGTTGCTCTTCCTCGCTCTGATATTAAGGTTGATTCATTTGGCTGAGCGACAACCGTTCAAGTTTGGGCGGGTGTATGGCTATTGCGTGGCGAGCATTTTCCTTTTCCACGTGTTCATCAATGTTGGAATGGTGCTTGGCCTTACGCCTGTGATAGGCATACCGTTGCCGTTTTTCAGTTATGGTGGCTCGTCGCTTTGGGGATTCACGCTCCTGCTGTTCATCTTCCTCAGAATCGACGCGGGAAGAAACCTCGTCAGGACTTAAATCGTGTGTAATGTCAATGATGGTCTAACGTGAGATTTCAATGCCCACGTCGGCTATGCCAGGGATAATCTCCCTCCTCATGTCGTGTCTCACGGTGACGTGGAGAGAGTCGCCCTCTTGCAAGTTCATTTGCGATACCTGATAGTGGTATTGGAAATAGCTTATCCCCTTTCCCCTTATCGTGCCCCGCGAGTCGTAGATTTGGCAGTTAAGGGTGTCTCTTCTTGTGGTCTTTTTGGGATAAACCGTTTGCTCCACTATCAGCGTAAGCGATTGGAAAGGATACCCGTCGCTTACCCTAAGCCCCAGCATGGTGCTGTATTTGGCTGTCGTTTTCATCCTTGGCACATCATACGACAGCACCTCACCCCTGTCCCAACCTGAGATAAAGGTGTGGTGGTATGTGTCGTATACCTTTCTGCCCGTGCACGACAAGAGCAGGAAGAAAATGGAGATAAAGGCTAATCTTCGCATTTTTCCTTTTTTCGCTTTCGTTTACTTGCCGTCGTTCGGCTTGTTGTCCTTTTGCTTGGCATCGTCCTGCTTGTTGTGGTTAGGCTTGGCCGATGCTTGCTGCGTGGTGCCGTCTTGCGCCTTTCTCATTGGTGCTTGCTTGCTCTTGTTTTTCTTCTTTTTCTTTTTCTTGGCCTTGTCGAATCGGCTCACGTCAGCATCAGCGAGCAAGTCGACAGGCTTCTTTTCCATCTTGGCCTTATTGTCTTCCGACAACGACAGTGGTTTCTCGCCCTGCTTGTTCATCGCTATTATCTCCAAGGCTCGCTTGGCAGTAATGGTCTCCGTGTTGGCTCCCAGGTTCTTGTCGGTGGAATAGGTGCAGAGCCCTGCGAGGATGTCGGTCTTGAAGAGGTGGTATTCCGCGTCTTGCGTGACGAGCGTCACGTCTCTCCTTGGCAGTTTGCGGCTCGCCTCAAGATAGTCGTCAACCTCGTAGTTGAGACAACATTTCAGCTTGGCACACATTCCGGCAAGCTTTTGCGGGTTAAGCGATATGTCTTGTATGCGTGCCGCGTTTGTTGAGACGCTTGAGAAGTTTTTCATCCATGTGGCGCAGCACAGCTCCCTTCCGCACGGGCCAGTTCCTCCTATGCGTCCAGCCTCTTGGCGCGCGCCAATCTGTTTCATCTCTATGCGCACGTGAAAGGTCTCGGCAAGCACCTTGATGAGTTTGCGGAAGTCTACGCGCTCGTCGGCTATGTAATAGAAAATGGCCTTGTTGCAGTCGCCTTGATATTCCACGTCGCCAATCTTCATTTGAAGGCCGAGGCTCTTGGCTATCTGTCGGCTCTGTATCATTGTGCCGTGCTCACGGCTTTTCGCCTCCTTGTATTTCTCCATGTCCACGGGCTTGGCTATGCGGTAGACGCGCTTTATGTCGTCTGCCGACTTCAGGTTGGCCTTCTTTATCTGCAACCTCACGAGCCTTCCCGTGAGCGTCACCACGCCAATGTCGTGGCCTGGGTTGGCTTCCACTGCCACTACGTCGCCCTTTTGCAGGTCGAGGTTGTTCACGTTGTGGTAGTAGCCTTTCCTCGTGTTCTTGAATTGCACCTCCACGAGGTCTGTCGACTCCGCGTTCCCGGGCACGTCTTCAAGCCAGTCGTAGGTGTTGAGCTGCTTGTCTTGCCTTCCTACGCCTTTTGCCGAAAGTCCCCGGCCACATCCGGAGCACATATTATATTCTCTCATATCGTATATTCTGAAGTGATGTTTTTTTTAATGTATATTTGCGGTTTCCCTTATTTCCTTAAGTAGATGGTCGTTTCAAGCGCAAGGTTGAAAAACTGTATCTTCGCGTTGGCGTTCTGTCCTATGTCGCGTGTCATCTGTTGCAGCCTTTGTTGCAACAGCATCACGTTGCGCTCGTTGATGTACGGCGAGAAGTTCTTTGCGAACTCTTCCTCTTCCTTTGTCATGTAGCACAGGTCGGGGTCATGGAAATTGTACATGAAATTCTCCCTCACCATCTGCATCATGTAGGCGATGAGCCTTTTCTGTTTCTCCCTTCCGAAGTCTGCCACGGTGTTGCTCCACGCCTTCAGTTGTCTCACGTCTTTCTTGAACGCGAAGCGCATGAGCGCGACGAAGATGTTGAAAAACTCCTTGTTCTCGTTGCCCGCGTCTATCTCTTCCGTGGCCTTGAGCCAATTGCCCATCGCCATGTGCGCTATCCTCTCCGCGTCGTTCGGCTCGATGCCTCGCCTTGTGGTGAGTGCGTTGGCTATGGAAGCGTTGTCGAGACGAGGCACTGCGAAAGTCTGCACGCGGCTGCGTATGGTTTCAAGCAGCAGCTCGGGATGCTCGCTCACAAGCAGGAACACCGTCATCCGCGGTGGCTCCTCCAGCAGTTTCAGCATCTTGTTGGAGCAAGTCTGGTTCATGCGCTCCGGCAGCCATATCACGCTCACCTTGTATCCGTTGAGCGTCGACTTCATGTTGAGCTTCCTCGCCAGCCTGTCGCTTTCCGCCTCGAATATCACGGCTTGCTGCTTGTCGGCCTTCATTATGGTCATCCATTGCTCAAGCGAGAAGTAAGGGTCGTCGGCAAGCATCTGCCTCCATTCCTTGGCATAGTCGTCGCTTGTCACCTTCGCGTCGCTGCCTTTCGGCTTTACGGTGGGGAAGGAGAAGTGAAGGTCGGGGTGTTGCCATTTGGCGAGCATCGCCTCGGCGTTGGCTATGGCTGCGTTGCTTTCGAGCATCGCCTTGCCATCCCATCTCTCGCCAAGAAGGAACGACGCGAAGGCAAGGGCGAGAGCCATCTTGCCACACCCCGTGGGTCCCGTGAACATGAGCGCGTGGGGTATGCGCTCCTCGTCTACGAGTTGGCGAAGTCGTTGCTTTGCCTCTTCCTGGCCTATGACCTTGTTGAAATTCACGGCTATGTCTTGTGTTTCTTTGTTTACAGTATCTGCCTCAGGATGTCGGGCATGCTCTTGAACGCGGAGACGGTATAGAAATGTATGTCTTTCACGCCATTGGCGTACAGTTCCTTGCATTGGCTCACCGCCCATTCTATGCCGAGCTGCCGCGCTTCCTCGTCGCTCGCGCATTTCAAGGCTTCCTTGGCGAGCTCTTGTGGCATGTCGCAATGGAAGGTCTTGGGCACTTGTGTCACTTGTGTCAACTTTGCCAGGGGCTTGATGCCGGGTATGATGGGGATGGTGATGCCCATTGCCCTCGCCTTGGCCACGAAATCGAAATATTTCTTGTTGTCGTAGAACAGTTGCGTCACGGCATACTTCGCTCCCAAGTCTTGTTTCTCTTTCAGGTGCTTCATGTCCATCTCCAAGTTTGGCGCTTCCTCGTGCTTCTCGGGGTATGCCGCCACGCCGTAGTGGAATTTCTCTCCCGGGTGCTTTATCGGCGAGCCGTCCACGAAGAATCCCTCGTTGAATTGGTTTACCTGTGCGGCAAGCTCCGTGGTATGCGCCCATCCCCCGTTTGTGGGCGTGAACATCTTGTCGTCTTTCGCCTTGTCGCCACGCAGCAGCAACACGTTGTTGATGCCGAGAAACTGCATGTCGATGAGCTCATACTCTATGTCCTCCTTCGTGGCTCCCGAGCAGATGACGTGTGGCACCACCGGTGTGTCGTAGCGTTGCTGTATGGCTGCCGCCACGGCTATGGTGCCAGGCCTGCGCCTTATCCTCAGCCGCTCGTATTGCCCGTCGGCGGTCTCGCGGTAAACGTATTCAGAGTGGTGGGTGGTGATGTTGATATAGTTTGGGCAAAAATCCCTCACCATGTCGAGGTTGCGGAATAGGGCTTCCGTGCCGTTGCCCTTGAGGGGCGGCAAGACCTCGATGGAGATGCCTTTCTGTCGGCTTGTGTCGCTCAGTATGTCGATAATGTTCATGTGTTCTTGAATGATGCTAATCAGCGTACAAAGTTACTAAAAATTCTTTATAATCCGC
>CAVKWN010000020.1:0-2065 GCA_963660075.1 Lachnospiraceae bacterium
AAAGATTTTAAAGATGTCGGCTTCGCCGATTACGCATACCATGCAATTCGACAACTTTCCTTTTCTTCTTTACTCTGCTTGATAACCTACGTGTTTCGCCATTCGGGACGTGGACGAGGCCTAACCATCCCTACCCGCCCCTGCACGTCGGCCGTTAATCGTCGCGTAGGCGCTTGCGCCGTAGCTATCTTTTAAATCTTTTAAATCCGTGTGAAGATAGAGTAGAGGATGTAAGTTTCAATACCTACAATGAATTATGCGCCCCCTACAGGGGCAATGTAATGTACTATAGATCGTGAATGGGGGCAAGCCCCTATCCTTGAATATGTGACCCCTACAGGGGCCGAAAGTGAGCAAAAAAAAAGCCGTCCAGTGCTCAACTGGACGGCTCCACATATCTAATGATTGATTATGTGTGTCTGTGGTATTACTTCAGCTCAGCGAAGTACTTGATTGTACGAACCATCTGAGAAGTGTAAGAGTTCTCATTGTCGTACCAAGAGACAACCTGCACCTGGTAAGTGTCCTCGTCGATCTGGCTAACCATTGTCTGAGTAGCGTCGAAGAGAGAACCGAACTTCATGCCTATGATGTCAGAAGAAACGATAGGATCCTCGTTGTAGCCGAAGCTCTCTGTGGCAGCAGCCTTCATGGCAGCGTTGATGCCCTCAACAGTAACGTCCTTGCCCTTAACAACAGCGACGAGGATAGTTGTAGAACCTGTAGGAGTAGGAACGCGCTGTGCAGAACCGATGAGCTTACCGTTCAACTCAGGGATAACGAGGCCGATAGCCTTGGCAGCACCTGTAGAGTTAGGAACGATGTTCTGAGCACCTGCACGTGAACGACGGAGGTCACCCTTGCGCTGAGGACCGTCGAGAATCATCTGGTCGCCAGTGTAAGCGTGGATAGTAGACATGATACCAGACTGGATGGCAGCGTACTTGTTCAGAGTGTCAGCCATAGGAGCCAAGCAGTTTGTTGTGCAAGAAGCTGCAGAGATCACTGTGTCGGCAGGAGTCAGAGTCTTGTGGTTGGTGTTGTAAACGATAGTTGGGAGGTCCTTACCTGCAGGAGCAGAGATAACAACCTTCTTGGCACCTGCAGCGATGTGAGCAGAAGCCTTCTCCTTAGAAGTATAGAAACCAGTGCACTCGAGAACAACGTCAACGCCGATTTCACCCCAAGGGAGCTCAGCAGCGTTTGGCTTAGCGTAGATAGTGATCTCCTTGCCATCAACGATGATAGAGTTGTCTGTTGCCTCAACAGTGTGCTTGCCCTCGCCGTACTTGCCAGCGAAACCGCCCTGAGCAGTGTCGTACTTCAGGAGGTGAGCCAACATCTTAGGAGAAGTCAAGTCGTTGATAGCGACCACTTCGTAACCCTCGGCCTCGAACATCTGACGGAATGCGAGACGGCCGATACGACCGAAACCATTAATAGCTACTTTAACATTTGCCATTTTACTTGTGTTTTATAGTTGTTAAAAATATAACTTTCAGTTGTTTGAACGCTTTTGTTCTGCAAGGAGAAGCCGCGGCATTGTTTGTGCGCTGATAAACATCCCCGAAAATTCCCCTTTAACGTGTGCAAAGATACAAAGTTTTTTTTAATTTTGCAGACGAATAGAGTATTAAATATATTAAAAAGAGAGACAGAAAGCAATGAAACATAGCTGGCGGAGCGTGAATGTGCGTTAGTGCAACGCCGACATGACAAACCGCCGTGGCATGGCAAGCATTACACATTATTTAATAATAAAACAATTATGGGAAAGTTTATCAAAGAGTTTAAGGAGTTTGCCGTCAAGGGCAATGCCGTAGACATGGCAGTGGGTGTGATCATTGGCGGCGCGTTTGGCAAGATAGTGAGCAGCATCGTCGACGACATCATCATGCCGCCTATAGGTTGGCTCATCGGTGGCGTTAATTTCTCCGACCTGAAGTTCACGTTGCCCACCGTGGAGATACCCGGTGTGGAGAAGATGGCGGCCGCCACGATAAACTACGGCAACTTCATCCAGACCCTTCTCGATTTCGTCATCATCGCCTTCTGCGTGTTCCTC
>CAVKWN010000020.1:2293-27745 GCA_963660075.1 Lachnospiraceae bacterium
ATCATTACCGGCTCTGTGCGTCATGCAACGTTGAACAGGATAGGGGTTAACCCCCTGTCCTGTAATATTCCGCCATCGACGGAGCAACACGTCATCTCTTTTTTATCCACGAAGTTAAAACGAAATGGCAGCCCGTTGTTTTTAACCACGAATTTCACGAATTCCACGAATAACACGAATTTGGGCGGCTTGGGTTATTTTCGGATATAGTCTTTTGACACCAAGTCGTAGTAGAGCGATTCCAGTTCTCCGAGCGTGAGCCGCTCCACGCTGTGCTCAATGGTGCGTATAAGCTCGTCGCGCCGAGCGTCGTTGTCGTTGTCGAAAGACGTGAAGACCTTTGTCATGGCATTGTTTTTTATGAATGTTGGATTGTAGTGCAAAGTTACGAATAAAACGCCTACACCTTTGTAATTTGAATATTTTTTATACCTTTGCACAAGAAATTTGTCGCAAGGCGAATCTTAGAGGCATGAGCATAAAGGACAAAAAAGTATAAGAATCTGTCAAAAACCGCATGGTATCGCACTGTCGTAATGCCTTGGCGCAGCCGCTTTCCTACAGCTATTTGAAGCTATTATAGCCATCCTTCTAACCTTATCAATATAGTATCATTACCCTTTAAAGTCGCGTGATTTTGATTTATATCAAGATAGTATCATTAACGAAAAACATAGTGTCATTTCGTGTCAAGCTTTTGTAATAACTTTGCAATCGATAAAAGATAGCAATGCTATCTCGCAAAAACCATGAGAACGAACAACTATCAAGACTCCGTGGAGTGATGATACTATATACATTATATTAAATTTAAAACAAAACTTTTAAATCAATCACCTTATGAAAAAAGTAGTGATGCTCTTTTTGGCTCTTATGCTCACGAGCCTATCATTCGCGCAGACGAAGGTGACCGGTAACGTGAAAGACGATACCGGAGAACCCATCATCGGCGCTACAGTGACCGTGAAGGGCGTTAGCGGTGCGGGAAGCGTTACCGACTTGGACGGTAACTTCAGCATCAGCGTCCCCAAGGGCATGAAGGAAATCGTGGTTTCTTACATCGGCTATGTGACGCAGACCGTGAACGTTGACGGCAAGGCCAGCGTAAGCATAGTCATTCACGAAGACAACAAGACCCTTTCCGAGGTTGTGGTAGTGGGTTATGGAACGATGAAGAAAAGCGACCTCGCCGGAGCCACAGGCTCGATGGACGAGAAGCAGCTCAAGGGTTCCATCATAACCAACATCGACCAATCGCTCGGCGGCCGTGTGGCAGGCGTGACCTCCATGGCAACCTCCGGTGCCCCTGGATCCTCCACCTCAATACGCGTGCGTGGCCAAGCCACCATCAACGCCGGTGCCGAGCCATTGTATGTGGTGGACGGCGTGATATGGAACAACTCCAACACGTCGGGCTCATCCGTAGGCTTGGGCGATGCCCTTGGCAACGGCGCCGTGTCTACCGTCTCCCCCCTCTCGTCCCTCAACCCTTCTGACATCGTGAGCATGGAGGTGCTTAAAGATGCCTCAGCCACAGCCATCTATGGCGCGCAAGGAGCCAACGGTGTTGTGCTCATCACCACGAAGCGAGGCAAGGCAGGCGAAGCCAAGTTCACTTACGACGGCATGGTTGCAGCCCAGCGCCAGACAAAGCGAATAAAGATGCTCAACCTCCGCGAGTTTGCAGAATACTATAATGACATGGCAGCGCAAGGCCTCGTGACCGGGGAAGACCATTTCAGCGATCCCTCCGTGCTTGGCAAGGGAACCAACTGGCAAGACGCCATCTTCCGCACAGCCTTGCAGCACCAGCACCAGGTGAGCGCGCAGGGTGGCACAGACAAAGTGAAATATTACGTGTCGGGAAACTACATGGACCAGGACGGTACCATCATAGGCTCAGAGTTTAAACGCTATGGCGCACGTGTCAACCTCGACTCACAGTTGAAGTCATGGCTGAAGCTCGGCCTGAGTGCCACATACAGCAACACCGACCAGCGCCTGCTGAAGGCCGACCAGGAAGACGGCGTGATAACCTACGCCCTCACCTCCAAGCCCGACATTCCAATCTACGACATTGACGGCAACTACACGTCCATCTCACAACAGGGAGTCACCAACCCCAACCCCGTGGCACTCGCCCTCATGGACGATATCCTCTATAAGCAGAACCTGCTCACCGGCAACGTGTTTGCCGAGGTGACACCCATCAAGAACCTCGTGTGGCACACCGAGATAGGCTATTCGTTCAACTGGGACCGCGCCGAGGTGTTCAAGCCCACCGTGTCGCTTGGCAACTGGACAAGAACCATGAACAGCAACTCCATCCAGAAGTCGACAGGCTCTTTCATCCAGTTCAAGAACTACCTCACCTATACCGGCAACATAGACAAGCACAGCTTCACGGCAATGATAGGTCAGGAGTGCTGGAAGAGCAAGTGGGACAATGCCCGTACAGAGGCTGAAGGCCTGCCCTCCAACGCCATCCACAACCCATCGCTCGGTGACGCCACCTCATTCAAGATAAACAACGGTTTCGGCACATCCGCCATGGCGTCGTTCTTCACCCGTGAGACCTACAACTATGATGACCGTTACCTCCTCACCTACACCTTCCGTCGCGACGGAAGCTCCAACTTCGGTCCCGACCACCGCTGGGGCTCGTTCCACTCCGTGGCAGGCGCATGGCGTTTCTCAAACGAGAAGTTCGTTCAACAACTCGTGGGCAAATGGCTCACCAACGGTAAGTTGCGCCTTGGCTGGGGTCAGACAGGTAACTCGAACATCGGCGGCGGCAAGTGGTCGTCGGACATGCAATCGATAGGCACCGGCCTCGGCACCTCATACCGCCCATTGCGCATCGCCAACCTCGACGTGCACTGGGAGAAGCAAGAGCAGACCAACATCGGTCTCGACCTCGGCTTGCTCAACGACAAGATAAGCCTCACCGTCGACATATACAAGAAAGTGTCCAACGACATGCTCATGCCCATGCAGCTCCCCTCATATATGGGAACATCGGGCAACGTGAGCTCAGCCCTCGCCGCGCCTTACGGCAACTTCGGCTCCATAGAGAACAAGGGTCTTGAGATCTCCCTCTCGGCTCACCCCATCACCACAAAGAACTTCTCCTGGGACTCACAGTTTGAGATCTCATGGAACAAGAACAAGCTCACCAGCCTCTCAGGCACCTCGAACGCCGCCATCCTCGGCACCGGCCAGTGGAGCGACGTGGTAAGCAAGAGCGACGTAGGCCAGCCCCTGTTCCAGTTCTACGGATATGTGACCGACGGCGTGTACACCTCTTACGAGGACATAGAGAAATCGCCCAAGCCAGTGTCGTATAACGGCTCAGACAGCTACGACCACTACAACACCGTGTGGGTGGGCGACGTGAAATACAAGGACATCTCAGGTCCTAACGGCAAGCCCGACGGCAAGATCGACGAGAACGACCGCACCTATATCGGCAACCCGATGCCTAAGTACACCTTCGGTTGGACCAACACCTTCCGCTACAAGGATTTCGACCTTACCATCTTCCTCAACGGTTCCGTTGGCAACAAGGTGTTCAACTACCTCCGCATGAAGCTCGACAACATGAAGTCGGTGTGGGCGAACCAGGCCGCCACGGTGAAAGACCGCTCGACAATCACGGCCATCGACCCCAACAAGGACTACACCAACGGCTACAAGGGCCACAACTCAGGCCTTGTTTACCACTGGTATGACGACATAGACAACGTTCAGGTGGTCAACCCCACATCCATCCCCGCAGCGCGCCTCAACGACCCTAACGACAACGCACGCGTGAGCGACAGGTACGTAGAGGACGGCAGCTACCTGAGAGTGAAGAACATCACATTGGGCTACACCTTCCCGAAGACATGGATCAAGCACATAGGCCTGGAGAACCTGCGCATGTATTGCAACATCCAGAACCTCTTCACCATCACGGGCTACAAGGGCTACGACCCGGAGGTAGGCGCCTCGACATCCGACGCCAACGGCTATGTATATGGTCTCGACAACGGTCGTTACCCATCACCAACCGTTTATTCTTTCGGACTTAACGTTACATTCTAAAACACAGCAGAATCATGAAACTCACAAATATCAAGACCGTAGCGTGTGCAGCCATCTTGTCGGTTATCACATTCTCTTCTTGTGATAATTATCTCGACTGTCCGACAGAAGACGCCATCAACACGTCAAACTATTATAAGACCGCAGAGCAGTGCCGCGCAGGCGTCAACTACCTCTACAACTCACCGTGGTACGACTTCCAGCGTGGATTCTTCAAGGTGGGCGAGGTGCTCTCCGGCAACTACTATATGGGCGCGTCCCCATACCTCATGTTCACCCTCAACGGCTCGGACACTGACCTGGCAAACATGAGCGCGTCGCTCTGGTCGGAGAACACCCATGCCGCGACGGTGTACGACAACCTGAAGAACTCCACAGAGGCCCCCGAGGACGTGAAGAAAAACTGCATGGGCGAGGCCCTCGCGTGGAAAGCCTTCGCCTACTTCTATCTCGTCCGCTCGTTTGGAAGCGTGCCAATCATCCACAACGCCATCGACATCATAAACCAGCAGAAAGCCAACGACGTGCACAAGGCCAAGATCAGCAACGTCTACGACTACATAGTGAAATTGCTTGAGGAAGCTATCACCCTCCTGCCAGAAAGCGACGCCACAGGCAAGGGCCGCCTCGACAAATATTGCGCCAAGGCATTGCTCGCCAAGGTTTATCTCACGAAGTCGGGCTTCTCGGAGGAGAACACCAAATACAACACAGGCTCATACAGCTACATCACCTGCACCGCCCACCAGCGCAACCAGGCAGACCTCGACAAGGCCGCGGAGCTCGCGCTCGACGTCATCGAGAACAGCGGACGCTCATTGGAGCCAGTTTACTCAGACCTCTTCCGTGGCGACCACAACGTGTGCGCCGAGAACATGATATCATGGGCATGGAGCACACAGGGCAACTGGACAATGCAGAACTCCTTGCAGAGCGACCTCGCCATAAAGGGATTTGACGAGTATGGCGACTGTTGGGGAGAGTGGAACGGCCCTTCCGTGGACCTGCAGGACGCCTTCGGCGAGAATGCCCTCAGCAGCAACCGAATGAATGTTGACGACCGCCGCAAGGCCACCTTCATGCTCCCTGGCGACA
Source organism: Lachnospiraceae bacterium (assembly GCA_963660075.1). Taxonomy (GTDB): domain Bacteria; phylum Bacteroidota; class Bacteroidia; order Bacteroidales; family Bacteroidaceae; genus Prevotella. The sequence continues at coordinate 7,475 of CAVKWN010000020.1, forward strand.
AGTATGATTATTTCTATACCGACTGTGGCGGTTTCGACTATCTCAAGTTCTTGTACAACGGTTATGCCGACCACAAGTCACCGGGCGAACTCGACAACCCCACCGGCGCGGCAGAGGTCAAGCACCTCTATGGCGACAATGCCGACCACTTGAAATATTTTAATATCGCCGCCTCAAAGCAGACATCAGCCCTCTATACCCACATCCTGCGCCTTGCCGACGTTTACCTCATCTATTGCGAGGCAAAGATTGGCAACAACGGCTCGACGAGCGACCCGAAGGCTTGTAACCTCTTCTATCAGGTGCGTCACCGCTCGGTGAAGAGCTACGACAAGGATCCATCGTCAATCACTTGGGAGGATGTATGGAATGAGCGTCGCCTAGAGCTCGCATGCGAGGGTGACCGCTGGTACGACTTCGTCCGCCGCTACTATTACGACCCAGAGGGAGCCATCAACGAGTTGAAGTCACAGCGCAGGAACGCCTATAACAACAAGGACAAGCTCAACGAGCTTTACAAGAACTACTACGAGAACGGCATATGGTCAGTTCCGGCGGGCCTGGATTACAACGATGCCGTGGGGGCACCCAACGTCACCGACCGCAGCTTCACCCTGCCTTTGCCGTCATCAGACATCACTTTCAACCCGTTGTTGATGGAGGCACCCGTCGACTATGATTTAAGTGACATCACATTCTAATAATATAACGAGACAATCACATGAAACGCAATAACATATTCCACAGCCTAACGTTGGTAGCGATAGCCGCCTTTGCCGGCCTCACCATGCAGTCGTGTGAGGACGAGCCCGACAAGTTCGAGCTGACAAGCGGTTCTCCGACCATCTATTATATCCGTCCTGCCAATGTCGCGTCAAAGGACAGCCTTATCACCGCCTCCAGCCCTTCGAATGTAATCTGCATCGTGGGCAAGAACCTGACGAGCATCAACAAGATGCTGTTCAACGACCAGGAGGCAGTGCTCAACACCAGTTATATCACCGACAACACCTTGCTCGTGGACGTGCCAAAAGACATTCCCGAAAAGGTAACCGACAAGATATACATGATCACCCAGAGCAATGATACCGTGACCTACGACTTCCACGTCATCGTTCCCGCCCCGGTAGTCGACGAGATGTCGTGCGAGTATGCCAATGCTGGCGACGAGGTGACCCTCAGCGGAAACTATTTCATCGACGACCCGTCGAAGCCCATCACCGTGACCTTGCCAGACGGACAAGTGGTAAAGAACTTCACCAAGAAAACCCGCAGCACCCTGTCGTTCACACTGCCTGAATGCACGGTGGAAGGCCCGATGACCGTCACCACAATCTATGGCACGACAAAGTCGAAGTTCCATTACCTTGAGAGCCGCGGCATCCTCTTCGACTTCGACGGCTTGACAGGCCTTGGCAACCACGGATGGCACGAGTCTACCATCAAGTCGGACGAGACCTCGTTGACAGGCAACTACCTGCAGCTGGGCGACGGCACGACAGCCCTTGAGAACGACACATGGTCGGAAGGCACGTTCTCGTTTGAGTATTGGCCGGGCGAGTGGACCACGCCAGTGTCCTATGTCAAGGGAAAGAGCGAACCCCTCAACGAGCTCGTGGATTTCACCAACTATGAGAAGATGGCCATCAAGTTTGAGGTCTGCATACCATCGACCAACCCTTGGTCGAACCTTTCATTGCAGATCATACCCAGCGCGCTGACCGATGTCACGCTCTCGGGAGCAGGCAAGGACGTTTACGGCAACGACGTGCCAGGCAGCAATACCCAGTATTTCCAGAACGACAATTTGCCTCGCGCCCTCTGGTGTCCATGGGAAGACACGGGCAGCTACGACACAGGTGGCAAGTGGGTGACAGTGACCATACCTATAACCGACTTCAAGTATGGCATCAGCGGCGTGATAGCCAAAAATCTCATCTCTGCCAAATCGTTTGCCGGACTGGAGCTGTTCGTAGTGGGTGGTGGCGTCACGGGCAAGACCTGCAAGCCTATCATCAAGATTGACAACATCCGTGCGGTGGCAATCAAGTAAACCAACAAAAACATTGAAACCATGAAAAAGAATTTCAATATATTCATGCTTGCGGTGATAGCCCTTCTCGGGCTCTCACTGACGGCCTGCGACAACGAGAACCTCAACACCGACCAGTATGGCTCGGATGTCAAGGTGCAGGCTTTCGGCCCTTGCCCAGTGTTGCGTGGCGGAACATTGTTCTTCTACGGCTCGCATCTCGACCAGATTAGCGAGATAGACCTCCCGGGCGCAGACCCCATCACGTCAATCGACGTGTTGGAGCAAGGCGAGCACAGCAAGATATCCATCCAGGTGCCAGCCGAGAAATGCGACACTGGCATAGTGGTGTTGAAGACACAGAAAGGCGGTGAGATACGCACCGTCACGCCTGTCACGTATAGAGAGGACGTAAAGATGGACAAGTTCTACGTGGGCACGGAGGGCAACCTCTCAGGTAAGCCCGGCGATGAGCTCACGATCAAGGGCGACTACCTCAACCTGATGCATGGCGTGATATTCGCCGACAACGACACCGTGAAGGAAAAGGATTTCGTTTCGCGTGACCGTTACACCATCGTGGTGCGCATCCCCGAGACGGCGTGCACGGGCAACATCAAGGTCACAGACCTCGCCGAAGAGCCTTCCGAACTTGAGTCTGAAGTCGCGCTCGACGTGAAAGGCGCTACAGTGGAAAGCCTCACCCCGGCCAAGGTAAAGACAGGCCAGACCGTAACGATAAAGGGTTCCATGTTGCAACTCGTGCAAGCCGTTTATCTTAATGGCGCCACTGTCAAGGCAGAAGATTTCACCAAGTACAGCAATGAAGAGATAGCGTTCGCCCTGCCCGAAGTGGCTACCGACGGAGAGGTGACACTGCTCTTGAAGTCGGGCCTTGGTGTCCCGGCAGGAAGCATTGAGACCGTTGTGCCAACCAACCTCAAGGCCACGCCAACGCCAGTGAAGAACGGTGCCACGCTGACAATAAGCGGTAATGACCTCGACTTGGTAATAGCCGTAGCGTTCCCGACATCCGAACTCACAGTAGACGCGGAGATCTCCGCTAGGGGCGAGTCAGAGTTGAAGGTCATCGTGCCAGAGACCGCGCAAGGCGGCAACGTGATGATGACTCTCGCCAATGGCAAGCAGATCCCAGTGGCATGCGCAGTGAAAGCAGCCACGATCTCAGCCGTGTCACCCCAGTCGCTCATGGCAGGCGAACGTCTCGTGATTCGTGGCACAGACCTCGACCTTGTGGCATCGATAACCTTCCCGACCAGTCAGACCGTTGAGGCCAAGGACATGAGGATTACCTCACAAGCCATTGTCGTCACAGTGCCTTCAGGCGCGGCTGGCACAGGTTTCGTGATGACACAGAAGAATGGTGTCAAGGTGGAGAACAAAACACTCGTGATACGTCCTTCAACCGATCCGACCATGACCAACGCCCCAACCGGCAACCCTGGCAAGAGCGTGACGATAGAAGGTTCCAACTATAACAGCGTGGAGGCAATCTACATTGGCTCGACAAAGGTGACGAAGATAACAGAGCGCACCGACACCAAGATGACATTCGTTATTCCTTCAAGCGTTGAGGCAGGCGAGTATAACCTCATTCTCACGACTTCCGATGGCGGCAGCTACAACGTGGGCAAGATAACGGTGGTTCCCAACGAGATAGACCTCTCCGGCAACCTCGTCCGCACAGACGACGGCACAACCAAGGTCAACTTGCCACTCACGCTGACATGGGGCGACGATGGCCGCTTCTACGTGATGAAGACTGGTAGCGCCGATGTGTCGAAATACACATGGACGGCAGGCAAGTCGAAGTTCCGTATGTATGTAGACCCGACGATTGGCGGCAAGGCGCAAATCAACGACTACAGCTGGGGCAACACCTTCTATCTTGAAGACTACGACGGCCAGCCTTATGTGGAGTTCACGCTCACGGCATCTCAGATAGCTTACTTCACCGGCGAGGCTGATGGCTGGGGCAGACTCTTCACCATCCAGGGCGACCAGCTGAAGGTGACCAAGATAGTGGCGATACCTTAAAAATATAACAACATAATGACAGGAATCGTCGAATAGACGTGGAAGGAGGGGCTTCCCCTCGTGACAGGGCTTTGCCCCTCCTCCTTTAGTCAGGTTGCAAGGATCCTTCTTGACACATGGTAAACGACCGTCTACCGTCAATGCGAGATAGATTAAGCTGCCATTCAGAAATAATGACTGAGTGTCTGACTTTGAACCATCAACAAGCCTTATAAGGTTCAGTGTCAGATACAACACGGTAGCTATCATTTGGACAAAATGACATTATAGTCGTACTTTTGTGATCTTGGAAGATAGGCAACACACCAGAAAAGAGAACCAACAAACTTACAAATATAAACAAACAACTTTAAACGTATGAAGAAATTATTAATGACATTGCTTGTGGCCCTTGGCGTTTTCGCCTCGGCCTCGGCTTCCGACGAGGCGTTGAACCTCAAGATGAAGGACGGCACGGTTCACTCGTTCGTACTCAACGAGAAACCAGTGGTTAGCATGGGCGACGGCAAACTGAATGTCGCCACCGACGCGGCTACCGCCACCTACAACCTCCATGATGTCAGCGAGTACAGCTTCGGCAATGCCACTGGCATAGGCAGCGTGAAAACCTCGTCTGGCTTCTCGCGCAATGGCGACAACCTCGTGTTTCATGGGGTAGAATCGGGTAAGGTGAAGGTCTTCGCCGTCAATGGCACCGCAGCAAGGGCGGAGATCCATGTTGCCAACGGTGATACGGTGGTGTCGCTCGCCAATCTCCAACGTGGCGTGTACATTGTCAAGGTGTCAAGAACTTCCATTAAGATAAACAAGAAATAACAAGCTATTATGAGACATACCATGAACCACATGCTCGCTTCTTTCACCCTGGGCATAGCCCTTGCCGCCTCACTCCCCATGACGGCACAAACAGACAACGATTCAGTATTCGTGTATTACAAGGATGGCGCGACAGTGGACAAATACTCTTGTGCGGAGATAGTGAAAATTGCCCACGACCAGAGCAAGACATACGTGTATACCGATTTGCTCGGCAGCGATGAACCCCTTACGGAAACCGTAAACAGCGACATCGACAAGGTCGTTTTCAAGTTCGCTGATGACGATAACGTCACGGTGGACATCGACGGTTTGCAACTCGCCGACAAGAACGCGAGCGATGCCACGAAGATTCTCTATGCCTATATGAAATATTATTATGGCAAGAAAATCATTACTGCCGCAATGGCAAAGGTGAGCTGGAACACCACCGGAGCCGAGAGCGTGAAGAAGGCAACAGGCACTTATCCTGCCATCAACTGCTACGACTATATCCAGATACCCTATGATGGCAACTGGATTAACTATTCCGACATCAGTCCCGTCACCGATTGGGCAAAGAAAGGTGGCGTGGTCTCGCTCATGTGGCACTTCTACGTGCCAGCGAATGAGGAAGACTGCAACAACGGCAATCTCGACAACCTGACAGACTCGCCAGACAAAACCACTTGGGACATGGACAACATTTGGAAGGAAGGCACTTGGGAGTACAAGTGGTTCTGGGACCAGATGGACAAGGTGGCAACAAACATCCTCAAGCTTCAAGATGCCGGGGTGGTGGCATTGTGGCGACCGTTCCATGAGGCGGCAGGCAACATGCTCAACAACCAAGGCTGGACACCGAAAGCGTGGTTCTGGTGGGGAACCAAAGGCGGTGAAACATACAAGAAACTGTGGAAGACCATGAAGGACTATTTTGAGGAGCGTGGCATCCACAATCTCATTTGGATATGGACAGGCACAGCCAAGACATCGACCAACGACAGCGATGAAAGCTATTACCCAGGAGACGACTTGGTGGACATGGTTGGTTGCGACTGCTATGGCTCGACCGCAACTGAGCTAAAGTCACAATACGACGGACTCACAAGCCTTTATCCCTCAAAGATGATAACGCTTGCTGAGTGCGGCAACAACACTTCCGACAATAAGCAAATGGCATCCATCTCAGAGATGTGGAACGCCGGTGCCAAGTTCCTCTATTTCATGCCGTGGTATGATTACGACTATGAGGACGGCAAGTCGCAAACAAACAATATGTTTTCTACCGACTATTGGAAAGACGCCATGAAAATGCAGAGCGTGACATTGAGCAATTGGGGTAAGAAATAAGGGTCTTTCAGACTAAAGAAAGGTTCAGATAAGAAACAGCAGAAGAGAAGGGAATGAGAAAGATAGTTTGTTTTTTATTGTCATTACTCGTCCTCACATCTTGTTCAAAATCCAAGAAGACATTTGAGGAGATTGGCTCGTCGGGGCTTACAACCCGCACGGAGAACTTGCGCCAGAATCTGTTTGCCTATGAAGATCGTGGAGTGATGATAGGTCAGATGTATGCCACGGCGGAAGGAATAGGCTGGCAAGGTGACTCCTGCCGCAGCGACCTCAACGAAGTGACGGGCGACAACCCTGCCGTGATAGGATATGAGCTTGCAGGCATAGAGGATGGGCACAAGCAGAATGTGGATGGCATAGATACTGCGTTGATACGCCGTACTGCCATTGAGTTCATGCGCCGCCAGGGGCTTGCCATAATGCTTTGGACGGCACCAAATCCGGGCGAAAACGCTTTGGAGAGTGGTAGCCCTGCAAACAAGAAGCTGAAAGCGTGGACGCTGAAGATAGCCTCGTTCCTTGGCTCGCTTCACGACGACTATGGAATAAAGTTGCCTACGCTCGTTTATCTCTATCCGGCAGGAATGGGGAAATGGTATGACAAGCTTTCCGTGGAAGACTACAATCGTCTTTATTCGCAAACCGTGGAATGGCTTCGAGGTGACGGTGAGACAACTAACGCGTTGTTCGGTTTCAGCAATGCCTCGATGGAAGGTTCAGCCGAACAGTTCATGGCACGCTGCCCGAAAGAGAACATAGATTGCGTGCAGCTGATGTTGCTGACAAGCGACAAGGACAGCTACGCATCAGACTTATTGCGCATGTCTAGGCAACTGTCTGTCTATTGCTCGTCAAACGCGAAACCATTTGGCTTGTACACGGGGCTGAAAGGTCTTGGAGCCAATGCGGAGTTCTGGACAAGAAGCTTACAGCCCATCGTGGAGCGATGCCGCTTGAGCTACTTGCTGCTTGGTCGCAATCATGGCGATTTCCAAAAAGGCGACTTCTATGGGCCATATCCAGGCAACGCCTCGGTATCAGACTTCATGAAGCTATACAACAATCCAAGAACCATCATGGCGAAGAGCCTTAACGGGTTGTGGTTGACGAAATAGAAGAACATGATTAACACTTGATAAAATAGGGGAGACCACACAAAAATGCTGTTTGGGATTGGATGTTTGTAGGTTTTTAGTTTGAGGTTGACGGTTTACAGACCGTTTCCGTCTATACGGCGAGCGTGTGGTATCCCCTTTAAAATATTAAATATCGGATAAAACTAACAATATCTTACGTTATAAAATGATATGAACAGAATATTAACAACAATCGCGGCGCTTGCCGTTGCAACTCTCTCGATGGCGACATCGCGCCGGCCAGCCATCAAGCTTGTCAACCGTTTGGGTGCCATCCAGAAACACGGCATCATGATAGGCCATCAGGATGACCCCGTATACGGATGCTCGTGGAAATGGGAAGAGAACCGTTCCGATGTCAAGGAAGTATGTGGCGACTATCCTGCGGTAATGGGCTTCGACCTTGGCGACTTGGAACTGGGGAAGTCGAAGAATCTCGACGGCGTGCCATTCGACAGGATACGTACCGAGATAATCAAGCAGCATGAGCGTGGTGGCATCGTAACCCTGAGTTGGCATCCAAACAACCCTGTCACGGGCAAGAACGCTTGGGACTTCTCGGGTGATGTGGTGAGCAAGATATTGCCCGAAGGCAAGTTGAACGCGACGTTCAACTCTTGGCTTGCGAAAGCAGCACGTTTCATCAACTCGCTGAAAACCGCCAAAGGCGAAAAAGTGCCGGTGATCTTCCGCCCATGGCATGAGATGAGCGGCGGATGGTTTTGGTGGGGCGACGGACGCTGTACCGCTGAACAATATAAGCAGCTCTATCGCTACACTTACAAGTTCATGGCACGCCAAGGATGCACCAACATCGTGTGGGCATATTCGCCCAACCTCGCCGACCAGACGGAGACGGTAGAGCACTATGAGAAGTTCTATCCCGGTGACGACGTGGTTGACCTTTTGGGCATCGACATTTATCAGCGTGAGCCCAATAACGCGCAATATCAAGGATGGCTGCGCTCTGAGCTTGACGTGGTGAAGAAGGTTGGCGAGAGTCGCAAGAAACTCATTGCGCTGACGGAGACGGGTTACAACAACGTGCCAGACTCCACATGGTTCACCAAGACCCTTATGCCTGTGTTGAGCGAATATCCCTTATGCTATGTGTTGTTGTGGCGAAACGCATGGGATAACCCAACGGAGAACTACATTGCCGCTCCAGGCAAGGCATCGGAGGAAGATTTCAAGGCATTTTATGCTGACCCAAAGACATTGTTCGCGAAAGACATCGAGGGCATACGCTAACAAACGACATTCATAAATACAGAAAAAACAAAAAAACGACATTTTATAACTATGACTGATTTCGCAAAACGAGTTGAGGCTCTTCGCGCACATCATGAAGAGCTCCTCACAAGAAAGAACACCCCTAAGAGCTGGGGCAATGGCATCTACACAAGGTATGAGTATCCCATTCTCACGGCTGAGCACACGCCGCTTGAGTGGCGTTACGACTTCAACGAGACAGACAATCCCTACCTGATGCAACGCATCATGATGAATGCCACGCTCAATTCCGGCGCAATAAAGCTCAATGGCAAATACCTGCTTGTGGTGCGCGTGGAAGGTGCCGACCGCAAGAGCTTCTTCGCAGTCGCGGAGAGTCCAAACGGCATAGACAACTTCCGTTTCTGGGACGAGCCGATAACCATGCCCGATGACGTGATACCGGCCACAAACATCTACGACATGCGTCTCACCCAGCATGAGGATGGCTGGATCTACGGTGTCTTCTGTGCTGAGCGCCACGACGACTCGCAGCCTGGAGATCTTTCAGCCGCCACGGCAACTGCCGCCATTGCCCGTACCCACGACTTGAAGACATGGGAGCGCCTGCCCGACCTGAAGTCGCGCTGCCAGCAACGCAACGTGGTTTTGCACCCTGAGTTTGTAGATGGCAAGTACGCGTTCTACACCCGTCCGCAGGATGGGTTCATCGACGCAGGCTCCGGCGGTGGCATTGGCTGGGCTCTCATCGATGATATCACACACGCTGAGGTGAAAGAGGAGAAGATAATAAACGCGCGCCACTATCACACCATCATGGAAGTGAAGAACGGCGAGGGACCCCATCCAATCAAGACTCCCAAGGGGTGGTTGCATCTTGCCCATGGCGTTCGCGGTTGCGCCTCAGGCCTTCGATATGTACTTTACATGTACATGACAGCCCTTGATGACCCTACGAAGGTAATAGCACAACCTGGCGGCTATTTCCTTGTGCCAGAGGGCGAAGAGTATGTTGGCGACGTGATGAACGTTACCTTTGCCAACGGTTGGATAGAGGATGAGGACGGTCGCGTGCTGATTTACTACGCAAGCTCCGACACGCGTATGCACGTGGCGGTGTCTACTGTCGACAAGCTCGTGGACTATTGCATGAATACCCCTGAGGACAAGTTGTCGACCTCCGAAAGCGTGGAGACGATAAAGAAACTTATAGGGAAAAACAGAAAAAACAATCGATAAGTTACAATACTTAGCGGGATTATGATTACCTTTGGGAAACCGTTGAGCGATTAGCGGCTTGCCCTAAGCGTAATCATAAATCTGATTGACATTAAAGCCTTTAAACCATGATTAAACTGAAGGAAAAAATAGGCTACGGCTTTGGCGATATGTCGTCATCGATGTTCTGGAAGATTTTCGGAGCCTATCTTATGATATTCTATACCGATGTCTTTGGCATATCCGCAGCGGCCGTGGGCATCATGTTCGCCGTGACGAGAGTATGGGATAGCGTGTTCGACCCCGTAGTTGGCATCATTGCCGATCGTACGGAAAGCAGATGGGGCAAGTTTCGCCCATACCTGCTTTACCTTGCGGTGCCATTTGCCTTGATAGGCATCTTGACATTCCTCACTCCTCCGTTTGGCGGAGCCTTCAAGATAGTGTACGCCTATGTCACTTACACGCTTATGATGATGGTTTACAGTGCTATCAACGTGCCTTACGCGTCTTTGCTTGGCGTGATGAGCCCCAACCCTGCCGAGAGAAACACGCTTGCCACCTACCGCATGACCTTTGCTTATATTGGATCTTTCCTCGCGCTTTTGCTGTTCGATCCATTGGTAAGTCTTTTTGGAGGTAAGCGCAGTGCTGACATTACGATAGGCTGGATGACTGCGCCTCAGTTTGGATGGTTCATGACGGTCGTTGTCATCGCGATTATCTGCGCCTTTCTTTTCTTTGGCTGTTTCTCGTTGACAAGAGAGAGGGTGAAGCCAGTAAAGGAAGATAAGACCCCGTTGAAGAATGACATTCGCGACCTCTTCCACAATCGCCCTTGGTGGATTCTCCTTGGAGCTGGAATAGCGTCGTTGGTGTTCAACTCAATAAGAGACGGAGCCACGGTTTACTACTTCAAGTATTTTGTTGACGAGACGGCATTTGGCAGCATAAAGTTCGTTGGCATTCCCTTTGCCCTCAGTGGATTGTATCTCGCTGTAGGCCAGGCGGCAAACATCATTGGCGTGCTTCTAGCCGCGCCGGTCAGCAACCGTTTGGGCAAGCGTCATACCTTCATGGGTGCCATGCTGATAGCCACGGTGCTCAGCGTGATGTTCTATTTCTTCGACAAGAACCAGCTCGTGTTGATCTTCGTGTTCCAGGCTCTCATCTCCGTATGCGCAGGCAGCGTCTTCCCATTGCTTTGGAGCATGTATGCCGATTGCGCTGACTATAGTGAGTTGAAAACCGGCAACCGTGCCACGGGTCTTATCTTCTCGTCTTCGTCGATGAGCCAGAAGTTTGGTTGGGCCATTGGCACCGCCCTGACAGGATTGCTCCTCAGCGCGTTCGGCTTCGTAGCCAATGGCACACAGAATGCCGAGACTATCAAGGGCATAAAGATGTTCCTGAGCTTGCTTCCTGCGGCAGGGGCTTTCTTGAGCTTGGCATTCATCACGTTCTATCCTCTGTCGGAGAAGAAGATGAAGGAGATAACTGAGGAACTCAACGAGAAGAGACAAAAATAAGAACCTATGTTTATGATGAACAAGATACAGACATTGAAGCAAGAGATGGAGAAAGAGCTTAACGATAATATTCTCCATTTCTGGCTCACACGAATGACAGACAACGAGGAGGGTGGCTTTTACGGTCGCATAGATGGAGAAGGCAATCTCGTGCCCGGTGCCGAGAAGGGTGCTATTCTCAACGCCCGAATCCTGTGGTCCTTCTCGGCGGCTTACCGTGTCACGGGTAAGAAAGAGTATAAAGAAGCAGCCGACCGAGCCGCCCAGTACCTCATGACAAATTTCATAGACCATGAATATGGCGGGGTCTACTGGAGCCTGTACAGCGATGGCAGGCCCAAAGACATGAAGAAGCAAACCTATGCTATTGGTTTCGCCATTTATGGCTTGGCAGAATATGTGCGCGCCACTGGCAGTGAAGATGCCCTCAAGTGCGCCGTCGGTCTCTACCACGACATTGAGGCGCATGCTTTCGACGTGGTGAACAATGGTTACACCGAGGCGCTGTCGAGGGATTGGAAGCCGATAGCCGACATGCGCCTCTCCGACAAAGACGAGAATGGTTCCAAGACCATGAATACACATCTGCACATCATAGAGCCTTATACCAACCTTTACAGGGTATGGAAAGACGAGGGCTTGCGTGGCAAATTGGTGAGCCTTCTCCACATCTTCCTCGATATAATGCTGAACCCACGAACCAACCACCTCGACCTGTTCTTTAACGACCAATGGCAAGGCTCGCGCAACATCCAGAGCTTTGGTCACGACATAGAGGCCTCGTGGTTGTTGCACGAGACGGCTCTCGTGCTTGCTGACCCAACCATCTTGAAGGAAGTGGGACCGAAAGTGAAAGCCATAGCTGTTGCTGCCGATGAGGGAATGTGCGACAACGGTGGCATGATATACGAACGCTGGACTGACACGGGCCACACCGATAGGCAGTTCCAATGGTGGGTGCAATGCGAGAACATCATTGGCCATGTAAACCTATACCAGCATTTTGGCGACAAGCAGGCTCTGGAATACGCCTTGAAGAGTTGGGAATTCACGAAAGAAAATATCATCGACAAGGAAAAGGGCGAATGGCTCTGGAGCCTCAACGAGGACGGCACGCCAAACCGCAAAGACGATAAGGCTGGCTTCTGGAAATGCCCCTACCACAACAGTCGTATGTGCCTTGAACTGATTGAAAGAAACTTCTAAAAACACCCTTTGCCATGAAAAGCCAGGAAACAACAGGACACGTGCTCCACGAGATAACGCCTCTTGAGGACAAGGACATGCTTTACATTGCCGACCGCCACAAGAAGGAGTTTACTTATCCCATACACAGCCACGAGGAGTTTGAGCTTAACTTTGTCGAGCATGCCACCGGGGTAAGGCGGGTCGTTGGAGACAGCAACGAGGTGATAGGCGACTACGACCTCGTGCTTATCACGAGTGGCAACTTGGAACACGTGTGGATGCAAAACGAATGCAAAAGCGAAGACATCCACGAGATTACAATCCAGTTCAAGTTTGACATCTCAGACGACAGCTTTCTCTCCAAGAATCCTTTCTGTGCCATTCTTGAGATGTTGAAACTGGCCCGCAACGGCCTTTGTTTCCCTATGGACACGATAATTAAGGTTTACAATCAGCTTGTGAACCTTAGCAGCGTGAAGGATGGCTTCCAGTCGTCGCTGCAGTTTCTTGCCATACTCAACACTCTCGCCCATAGTGAGGGAATGCGCACGCTCGCCTCAAGCAGTTACGCGAAGGTGTCGCTTGGCGAGAACTCGCGACGCATACTCGCGGTCAAGGCTTTCATCGATGCCCATTACGATGATGAGATAAAGCTCAAGGACCTTGCCAACGTGGCTTGCATGAGCGAGGCTGCCATGAGCCGTTTCTTCAAGCTCCACACTGGCAGGACCATTAGCGACTATATCATTGACATCCGCCTTGGCAATGCCGCTCGCCTTCTGGTTGACACCAACCAGAGTGTCGCAGACATAAGCTATCAATGTGGATACAACAACCTCAGCAACTTCAACCGCTTGTTCAAGCGAAAGAAAGGGTGTTCGCCAAAGGAGTTTCGCGAGTATTACCATAAGGTGAGGGTAATAGTGTGAGTTAAAATAATAACGTATCAATAATCAATTTAGAATTATAGAATGATGAAGAACAACAAAAGACTGGCTTCCTTGCTTTTTGCTTGCCTTTCGGCGTTGGGATGCCTTGCAGACAACGTTTGCGTGTCAACTCCATCGACATCGCTCGTCGTTGATGCCACAAAGGGCAAGGAACTGAAATTCTTATACTATGGTCAACACCTCTCGGCGACCGACGTTAACAACTTTGAGAGCGCTGGCACTCTGGGCCTTGCTGCCTATCCGGTTTATGGCATGTCGGGCGCGTCTCAGTGGGCTCTTGCCGTGAAGCACGCCGATGGCAACATGACCTTGAAGATGAACGTGGAAAGCGTGGAGCAGAAGCAGGACGGCAATGCGTCGCTTACCATTGTTCACATGAAGGACACTTATTATCCCCTCTATGTCGATGTCTGCTATAAGGCATATGGCGACGTGGACATCATCGAGACGTGGACGAAGATAAGAAACGGCGAGAAAGGCAACGTCACCCTCAACCGTTTCGACTCTGGCTGCCTGCCCATCAGGCGTGGCAACGTGTGGCTGTCGCATCTATACGGCGCATGGGCCAACGAGGCTCAACTCTCAGAGGAGCCTCTGAAACCAGGCATGACGGTTATAGAGAACAGGGACGGAACGCGCAACGCTCACACCTCTCACGGTGAGGTGATGTTCTCGCTCGACGGCAAGGCGCGCGAAAACGAAGGCGAGGTGATTGGCGCGGCGTTGGCCTATAGCGGCAACTACAAGCTGCGCGTCAACACCAACGAGAGCGATTACCACCAGTTCTTCGCAGGCATCGACCCAGATGAGTCTGAATACCACTTGGCAAAGGGCGAGACCTTCACCACGCCGGTCTTGGCGTTCACTTACAGCCATGAGGGACTTGGCGGAGCCAGCCGCAGCTTCCACAAGTGGGGACGTGAATACAGGCTCATGCATGGCAACCGTGAGCGCAAGATATTGCTCAACAGTTGGGAAGGCGTCTATTTCGACATCAACGAGAAAGGCATGGATCAGATGATGGCAGACATAGCCTCGATGGGCGGAGAACTCTTCGTCATGGACGATGGATGGTTTGGCGACAAATATAAGCGCAAGTCGGACAACTGCGCCCTTGGCGACTGGGTTGTTGACAAGGAGAAGCTGCCCAACGGCATCGACGGGTTGCTCAACAGCGCGAAGAAGCACGGCGTGAAGTTTGGCATCTGGCTTGAGCCTGAGATGACAAACACCACGAGCGAGCTGTATGAGAAACATCCCGACTGGATTATCAAGCCTTCCAACCGCGAGCCCGTGTTGGGACGCGGCGGCACGCAATTGGTGCTCGACCTTGCCAACCCAAAGGTGCAAGATTTCGTGTTCAACGTGGTCGACGAGCTTATGACCAAGCATCCGGCAATCGACTACATAAAATGGGATGCCAACATGGACATGGCAAACCATGGCTCGCAATATCTCTCTGCCGACAAACAAAGCCATTTGAATATCGAGTATCACCGAGGCTTCGAGAAGATTTGCAAGCGCATTCGCCAGAAATATCCTGACCTTACCATTCAGGCTTGTGCCTCTGGCGGCGGCAGGGCCAACTGGGGCGTGCTGCCTTATTTCGACGAGTTCTGGGTTAGCGACAACACCGATGCCTTGCAGCGCGTCTATATGCAATGGGGCACGTCATACTTCTTCCCCGCTATAGCCATGGGATCTCACATCAGTGCGGCTCCCAATCACCAAACGTTCCGTACCATACCGTTGAAATACAGGATCGACGTAGCAATGAGTGGCCGACTGGGAATGGAGATACAGCCAAAGAACATGACCGACGAGGAGAAAGACCTTTGTCGCAAGGCCATTGCCGACTACAAGAAGATAAGGCCCGTGGTGCAGATGGGCAACATCTATCGTCTGCTCTCACCTTACGACCACAAGGGTGCCGCCTCGCTGATGTATGTGAGCGACAAGAAGGATAAGGCGGTGTTCTATTGGTGGAAGATGGAGACGTTTGTCAACCAGCACGTGCCTCGCGTGAAGATGGCTGGACTTGACCCCGACAAGACATATCGTGTCACCGAGCTCAACCGCATAGACAACGAGCCATTGAGCTTCGAAGGCAAGACGTTCACGGGCGCGTTCCTCATGGCAAACGGCCTGGAAATGCCATACAACCACAAGGTTGACTATCACAAGCAAAACGACTATGCAAGTCGTGTGCTCTACTTGGAACAACAATAAACAGACGATAACACCAGCTCCAAAAGAATTAACAACGCTAACAAGACTGATTATTGGGTAATCTGCCTTAATGATACTGTCCCGTCGATGAATGTCATCGGCGGGATTTTTTTGTGGAATTTTTGCGTCGCGGACACAATAAACTAGGCAAGATACAAGTTATATATTATAGGTATAATAGTACATAAAAACAACACACAATGAAAACAAGCCTTTACCCTTATCTTTTTGACCCCAATCTCCATGAGACAATTTGGGGTGGCGACAGCCTTTGTCCATTCAAGGGCCTGACTCCGCACGAGAATCCCGTTGGCGAGAGCTGGGAGGTGAGCGCGGTGCCATCGAGCCCCGACACCATAAGCAATGGCGCGGAAAAAGGCAAGGATCTTATCTCTGTCATAGCTGCCGACCCTGAGGCCATCCTCGGCAAGGCGGTGAGCAAGCAATACGGTGGCAAAATGCCGTTGCTCGTAAAGTTTATCGACGCCAAGAAGGATCTTAGCATCCAGGTGCATCCCAACGACGAGATGGCAAACCGCGTGCACGGCAAGATGGGCAAGACTGAGATGTGGTACGTGCTCGATGCCAAGCCGGGCAGCTACCTATATTGCGGTTTCAAGTCGGAGATTTCCAAAGAGGAATACAAGCAGCGCATTGCCGATGGCACCATTACCGACGTGCTGGCTCGCCATGAGGTGAAGGCTGGCGACGTGTTTTATATTCCCGCAGGCAGGGTTCACGCCATCTGCAGCGGCATCATGCTCGCGGAGATCCAGCAGTCGTCGGATGTGACATATCGCATCTTCGACTACAACCGCCCTGGTCTCGACGGCAAGCCACGCGAACTTCATACCGAGCTTGCGGCTGAGGCTCTCGACTTCAGCGTGTCAGACTCTTACGGCTCCGACTACTCGCACGAGGCAAACAAGCCAAACGTCATCCTCGACACCGAGTTCTTCTGTGTCAGGGTGAGCGACCTCGACAAGCCGTGCCATTACGACATGAAAGGCTTCGACAGCTTCGTGGTCTGCATGTGCCTCAAGGGTGACTGCAAGATAAAGGTCAAGGAAACAGGCGATGAGCTGGTGCTCAAGGAAGGTTATACGTGCCTGATTCCAGCGGCTATTGCCGACTACGAAATCACGCCGGTGGGAGAAAAGACGAAAGTGCTCGACGCCTTCATCGACAACAACATTAAGTGATAATGATGTCACGTTTTTTTGAATCCAATGGTCAAAAAAACGTACATCTGATATTTCGTGTCGGCTTCACGGTGAGAGGTTTTTGCCTTTACGCCGTGAAGCCGTTGACATTTCAGTGGAAAGCCATCGCCATTGCAGTGTAAGGCCGATGCCATTGCAGTGCAATGTCGTTGCCTTTCCAGTGCAATGCCGAAGCCTTTTCAGTGACCAGCAAATTTAAGGACTATGAACAATTCCCAACGGGTAGTGTGGCTTGACGTGGTGCGCCTTGTGGCCATGTTCACGGTGGTGTGCTGCCACTCGACCGATCCCTTTAATTTCTGCCCCGACTCCTCTGTGCCCAACATCGGCGAGATAAAGCTGTGGGGTGCCATCTATGGGGCACTGTTGCGACCCTGTGTGCCGCTCTTCGTGATGCTCACGGGAGCGTTGTTGCTGCCCCTCCGCACAACCAATACCGCCGCGTTCTATCGCAAGCGCATCGGGCGCGTGTTCTTCCCTTTCGTGTTGTGGGGCATTCTCTACAACCTCTTCCCGTGGTTTCTTGGTTTGCTGGGTTTCGCGCCCGACACGCTGCTCAACTTCTTCCCCTACAGTGGCGACGATGCCACGCGGCAGTCGCTTGCCGTGTCGATGAAGTGGATATCCGAGATACCGCTCAACTTCTCGCCAGTGCCGGTACACCTGTGGTACATCTACCTGCTCATAGGCATATATCTCTATATGCCAATATTCTCGGCATGGGTGGAACGGGCATCGGAAAAGGCTAAGCTGTGGTTTCTTGTGGCATGGGGCGTGACAACGCTTCTGCCTTACTATTTCGAGTATGTGTCGCCATATATATGGGGCTCGTGCTCGTGGAACCAGTTCCACGCCCTGTATTATTTCGCCGGCTTCAATGGCTACTTGCTCCTTGGCCACTATCTGCGCCACCATATAGCCTCGTTGCCGCGTATAGTGCTGTTTGGCTTGCCGTCGTTCGCCGTCGGCTATGCCGTCACGTTTCTCGGCTTCCGCCATGCCACGTCGCTGCCTGAGTGTACCGACGAGATGCTGGAGCTGTTCTTCACCTACAACTCGCTCAACGTGGTTATGATGACTGTCCCCATCTTCATGCTCATAAGCCACGTCAGGATAACGTCGCCCCGCGTTGTAGCCATGCTCGCCAACCTCACGGCGTGTGGTTTCGGAGTCTACATGATCCATTATTTTCTCACAGGCCCGAGTGTCGAGCTTGTGCGCATGGTTGGAGCTCCCATTCCGTTGCAGATACCGCTCGCCGCCGTAGTCGCGTTTGCCGTGTCGTGGGTTGTCGTTGACGCTATAAGGAGAGCATGCGGGCGTTATGCGCGTTATGTCGTGGGTTGACGTGACAAATATTTATTACCTTTGTGGCAGAAATGGAGGTAATCAACACATATCAATTTAAATTCTTATTACCATGAATTTCAAGGAATTATCTGTAAAACGTTTTTCGGCTCGCAAGTATACCGACGAGCCCGTCAGCAAGGCAGACATCGACTACATAATGGAATGTACGCGGTTGGCGCCATCGGCCCACAACCTGCAGCCATGGAAGTTTTTGCTTCTCACCTCGGAAGAGGCGAAGCAGAAGATAAGGCAATGCTATGACCGTCGTTGGTTCACCACCGCGCCAATGTATGTGCTGGCGATGAAAAACAACACGGAGTGCTGGGTGCGTCCCGATGACAACAAGCCCCATGGCGACATAGATCTCGGCATAGCCATAGAGCACCTTGTGCTTGCTGCCGCTGAGCGCGACCTCGGCACGTGCTGGGTAGCCAACTACGATGTCGAGGCGGTTAAGCGCCTGTTCCCCGTAGACGGCTATGAGGCTGTGGCCATTGTGCCTGTAGGGCACGTGGCTCCCGACTGTCCTTGCCCCAAGAAGACGCGCAAGGACATGTCGGAGATAGTGGAGGAAGTTTAAAGCCGTTTAAGCCATTTCCTCACAGGCTCGTCGTAGAACTTCAGGCACAGCCAGGCTATGCAGACGCTGCAAGCCATGGTGGCAAGCGCCATGGGCCATGTCTCGGCAAAGGTGAACTGCTTGGTCTTGATGAGCCACATGTAGAAGGCGTACATCACGGGGTAGTGCACTATGTAGAGCGGATACGAGATGTCGCCAAGGAAGCGGCAAATGCTTGTCGATGTCTTGTCGGTGGTTTTGCCAGACGCTGCCAGCCAAACGATGGCAGGGAAGACCACTATGATGCACAACGTCTCGAATATACCGTTGAGGCTCACATGGTTGTCGCTTGTGATAAAGGGCACGTGGAAGAGCAGCAACAAGACGATTGCGCCTATCCAGAACGCTCCGCGCGCCTTCCTCAAAGGCTTGAACACTCTCGACATCAGCAGGCCTAGCGTGAAGGGGCACATCATGCGCAACAGTCCCCCAAGGACATTTGTGGTGTCTATGGTCCACCCGACGCCTATCGAGCCGTAGCCCGATTGGTCGGTAATGGCAAACCACGCCAGGGCGCAGCAGAGCAACGCCGACACGCACGCCAAAACTCGTGTGGGCAACCGCCGCATTATGAAGGCGTAGATGATGTTGCCGATATACTCGAAGAAGAGCGACCAGCATGGACCGTTGAGCGGAAACATCTCGCCGTTGCCTCGCACCTCACGCTGCATTCCGGGCATGGCTGGAATCATGAGCCATGAGAAGAGCAGGGCGACGAGGGT
The DNA here is from genome assembly GCA_963660075.1 of Lachnospiraceae bacterium. Classification (GTDB taxonomy): domain Bacteria; phylum Bacteroidota; class Bacteroidia; order Bacteroidales; family Bacteroidaceae; genus Prevotella. The sequence continues at coordinate 27,113 of CAVKWN010000020.1, forward strand.
GAGAAGAAGGGTGGAGTGGGTGCCGTCCCAACGCTCCATGCCGGTGAGCAGGAACGACGCGGCACCTATCACCGCACCCATCATCACCATGGGGTGCAGGCGGATAAGGCGGCGACGGAAGAAAGAACCCAGCGAGAGCGACTTGCCCCAGCGATTGTCGTAGGCATAGCCAATCACAAATCCGGAGAGGATGAAGAAGAAGTCTACGGCGAGATAGCCGTGGTTGGCGAAGTCGATGACGGGCTTGTTGCCGGCGAACTGGTAGCCCTCGAACACGTGATACCACACCACGAGCAATGCCGCCACGCCGCGCAACCCGTCGAGGAGGGCGTAGTGGGGCTTGGAATTTGCGTATTTCATTTGTCGTGTGTTACTTTACTATGACCTCGTCGACAAACAACCAACCTTTGTGGGGGCCACGCTTGGCTTGGATGTGAAGATAACGAGTGGTTTGCTTCTTGCTCAAGGTGTAGTCGCAGATGGAGTAGGGCAAGTCCTTGGGATTGGCGTTGCATGGCTCGCCGTTTACCGTTACTTGCTCGGGGAAGAAGATTTCTGGCCCCGTGAGTTGCATGAAGTTCATGGTGACGGCGTTTACCGTGCGTTCCTTGCCGAGGTCGATGGTGATGTCGA
>CAVKWN010000020.1:27990-36351 GCA_963660075.1 Lachnospiraceae bacterium
GCCCACTTGTGGAAGTCCTTGTAGGAGCGCGTGCGGCCAAGGCCAATCTCACCCATTGCGAGGGCGCGTGGCCACAATTGGTATTGGAGCAGTTCCACCGTGGGCACATACTCAGTGAACAAGGTCACTTGAGCGCCGAGGAGCTTGTCGCGGAACGGGGCTATCTCCTTGCCGAAATCCCAAATATGTTTAAGTGGCCTGTAGCCGCCCATGGTCTCTGGTTGGGTGGCAGGCGCGTCTTGATAGCTGTCAAGATAGCACCATGAGCCAGGGCACATCACCACTTGATGGCCAAGCGACAAGGCCTTCTTGCCGATGTCGGCATTGCGCCAAACCATGATCACGATGGTGCTGTCGGCCTCGGAGTCGGAGAGTGCCTCGTCCCACACCACCATTTTGCGGCCAAGACTGCGCACGATGTTGTTCATCCGGCGTATGGCATTGGGATATTCCTCTTTTTGTGTGGCTGTCTCGTCGCCGCCGCAATGGATGTAGGTGGAAGGGAACACTTCGGCTACCTCTTTCAGTATCGTCTCCATGAACTTGTAGGTCTCATCCTTTGAGACGTTCATCTCGGCTTGGTTGAACGCCACTTCGGGATATGCGGCGCAAACCTCCTCGCTGTGGCCGGGAAATTCTATCTCGGGCACGATGGTCACGCCTTTTGCCTGGGCATATCTGACGAGTCCTTTCAGTTCCTCTTGTGTATAGTAACCGCCAAAGCCGTCCTTGCTGTTGCTGTAGGCACGCACGTAGCTTAGGTCTTGGCCTTCCTGATTGGCAGGCTTGTTCCACCAGTCTTTCCATGTTTGTCGGGTGCGCCATGCACCTACCTCCGTGAGGCGAGGATAGGCTTTTATCTCCATGCGCCATCCAGCCGCGTCGGTCAGGTGCAGGTGGAGCGTGTTGAGGCCGTAATGGCTCATGATGTCAACCTCACGATACAGCTCGTCGAGAGGCACGAAATGGCGGCTGACATCGATCATCATTCCTCGCCAAGGCAGAGGCTTGGATTGAGAAAAGCATAAAAGCGGGGCGCAGAGCGCGAAAAGGGAGATTAATAATCGTCTCATATAAGTGTGGCTTAAAAATTTTCAACAAAGGTAGCTAAAATATCAGAATGTGTTTGCCGTTTAATGGTTTTATTTGTATTTTTGTCGTAAAATCCTAAATTAATATTCATATATGAAAAGAACACTGTCTACGGTTGCTCTCCTTTTGTCCTTTCTCGGGCTGATGGCGCAGTCTTATGTCCCCACGAAGGAGAACCTTGAAGAGCGAGAGAACTTCCGCAATGCCAAGTTTGGCATTTTCCTCCATTGGGGCATCTACAGCACGTTTGCCCAAGGTGAGTGGTATTTGCAAAACGCCGTGCCCGACCGCATGGAATATGCCAAGGCCGCCGACGCTTTCTATCCTCATCGTTTCAATGCCCAAGAGTGGGTGCGCGCGTTCAAGGACGCGGGCGCGAAGTATGTTTGTTTCACCACTCGCCACCACGACGGCTTCTCGATGTGGGACACCCGGCAAAGCGATTACAACATAGTGAAGGCGACACCGTTCAAGCGTGACGTGGTGAAGGAACTTGCCGACGCTTGCCATGAGGAGGGTGTTGGTCTCCACCTCTATTACAGTCATATTGACTGGATGCGCCAAGATTACCCAATGGGGCGTACTGGAAGGAATTGCGGAAAAGACCCTGCCAAGAGCGATTGGCCTCACTATTTCAACTTCATGAACGCCCAGCTTGCCGAGCTGCTGACACGTTACGGCAAGATTGGCGCAATATGGTTTGACGGTTGGTGGGATCACGACCAAGACTCCGTTGCCTTCGATTGGCATCTGCCTGAGCAATATGCCCTTATCCATAAGTTGCAACCGGCTTGCCTCATTGGCAACAACCACCACATGAACCCGTTTGAGGGTGAGGACATCCAGCTCTTCGAGCGTGACCTGCCCGGTGAGAACACGGCTGGCTTTGTAGACAAGGCGGCGCAGGTAAGCCAGTTGCCGCTGGAGACGTGCCAGACCATGAATGGCATGTGGGGATATAAGGTAGTGGACCAGAATTATAAGTCGGCGACAGACCTTATTCGCTTGCTCGTCAACACGTCGGGCAAAGGCGCGAACCTGTTGCTCAACATCGGCCCACAGCCCAACGGCGAGCTCCCCGCGTTGGCTCTCGACCGGTTAAGGGAGATTGGCAAATGGATGCGTGTCTACGGAGAGACGATATGTGGAAGTGTGGCTGGCCCGGTGAAGCCTTGCGAGTGGGGTGCCACGACCGAGAAAGACGGCAAGGTGTATGTCCATGTTTGTCCTGCAAAGGAAACGGAAGCCCCGAGCACAATCACGATACCTATGGCAAGGAAACCAAAGGAGGTAACCGACTTCCAGACTGGCAAGAAGGTGGCTTACACATACAAGAACAAGGCGCTGAACCTTGCCATACCCTCTACGCTGACCGCGCCCGACCACGTGATAGTGGTCAAGAGGTAGCCTTCACTTGACGTATCTTTCGCGCGTCAGACACAAGACCTGTGCGCAGGGAGCCATGGATTTCCGTGGCTCCCGTTGCTTTTAATATGGTGCTTGCGTTTTGGGTGTTCACGCCTGCGCCGCACAAGATGGTGAACTCGCGACCCGTCTTCTCTGATATTTCCTTAGCTTTCTCCACGAGCTGTTTCAGCATGAGGATGCCTTTCTCCGCGCTGGATTGTTGACCGGAGGTGAGTATGCGGTTGCACCCCAATTGCGCTATCTGCTCTATCGCCTCCAAGGGGTTGCGGCAGACATCAAAGGCGCGATGAAACGTCACGTTGCAACGAAGACTGCCGTCTGCGAGCCGCGCCGCGTCGATCCATTTGCGGCAAGCAGCTACGTCGATGTCGCCATCTGGCGTGAGCGCTCCAACGACGATGCCGTCGGCACCCTCGTCGAGGGCTATGCCTATCTCTTCTGTCATTTTCTCAACCTCGCTGTCGTTGTAAACGAAATTGCCCTCGCGAGAGCGAATGAGAACGTGGACCAATAACCCCGTGGGGTGACAGAGCCGCACGGCCTCGCGAATCATCTCCTGGCTTGGCGTGAGCCCATCGAGCTCCAAGTCGCGACACAGCTCTATGCGGTCGGCGCCACCCTCTATGGCGGCTTCAACGCTTGCGATATTTCCGCAGCAAACTTCTAATTTCATATTTTCGGGAGATTAAAATAAAGCCCCTTGGCTTCCATGATGAGAAGCCAAGGGGCTGATGCTATTTGGTTTGATTATTGTGCGCTCTGAACGGAAGTGGCACTTGCGTTCTTCTCGCTGTCGTCGAGCTGCAGGTCGCTCTTCACGCTTCGCGAACTTGTGCGGAAGTATACGGGAACTGTCGTCGTCTTGCCAGCCTTCAACGTGAACATGACGTTGTGGGTGAGCACGTCTCCACCTTTGAGGCGTGTGCCGGTGGTGAGCACGTAGTCGCCCTCGGGCAGGTCGAGACCGTTGCGGAACTTCTCTGTCACGGTTGGGTCGTCGTCGGCATAGTCGAGCGACGTGGGACGGCCGTCGGTCATCTTAGAGATGGTATAGCCGTGATAATACATCACGTCGGCCGGCACGTCGAGCTTGAGAGTGCCTTTAGCTTGTTGGGGTTTCGCAGTCTGCTTGGCGCTGAGCTGGATCCACGAGTCACCGTCGGCAACCATAGCCTTGCCCAATGGGTCGAGCTTGGCTTTCATGCCGAGCGCACGCGCGCCAGCCACGGTGAAGAGCTCACGGCTGCGGTCGTCGCACTTGCGGTTGTTGTAGACCCCGACAACGGATATGTTGATCTGCTTGGGGTTGTTAGAGTTGTCCACCTTGATGTTGTTTTCCACCCAGGCGATCCACTCCTTGGCGTTCATCTTTGGTAGGCGTTTCTGCAAGAACGCCACGTAAGGCCTGAGATGCTCCATCGAGACGCGTATGCCTCCGCTTTTCAAGGCGTCGTTGTTGAGCAGGCAAGCGTCGTGAAGCACGTCGATGGTAATGTCGCGAAGGTCCTTCTCGCTGAGGCCTTGAAGCACGAGGTCGGCCTTGGGGTTCTTTTCCTTCAAGAACTTGTCCATCACCTTCCAGTTGCTGCGCGCTTTCTTCAGGATGTCGTTGTCGCCCTGGTAGAATGTCTTTTTCTGGTAGGCCGTGCGAATCTTGTCTTCCGCTGCCAAGCGGCGGCTGTTGGAGCTTACGGTGTCTACGGCGCTGCGGTCGGGCTCTTCGAGCGTTGTGGTGGGAACGTGCAAGTCGTATTCCTCAACCCACGAGCTACCTGCCTTGTGGCAAGGTGTCAAGGATATGTCGGTTGAGAAGGCGTCGGCTTTCTTCACGCCATACTTGTCTTTTGTGCTGACCCATACCAGCAAGTCGCCATAGCCAGTGGTGAAGGTGGCATAGCCTTCGGCATCGCTCTTGGTGGTGTAGATGGGATAAAACTCTGAGTAGTTGTAGACGCGGAAGTCGACCGTAGCACCTTTTATGGCCTTGCCTTCCTCGTCCACGACCCTTACCTTCAAGGTCTTTGTAGGGGCATAGGTGTCGGTTGTCGGAATCTCGTTGCCCTCATAGTCGAAGGCGCGAACGAGCATTGCGCGGCTTGCGGCCCAGTTGAACCATCCCTTGTCCAAGGTTTCCTCTGGTTCGCAAGCGCCCATGAAGCGCCAGCGGCCATCGATCCACATCTCGACCCAAGCGTGGTTGTCGTCGGTATGCGCCCATCGGGGGCAGTAGACCTGACGGGCAGGGATGCCTACAGCACGGAGTGCAGCCACGGCGAAGGTGCTCTCCTCGCCGCATCGGCCAATGCTATTGCGCATCGTGGCGAGAGGCGACGACGTGCGGCCATCGCTGGGGCGATAGCTCGCCTTCTCGTGGCACCAGTGGTTCACTTCCAAGGCGGCTTGCTCCATGGTGAGGCCCTTCACTCGTGGAGCCAACTCCTTGTAGATCACCTCACGCGAATTGTCCAGCTCCTCATTGTTCACGCGGACAGGAAGGACGAAGTTCTCAAACTCCCATTGGGGCACTTGCTTCCCCCAAGGCATCTCGGCGCGTGCCTTCAGTGCCATGCGCACCTGTTTCTGCCAATAGGCCTTGGGATAGTCTACGCTGTCGGGGGTAGACATGCTCTTATAAAGAAAAGAAAGGCTTTCGGCCTCGGTCTGTGCCAAGGTCGTCGTGCTCATTGCCACCAAAAGGTAAGCGGCTATTAATGATCGTTTCATGTAATATTATGTGAGTTGTTTTCCCAAAGTTACTACGATATTGCCAATAATCCAAACTTTTCACGTGTTTTATTCATTTTACGCATTGAAAACGCACGTTGGCCGATAGGAAACAATTTCACCAAAAGGCTTGAGCTTCTCCTGTTTTATTGTTAATTTTGTATGCTGTTAAAATTGCATCCGCATTGGATGTTGATTAAAATGTGACAATTTGGGTGTATAGTAGAGTTTTTATGAACAATTTGCAATTTACCCCCCCCTGGAGGCTTACAGTTCTGCGCTATGTAGGATTCTTTCTCTTTTCTTTCTTCTTGTTGATGTGGCTTTCGCCCGACTCGTTTCTGATGGCCTATTGGAGCCCACGTTGTGACTCTGCCTGGTTTTTCACATGCGGCAAGGCATGGATGGAGGGCATGACGCCCTATGTTGACTTTGCCGATTCCAAAGGCCCCTTGCTTTGGCTCATCTATGGCATGGGTTATCTTCTTTCACCCACTTCGTATATCGGCGTATTTTGGCTCAGTGTATTGGCCTATAACTTTACGTTCGCCATATTGTGGCGCACGGCGAGAATATTTGTCGGCAGGCGTGAGGCGACATTAGTCTTGGTCTTGATGTCCGTTCTGTTGTTTTTTCGAGAAATTCATGATGAGGTGCGCGCCGAAGACTTCTGTATGCCCTGGGTATGTGTCGGAATTTATTGCGTGACGCGGGTGTTGCTGCAGCCGTCGGACAAGCAACTGAGGAAATATGCGTTCTGGCTCGGTGTGGGCATGGCATGGTGCTTGCTTGTCAAGTGGAACCTGTTTTTCATGATGGGCGGCATGGCCATTGTCGTTGCCATTGTCGCACTGCAAAGACGTCGTGTCAGTGCCATTGCCTGTGGGTTGGCAGGAATCATACTGCCGCTGATACCGTTCGTAGCGTATCTTGCGGCAAAAGGATGCCTGGCCGACATGGTGCAGGAATATTTCGTCAACACATTTCTTATTACCGACAACGGAAGTGGATGGTCTATGCTTGAAGAATTTATAGTCAAGAACAGCACCCACCTGCCTACCACGATTAAGACAATAGGGCAGTGTATTATATTTGCCACCATTGTGATTTTCTGCCGTCGACAACGTTTTTCGTGGTGGCTCTTGCTAACATTTATTCCCTTTTTCCTCTTTATAGTATTCAAGCACTGCACTCGACATTATACCGCTCCCACTGTCCCGTTTTTTGTATATTCATTGTGTGAGTTTGCCAAAGCAAGTACCAACCTGTTGAACAGAATGTCACTGTGGAAATATTGTACACTAATGGTGTCGATTTTTTTCTTAGGGATTGCGATTAATGTACATACCGACCGTCTGGCTTTCTTGGCTGGCAATCCTCCGGCAAAATTTGTTGCAACCGAACAGATACTCATGCGTAAGCCCTACTGCAAAATCATGTATTCGTGCTATGAGAACGGGTATGGACTTCGAGCACGTGCCTTGCCGGCTTGCAAGTATTGGGCTTTGCAATTCGGCGCTTCCGAAACAATGAAGGAAGAGCGTGCAAAGGCCATTGGCGCACGTAGAGTGGATTATATCATCGCTATTCCCGATTATGCGCACGACCGCAAATGGATGCTTTCCTGCGGCTACCACCAGTGCTACGCCACGGTAGTGGAGAACGGTGAGACCGTGAAGATGGCGTTGCCAATTTACGCGAAAGAGTAGGCTTTCATATTCCCCGAAAAAAGATATCGGCCTCAGTAGCGGCAATACCGTAGCTACCGAGGCCGATGTTTATGGTTTATACTCTTTGGATCAACAGGCTTTACTGTTCGAGCACGTTGAACTCGGCGCAAGAGGCGAAGTCCTGCCCGTCTTGCGAGCTCTTGGCGGTGAAGCGCAGGTAACGGGCACGCACGGGCTTGTCGAATATCACGCGCTTGAGCGTGCGGTCGTTGGCAAAGGTGCCAGTGGCAACGGGTTGCCCCCAGGTCTTGCCGTCCATGCTGACCTGCACCTCATAGTCTTTGATGTTGCCGTTGGAACTGTCTTGTCGGGGCATGTAGCCGAAGCCCTTGATGGTCTTCACCGCTCCACAGTCGAAGTCGGCCCAGTGGGGATAGTTGGCCACGGTGACGCTGTACATCGTGTGCCAATAGGTGTTGGGGTTGCCGTCGGTCATGTTCTCGGCATCGCCCTCGCCGCTCTCCACGGAGCTGGCAAACTTCACCGTGACAGGAATGGCCTCTATGCGGTCGAACTGCTGCCGGTAGTTGAAACGCGAGCCTTGGGCGAAGGCAACGACGGTGCCACCCTCACGCAGGGCGAAGGGCTGGGCGTAGCGCTGGATGCGCTTGCCATTGTTCACCTTATAATATATGGGCTGACCTGCCGCCCCACTGATGGTCACTGTGCCGTCGAGCGAGCGGCTGATGCTGAGCGGAGCCTGTCCGTCGAGCGACACGTTGGCAAGCTCGGTCAGCTTGTCGTTGTCCATCGTAGAGGTGGGACGGATGGCGAAGCCAAACGATTGGGTGACGCTCTTCACGCGGTCTGGTTCGAGTGGCCCGCCTTGTCCACAACTGTTGCCGCCGAGACCGGTGATGGCATGGTCGATGTGGAGCCACACGCCGTCGCTGGCTGGCAGCTCATGGGGATGGTTGGCCATGGTGAGCTGTTCGGCAGAGTAGGGCAGCGCAGAGAAGCTCATCACGCTGTCGGCCACGAAGATGGCACCCTGTTGTCCGTCGCAGAGGGCTACCCAGCGGCTGTCCTGATGGTTGCCCATGTCCTGTGGCTTGGGGAAGTTCTCAAACTCGTCTGCCACATCGGGCTGATCCCAGATGGCCACGGCTTGACTGGTCTTGCGGTCGGGATAGTTGTCGACGGGACCTCTGCCGTAATACTTCATGTGCTTCATGGTCTTTGGCAACTTCATCGCATAGCCCAGGCGGGCCAACGTGAGGCTGGGACGTGATGCCGAGACGGTGCTCTGGTTCTCCACGGAACCGTCGGGATGGATGGTGTAGACCACGTTGGTGGTGAACTTGAAGTCGGGCTGCTGACCCGTCTTTACCAGCTTCTTCCAGTTCTTGTTGTTACCCTCAAGGCGTGCCGACTCGCTGCCTTGGCT
>CAVKWN010000020.1:36889-40473 GCA_963660075.1 Lachnospiraceae bacterium
AGAGGCAGAGAGCCCTTTGCCACCTCACGCCCGTCGGCTGTGAGCGTATAGCTTGCGTCGTAGTCGGTGAGGTCGTCGGTGTAATAGTTCTTGTTGAAGATGTCGATGGTGCCATTGGCCTTGTCTGCCCACTTTACGCCTATGTTCTGATAGACCTTCTTCACTTCAAAGTATTGCGGCTTGGGCTCCATGTCGCCAAAGATGATGCCGTTCATGACAAACTGGCCGTCGTTGGGCGTGTCGCCGAAGTCGCCACCGTAGGCGAGGTAACGCTTGCCGTCGGGCGTGTAGTTGTACATCGACTGGTCGATCCAGTCCCAGATGGCACCGCCACAGAAGAAGTTGGTCGACTCGATGGCGTCCCAATAGTCTTGCAGGTTGCCTACGGCGTTGCCCATGGAGTGGGCGTACTCGGAGATGTGGAACGGATATTTGAGATCCATGTTACCACGCACGGCGGAGCGCACCCAGTTGATAGACGGATACTGGTTGGAACCCATGTCTACGATGTCGTTGTTGCGCTCATATTGCACGGGGCGCGAAGGGTCGTAGGCGTGGATGGCATTGTAGCTGACCTTGAAGTTGTCGCCAGGACCTGCCTCATTGCCGAGGCTCCAGATGGCAATGCACGGATCGTTGACGCGTGCCATGGCCATGGCCATCATGCGACCGACGTGCTGGTTTCGGAACTCGGGCACGTGGCTTAGGCTTGCCGCTCCATAGAAATACTCATGGCTCTCCACGTTGGCCTCAGCCTCAAGCCAGATGCCATACTTGTTGCAGAGATAATAGAAATATGGGTCGTTGGGATAGTGTGACGTGCGCACGTGGTTGATGTTGGCGCGTTTCATCATCATCACCTCTTCTTCCATCTGCTGTCGCGTGATGGCGTGGCCAAGCGAGGGACTTGTCTCGTGTCGGTTGACCCCCTTGAGCTTCAGCGGCTTGCCGTTGATGAGGAAGTAGCGACCAGAAAGACCGAACTCGTCGTCCTTGGCGGCGACGTCGCGTATCTCCACCGTGCGGAATCCCGTCTGTGTGCTGATAGCCTCTACGGTGTTGCCCTTCTTGTCGCGCAGTTCACAGACGAGCGTGTAGACATTAGGCTCCTCGGAAGTCCAGGGCTTCACGTCTTGCACGGTGAAATCGGCGTGACGTGTCAGTGTGTCGGCCTTGGCAAGCGTCAGCGTGCCAAGCGTAGAGGTCAAGGTCTGTCCATCACCCTCGGCATCACCATAGAGCTTGTTGGCGTAGAGCTTGAACACGGCGGTGTAGTTCTTGGCGTCCTTGCCGCTCACGTTGGCTACCGAGATGTCAACTGCCAGCTTGCCCGTGTTGTCGGTTTGCCATGAGGGGATGACCTTGAGGTCGCTCACGTGCACTTTTGGCTTGCTGTATACTGCCACCGTGCGGAAGATACCCGGCAGGCGGAACATGTCTTGGGCTTCGAGGAACGAGCCGTCCGATGAGCGGTAGACCTCCACGGCGACCTCGTTATCCCCGGCCTTGGCCCAAGGGCTGATGTCAAACTCGGCCACGTCGCGCGAGTCCTTGGAGCATCCCACGTAGTGGCCGTTGACCCAAAGGTAGAAGAATGAGTCGACACCATCGAAGCTGATATATGTCTCGCGACCCTTCCACGTAGCTGGCAAGGTAAACGAGCGGCGGTAGGAACCCACCTCGTTGCGATACTCATAGGTGGTATAGTTCTTTGGGGGCTCGCGCATCACGCCCTTGCGCCAGTCGCCCACGGCGTATTCATACTTGAAGATGACCCACTGGTTGACATAGATTGGCGTGCCATACTTCTGGGAACCGTCTTTCTGAATGCCGTAGATGTTCCACGACATGGGCACGTCAACCTCGTCCCATCCCTGGTCGGGATAGCCCACTTGGTAGAAGTCCTTGGGACGGGCATCGGGATTCTTGGCGAAGTGGAACTTCCACTTGCCGTCGAGGCTCATCCAGAAGCTCGACTTCTCGGGCAGCACGCCCTTGGCCTCGCTCTCCGTGGCGAAACTGGTGAAGCAGGCGTGGGGCTGCAACTTGTTGTAGCCCAGAAGCTCGGGCTGTTGCCACTCTTGCCCGGTGGGAGCGGTGGCTGAGCCATACTCATAGCCCGCCAAACGGGTTTGGGCAGTAAGCGTGGTTGCCATGAGACAACCCACTGCGGTTAAAAGATTGCGAATGATCATTTGCAAAGATAGATAGTGGTGTGACAATTACATATTTTCCACAAAGATAACTCTTTTATCAGGCTTGCGCAAATAAAACAAGGAGAAATGTCACAACAAATTTTTTGAGCAATTGCTCGTTGACCCTATGGGCTATTGTAACGAACATGTGGATTTTATACTGAAAGATTACAATAAACGAATCGCCCCATGCTCAGTTTTGAGCATGGGGCGAAACTATAAGGATTTGTGTTTCTTTTCGGAAGTTTAATTGCTGATGCTTGTGCCCGACGAGAGGAAGTTCCACTTCCATGTATTGGAATTGATTTTTTCTATGATCTCGGTCAAGTCATCATTCGTATATATACCCATCTTTGATATGGTGCCCGGCTTATGTGTGACGCCACAGGTGTAGGTATAAGTGAGAGTTGCGGTCTTGCCCATGACCTTATCGGTATCAAAGCTGCTTTTCTGTGTGGCGTTCACCTTGAACGTGCCCTGCGCGGGGAACTTGCTCACGGTGATGGTCTTCGAGAAGGACCCAGTGAGGCGCTCGCTTTGCGTGTTGCCGTTGGCATCGGTGTAGGTGACGGTGAGGTCGGCTATCTCGAGCAATACGTCGTTGGCCTTACACTCGAAGGATACCGTCTGTGAAGACACGTTCTGATCGTCATTGTCGTCGCTGCCGCATGAAGACAGCGTCAGACCAGCAAAGACCATGGCTATGCCGATGATAAGAGAAAAAAACTTGCTGTTCATAGTGGTAACTGTGCTTGAAAAGTGATTATTAGTTTGCGTATGTCAGCTTGTTGCCACGGCCTATGAAGTTGGCAGACTTCAGGGTGTCGTTGATTTGTACCGTCATGTCGCTGAATTTCTTGGCAGAACTCTCACTAATCTTTGAACCGACCATCGTAGCGAAGAGGTCGATTTTAGAACCGGAAACGCCGGTTACCTCATGTAAGGCACTGTTGTTGGTGTAATCGTAATAAGCATAGCCTACCAAGCTGATTTTGTCAGCTGTCCTGAGATCCATGCCGTCTTTTACCTTAATGTGCTCCACGAAGGTTGGGTATGAGGGGAACTGGGTGTAGGTCTTGGCGGCGCCGACGTATTTGCGCATGCTATAGGTAGTTTTAGCCACTATCGTGTCGCCGATCGCTACGGTGTTGTCTTTCGTCACGGTTACGGTGTTGCCGTCTATGGTGCAGGTGACATCATAAACGTCGAGCATATTGTCGGAGACGATTATCACTGGTCTGGCGTATGCCTCGGTGGCATTGACGGTTGGGTTCTTTATGTCATCGTCGTTGCTGCTGCATGATGCGAATGCGAAGCCGGCGACAACCATGGTCATGCCGGCGAGGAGAGAGAATAACTTTTTGCTCATAATGTTTTTTGTTTTAAATT
>CAVKWN010000021.1:0-2118 GCA_963660075.1 Lachnospiraceae bacterium
TGACAGCGCCACATCCACACTGGCGCGCAATCGTAATTATCATGAGTCCAATCTTAAATTATAAAACATTCATTACTCTTTTTTGTTTCTCTCCTCCCCCGGCATCTTGGCCATGGAAGGCATATAATCGAGTAGGAGGTAAATGTTAATCATAAAAGGCATTTGCCTCCTACTCGATTGTACTGGCGGCTTGGGGATGCCGTCAGTGCCGTTTGGCGGATGCTTGGCGGGCCAGCGGTCAGTCGAGCAAGTCGTCTCCGAGGTGTGTGGTCTGCTCGCGCTTCAGCCTGTCGATGACCTCTCGCGGCTTGGTGGCATAGGTGATCATGCGGATTGAGTCGTTGTAGCTGACGTATTTCCACAACCAGTTGAGCAAGACCATCATCTTGTTTTTCACGCCGAGAATGGAGCGCAGGTGCACCACAAGCCACAGCACCCATGCGAAGAAGCCTTGGCTGCGCAGCTTGCCTATCTCCACTACCGCCTTGTTTCTGCCCACGGTGGCCATTGAGCCGAGATTTTTGTAGGCGAAGGGCGTCAGGCTCTCCTCGCCCTCGCCGCTGGCAATCCGCCGCAGGTTGCGTGCCAGGTTCTTGGCCTGCTGGATGGCCACCTGTGCCACCTGCGGATGCCCGTTGGGGTAGGCGGCATCGGTGGTTTGCAGACACTGGTCACCGATGGCAAACACACCGTCGAGCCCTGGCACCCTGTTGTAGGCGTCGACCACGATGCGTGCTCCGCGTCCAAGGTGGTCGCCGTCGATGCCCGCCACTTGGTTGGCTTTTACGCCCGACACCCAAAGGAAGGTGCGCGTGGCAATCTCAGAGCCGTCTTTCATCACCACCTTGTGGTCGCGGTAGTCGGTCACCATCTTTCCAAACTGTATGTTGACACCCATGTTAGTCAGGAAGTCGTAGGCCTTGCGCGACGACTGCTCTGACATGCCTGCCAGCAGACGGTTGCCAGCCTCGATGAGGTGTATGTGCATCAGCGAGGCGTCCATGTCGGGATAGTCGTAAGGGATGACATATCGCTTCATCTCCGACAGCGCGCCGGCTATCTCTACGCCCGTGGCGCCACCGCCCACGATGACCACGTTGAGCAGTTCCTGTCGTTCCTCCTCGGTGGCGCAGGTCAGTGCGCGTTCCAGGTTGGAGAGCAGGGCATTGCGCAGCCCCATGGCCTCCGATACCGTCTTCATGGGCATGGCCCACTCCTCGATGTTCTTGTTGCCGAAGAAATTGGTCGTTGTGCCGGCGGCAAACACGATGTAGTCGTAGTCGATCTTGCCGATGGAGGTTTGCAGTATTTTCTTTTCGGTATCCACCATGCGTGCCTCCGCCATGCGGAAATAGAAGTCCTTCTGTTTGCGGAAAATCTGTCGGAAGGGGAAGGAGATGCTGCTCGGGTCTATACCCGCCGATGCAATCTGATAGATGAGTGGCGGAAACTGGTGGAAGTTGTTCTTGTCGACCAGCACCACTTGCATGTCTGTGCCAAGCATGTCTTCGGCCAGTCGCAGGCCTCCCAGTCCTCCGCCCACGATAACTACTCTTTTCTTTTGGTTTCTTTGTATGTTGATGCTCATGCGATAAAAGGGTTGAGGAATTGTGTTATCGGATGCGAAGTTACGAATTTATACCGACATCCTTGAGCATCGCTAAAACTTTTTTACGCGGCTTTGCTTGCCAAAGCGTCGAAAAGATGTTATCTTTGCAAAAGATAAGCTGCTCTCGACGTGCATCGTGAGGTTTGCTTCGGCAAGATGGAGTTCAATGCCGAAGGAACTACCAAGCGAGTGGTGCCTGCCCACGATGGAGCGAAGCTCAACAAGCAAGTGAAATATACTTTGTGTGATGCTGGCTCATTTTAATATGTAACATAATTCAAGCAAATATGGAACGAGATCGTTGGAAACTGTTTTGGGGGGCAGTGGAGCGGAAGCTATTTCATGTCTCTCGACCCTGTTGCCATTGAGTTCGTAGGCCTTGACTTCCTGTTTGCCGAGTTTGGTAGGGAACTGGGCTTTAGTGGTGCTCCGCAATTCAAGAAAGGTTCTAGCCAAAACTGTGACAATTATCTCAAGGAGGCGGCAAAGGGTTGGAATGCCAAATGGGG
>CAVKWN010000021.1:2630-33673 GCA_963660075.1 Lachnospiraceae bacterium
TAAGCTTTAAAACGTCGGAAGACGGAAAAACCTTGACCATTTGTAGTCAAGGGGATTTAACTGGCAGTGATGAAACGACTGTCATCGACTTGATTAACACGCAAGTTAAAAAAGGTGTTAAGACTTCCAACAACAACGTTACTGGTACTTACGAGAGCATTAAGCTGGTAAACGCGGATCATGCCCAACCACTTGTTATCGACAAAAACATCGTAAGAACCATACTCTTTCCAACGACAGACGGATACCCTCATGCCAACGAAACCACCAAGGACATAGACCTGGGAGAAGCTACGGTGATTGACTTGACGTCAAGCATTTTTCAAGCTACGGATGATGGCTCGTGGGCTGGAGTCTTGGTTTTGGAAAAAGTCACGCTTCCACTCACGAAGAAAACAACTGTAACTGACAACTATACCCAAGTGGAAGAAGAACGAATGGTGGTGCCATCCGATATCATTTCACCACTCAAGCTGTTGACTTCGCTCACCACCATCACCATTCCTGATGGTTATGAAGAAATCGGTGAGAAGGCTTTCTACCAGGCATGGTATGTCAAGACGTGCAATCTTCCATCCACCATCAAGAAAATTGACGAATCGGCTTTTGAGTCGTGCGGTCTCACAAGTATCACGCTCAATGACGGATTGGAGCATATTGGCAAAAGTGCCTTTGCGGGAGTGTCTCTGACAGGCATTAATTTCCCATCGTCTCTCAAAGTCATAGATGCCATGGCGTTTCTTAATGTCCCATTGAGAAACATCAAGTTCCATGCGGGCTTGGAATGTATTGGCAATAGTGCTTTTGCCTTGAGCAGCATCATCCAGGAAGCAGTCCTCGAAATACCGGCAAGCGTGAAATACATTGGTCCATGGGCTTTCTATTTTCACCAATACCAGGATATTTATTTCTATGGTTCCAAGGCTCCTTTGATGCCTATTGGCAATTCACCAGCTTATCCTTATAATGGTGTTTCGTCTGCTTTTTATGAAGCAGTACACGATGGTTTGAATGGTTTTGATCCGTCTAACTCAAGCGGAGGAGATGATACCCAGTCAGGCTATGCAAATCGTGATAACTATAAAAACAACAGTGTCTTCTTTTGCGTGTTGCACTATCCGCGAAACCTAAGTGACGACAACAGGGCCACCTATACCGATATTACACGAGTGTATGAAGCCAAGCCTGAAGGAAGTACCGCCTCGCAGCAAGAAGTGGGAAAAGAAACGGCCACTTTATCCTTCGGCGTATGTACTGCGTACAAAGAAGTGACTTATGGTTATAAAGACACTTATTTGGGCAATCAATATATATGGCCAAGCCAAGTGCAATTTTCCCGTTCTTATGCCGTCAATTCGAATGGCTATAACTGGGACGGTGTGACAACATATCGACCAGTTTTGTCAGCCGATGACTACAAGATATTGGAGTACGACGGATTCAAGGTCGGCACAGGCACGGGAGAATACTCGGAAGACGAACTGAGCAAGATTGCCTACCTTGGCACTCGCCAGTTTGTGTTGTCAAATGCCGACGTGCACCGTTCTGACCCTGACAAAGACCCTGATTATCCTATCAAGGTCAAAGGCAACAACTGGTGGACCATCTGCTTGCCTTTCAACATGACCAAGGCGCAAGTGGACAACACTTTCGGCAATGGCACGCACGTATGCCGTTTCTCTGGCGTTGACCGTAAGGTGGCTGACGGCAAGAAGCAGCTCACTCTAAAGTTCCAAAACGATGTTTATACTCATAAGGGCATAAAAAATGCCGACGGCAGCTACACTACAGATGCCAGCGCTTCTGTCGCTGACGATGACATAGTGATTTATGCGCATGAGGCTTACATGATTTTCCCCACTATCAGCAATGAGGATGCCGCGGGTCTGTTCCACATCGAGGACTATCAGCTCGTGACGGGTTCGCCTCTCCCAACAACCGTGAAGGCTAACGCCGAAGATACGGAATCTACGGCTGACCATACTGTGTATAGGTTCATAGGTAACTATCAGGCGGAGTTCACCGTTGCCGATGGCACATCTGGCAATGTTACCACCCAGGTGGCGAAGATTCCGCAATACAGCTATATGTTTAACAAGAAAGTGGGTGACGCGAAATACAAGTTCTGGTTTTATACAGGCAACACATTGGCTTGGGAGGCCAATAAGTGCTTGGTTCAGAACAACGCGCACGAAGGCGGTAAGGACGATTACACCAACTTCTTCGGTGACAATGGCTCGAGCATGGCAAAAGTGAACCAGCAGTCGATATTCGGTGACGACGATGACGTGACGGGAATAGAGAATGTCACCATAGTCGCAGGTGAAGGCAAGGATGCGCAGGTGATTTACAACCTCAATGGCCAAGTGGTTGCTCGTGGCAAAGAAGCCAACGCCCTTTCACAAGGCATTTACGTCAGGAACGGCAAGAAATTCGTAGTGAATTAATCATTAGTGCTTAAATGGACAAACGGTAAAACGATGAAAAAGAAATATATAGCCCCAAAAATAGAAATAATTAAGTTGGAGGATAGTTGCCATTTGCTTGTGGCTAGTAGTGGAATTACCAAGTATGACATAGGCGACCCTTCCAGTCCTACTACTCCTACCAATCCATCGGGAGACGGAACAAGCGGAGGCATCAGTCCTGGCGGTGACGAGAGCGAATGGGAAGGCCAAGGTGCCAAGAAAAACTATGGCTGGGGCATTTGGGGCGACTAAGCCAATGCTAAGACAGACGATAACAGGATAGAAAAAATAACCAATCATATAATTAGTTAAAGGTAATGTCCGTAAGTGGTTAAGCGTAATCACCAGGACATTACCTTTTAGCGTTTACTCAAATTTGCTCATAAGTGAAATAAATCATCAAAGTTTCCTACATGGGTGATCCTTTTCTTATATAAAAAATTTTCCTTATCTTAGCATTAGACAAAACATGTAACATAAAACATGAAATGCCTATAAGCGGTTATGGAACGGCTGGATAATCCATTGCTTATCGAAATATTGTTATAAAATTCATTAAGAAAGGTGCAAGATGTGGAAAATAATGCGTAATTTTACACTTTGAAAAGGCATTGAAAATCGATTGTCGTGCTTTTAAATGCCCTTAAATTGAATTTTAACACAAATAAAGACATAAAAAATAATGGATGAGAATCTGACCATCGATCAGGATCGGATTATGAAGATCAACATTGAGGAAGAGATGAAGTCTTCTTACATCGACTACTCAATGTCGGTTATCGTAGCTCGTGCCCTTCCCGATGTTAGGGACGGCTTCAAGCCCGTTCATCGCCGCATACTCTATGGCATGCTCGGACTTGGCAACACAAGTGACAAACCTTATAAGAAATGCGCGCGCGTCGTGGGTGAGGTGCTTGGTAAGTACCACCCCCACGGCGACAGTTCCGTATATGGAGCCCTCGTGCGCATGGGGCAGGAATGGAACATGCGCTACAAGCTCGTGGACGGGCAAGGTAACTTCGGTAGCGTGGATGGCGACTCGCCGGCTGCCATGCGTTACACGGAGTGCCGCCTGTCGAAGATGGGAGAGCACATCATGGACGATATCGACAAGAACACTGTCGACATGGCGAACAACTTCGACGACACGTTGAAGGAGCCAACCGTGATGCCAACGAAGATTCCCAACCTGCTCGTCAATGGAGGCAACGGCATTGCCGTGGGTATGGCTACCAACATTCCAACCCACAACCTTTGTGAGGTGATTGACGCTTGCTGCGCGTATATCGACAATCCTGATATCGACGTGGACGGGTTGATGAGGTACATACCCGCTCCGGATTTCCCTACAGGTGCTTACATCTACGGTCTCCAGGGCGTGAAGGACGCTTATACCACTGGCCGTGGCCGCGTGGTCATTCGCGCCAAGGCAGAGATTGAGAGCGACGATAGCCACGACCGCATCGTCGTGACGGAGATACCTTATGGCGTAAACAAGCAGCAACTCATTGAGTATATCGCCGACTTGGTGAAAGAAGGCAAGCTTGAGGGCATCAGCAACGTTAACGATGAGACAGGTCGTCAGGGCATGCGCATAGTCGTTGACGTGAAGAGGGACGCCAACGCCAAGGTCATACTCAACAAGCTTTTCAAGATGACGGCCTTGCAGAGCAGCTTCTCTGTAAACTGCATCGCCCTTGTGCCAAACAAGCACGACCATTCGCAGCTTCGCCCGAAGCTCCTCTCGCTGAAGGAATGTATCGGCTACTATATAGACCATCGCCATGAGGTGACGATACGCCGCACCAAGTTTGACCTTGGTAAGGCAAAGGAGCGCGCCCACATCTTGGAAGGACTGATTATCGCCAGTGACAACATCGACGAGGTGGTGCATATCATCCGTGGCAGCGAGAGCCCTTCTGATGCCCAGCGCAACTTGGAGAAGCGTTTCGAGCTCGACGAGTTGCAGTCGAAGGCTATCGTGGACATGCGTCTCTCGCAACTCACCAAGCTGCGCCTCGACGACCTTCATGCCGAATATGATGAACTGGAGAAGCGCATCAATTATCTCCAGCAGATTCTTGACGACCCAGAGCTTTGCAAGAAGGTGATGAAAGACGAGCTCAATGAGGTTAAGGAGAAATACGGTGACGAGCGTCGCACGCAGATTATTCCCGACGAGCACGAGTTCAACGCCGAGGACTTCTACCCCAACGACCCTGTGGTGATAACCGTGAGCCATCTCGGTTATATTAAGCGCACGCCTCTCAAGGAGTTCCGCGAGCAGGCACGTGGTGGCGTGGGTTCTAAGGGAGCTCACACAAGGGAGAAAGACTTCACCGAGTTTATCTATCCTGCCACGATGCACCAAACCATGCTTATCTTCACGCGTCTCGGCCGTTGCTATTGGCTCCACTGTTACGACATCCCAGAGGGCGACAAGACATCGAAGGGCAGAGCCATACAGAATCTTCTCAACTTGGAGACGGGCGACAGCGTGAACGCTTTCCTCCGCTTGCGTGGAGGCGGTCTCGGCGACGAGGAGTTCACCAATTCGCATTATGTGGTCTTTGCCACGAAGAATGGTATCGTGAAGAAGACTTGTCTGAAGGAATATTCCCGTCCACGTGCCAATGGCGTGAAGGCGTTGATTATCTCCGAAGGCGACGAGGTGGTGGACGTGCGCTTGACCAATGGTTCCAACGAGTTGATCATCGCCGACCGCAATGGCCGTGCAGTTCGCTTCGATGAGGAACAGGTGCGTCCTTCTGGCCGTGCTGCCATGGGTGTGCGAGGCATGATGCTCGACGAGGACGACGATGCCGTTGTGGGCATGATTGTTGTCAACGATCCGGACAATGAGACTGCCATGGTGGTTTCTGAGAATGGTTACGGCAAACGCTCCGAGATTGGCGAGTACAGAAAGACAAGTCGTGCAAAGAAGGGCGTGAAGACCATTGCCATCACCGAGAAGACAGGCAAGCTGGTAGCCATAAAGAATGTGACCGATGACAACGACCTCATGATTATCAACAAGAGCGGCATCGTGATCCGCATGGCCGTTGCCGACGTTCGTGTCATGGGTCGCGCCACGCAAGGCGTGCGCCTGATAAACCTCGCCAAGAAGAACGACTCCATAGCAAGCGTTTGTAAGGTCATGAGTTCTGAGCTTGAGGCAACCGTCGAGGAAGAGAGCAGGCAAAAGTGGAATGAGACCAACGAGAAGTTGCAACAAGGCATTGGCTCGCAAACCTCTGAGCAGACAGACAGTGGAACTGGCGCTGACGCTCCAGAGCCAATAGATTCTGACGACAACAGCAGAACAGAATAAAAACTAATACATATTATTATCGCTTATGAAAAAACTAATGATTGCAGCCATGATGATGCTTGGCACATCAGCTGCCTTTGCTGGCGACAGCGAAGCCTTGAAGGCCGTGCTTGCCGCTAAAGACTACGCCCAGGCTACGCAGCTCTTGAACCAGAACCTCGGCTCCATGGCAAACGCCCAGGAGAAGGCCAAGGCTTACGAGTATGTGACGAAGCTCGCCCTGAAGACCTTCGACGCACAGAACGCTATCGAGGCTCAAAACATTCAGGCCAAGATGCTGAAGCAGAATGTGACTCCTTACGACACCATCGCCCTCTACGAGTCGGCTTACAACGCTACCGTGAATGGCTTGGAGTGCGTCAAGTACGACGCAATGCCAAATGAGAAGGGAAAGGTAAAGCCTAAGTACACCGATGGCCTCTCGGCATCTCTCAACAACGCACGCATGCAACTCGTCAACGCCGGTAACTACTATGCCCAGCGCAACGATCAGAACAACATCCTCAAGTATTGGGGAACGTTCCTTGACACCGACGACAACGCATTGTTCGCAAAAGGTCACGACAACGAGAAGCAGTTCCTTGGCCAAGTGGCTTACTATACTGCCCTTTACGCAAACCAGGCACAACAGTATGAGAAGGCAGAGAAATATGCTGACATAGCAATGCAAGATTCTGCCATGCGCAAGCAGGCTGAGACATTCAAGTATTCTATGGCTCAGATGAACTTGAAGACTAAGGCTGACTCTGTGGCTTTCGCCAACAAGATGAAGACCACTTACGAGGCTGATCCTAAGAACGAGACCGTGTTTGGCCTTTTGTGCAACATGTATAGCGGCTTGAACATGACTTCTGAGCTCAACACGTTGCTCGACAAGGCTGTCGCAGCAGACCCTAACAACTTCACGGCTTGGGCCATGAAGGGTCAGACACTTGTCAACAAGCTGTCTAAGGAGAAGGAGCCTAACTGGGATGAGTGCATCAGCAACTTCAAGAAGGCCGTGGCCATCAAGAACGACAACTCGGTGGTGCTTACTTATCTTGGTTTCGCCCTCAACGCAAAGGCTTCAGCTATCAATGGCAACGAGGCTGAGAAGAACCAACTCTACACTGAGTCTATGGGCTTCCTTGAGCAGGCCAAGAACATTGACCCGACACGTTCGCAGAGCAACTGGGCTTATCCTCTCTACCAGTGCTACTACACTCTCTATGGCGCAGACGACTCACGCACCAAGGAGCTTGAGGGCATGCTGAAGAAGTAAAAAACAGTTTCAGAACATATTTATTGATAAAGAAAAGGCGCATCGTGTTGTCGATGCGCCTTTTCTTGTTAAAGTGATTTTGCCTTAATGCGATTCCGCTTTTTTCTTATTCCGTCTTTATGCTCTCCACGGGGTTGGCTGTAGCCACTCTCCATGCTTGCACCACCACGGTGAGTATCACCACGGCAGACACGATGACAAAGGCCAGAGGGAACAGCCACCAGTAGATAGGCGTATGCTCTGCGAAACTGTGCAACCATTGCTTGCTGAGCCACCAGCCTATTGGGGCGGCAATCACGAACGCTGCCACGAGAGGCACGGCATAGCGTATGGCGAACAACCTTATAACCGCACGGGTCGAACTGCCCATCACCTTGCGAATGGCAATCTCCTTGCGGCGATACTCGGTCTCGAACATCGTGAGCGAGAACACGCCAATGATGGTTATGAAGATGCATATCAGGGCAAAGAGTTTTACTTGAGCTATGAAGCGGAACTCGTCAACGTATGTTTGCTGAAGGTCGTCGTCGAGGAAATTCATGGTGTATTCCTGCGAACCGTCCAGGCGGTTGAGCACCTTGGCTATCTGCTTCTTTGCCTCAATCTTGTCCTGGTTCTTCGTAACGCGCACGAACACATTGCTCAGGCGGTCTCCCCATCCCTGCATGTCGGGACCCATTATTATGAACGCCACGGCTACCTTGCTGTTGTCGTTGCGCATCGACTTCATCTTGAAATTATTGCATACGCCTACAATCGGATAGTTGCCCTCGCCCCAAGAGTTTTGGCGGCCGATAGAGTCGCCCACCTGCAGCCATGAGTATTGCTGCATTGCCGCCTTGTTGAGCACATACGCGCCGCTCTTCATGTCCGACTCGCGGAATTCGCGGCCCTCGGCAATCTTCAGTCCCATAGTGCGCGGATAGTTGTAGTCGCAAGGAACGACCTCTAGTGACATCTGCTTGTCGCCTTCGCCGCGACCCCAAGCCATGAAGCCGTCGTGCGTGCCTATCGAGCTCTCCGCATAGCCTACGTCCTCCACGAATGGTAGTTTCAAGAGTTCGGCACGAATGGCATCTCTCTTGCCCATTGCCTCATAGGAAAGTCTGGAGTAAACTATCTGACTTCTACTGAACCCATAGTCGGTGTTGAAGATGTAGCGCGACTGGCTAACCATCACACCTATATATATTGTTAAGGCAAAAGCCACAACAAACTGCACGCCCATGATGGCCATGCGCAACTTGCGACCACGTGGTGAGAGGCCGAACGAGCCCTTGAGCACCATTGCCGGGGTGAACGAAGTGCCGTACCATGCTGGGATGACAGCCGACAATGCACCAACGCCAAGCGTAGCCACGACCATGACGGCAAGAAGTGCCCAATGCGCCTTGAAGGCTATGTCGCCCGACACGAGCTTCATGCAAGCCTCGCTGCGCTGGAATGCCACTATCATCAGCACGCCTATCAACAAGCCCACTACGGCCAGCGCCACGTTTTCCATTATCAAGTTCAAGCGCAAGCTGCCAGCCGACGCGCCCATCACGCGCCTCGTGTTGATGCCACGTATGCGCATGGGCATCTCGGAGAGGGTGAAGTTGAGAAGGTTGAGCATGGCTATGAAGATGACGAAGAGCGAAGCCACGGTGAGCACGTTCACAAGACTGCGGTTGCCCTTGTCTTTATTGCCAGTGCCTGAGAAGTAAACTTCATCTATTGGCGTGAGGCGGAACTTCATGCCTACTTCCTTTTCAAACTGCTTCTCATCCTTTATGTTGTATGCTTTCATCAATGCCAACTTGAAACCACGCACCACTTTCTGTGCGTTGGCGGCATTGTCGAGACGCGCGTATACGTTGAAGCTCCATTCGTTCCAATCCTCCAGTCCGCGGTCGTCCTCGCACTGGTACACCCCGTTGTTGATGGTGCAATTGTCGGGCATATCCTCGCTCACGCCCACGACCGTAATCTTATTGTCGCCCGCCATGATGGTCTTGCCCACGGCATTTGCCGTGCCGAACATCTTTTCGGCAATGCTGCGACTAATGATGGCGTTGGGTGTGCTAGGTGTCCAGTCCTTGCTGCTGCCATAGAGCAGTTTGCCGCAGAAGAACTCAATGCCAGGCTTGCTCATATTCACTATGGGCACTTCCAGCTCCCGTTCGTTCACCTTCACGGCGGCATTAAATACGTATGGCGAAGCGTCGATTGCCGCCTCGACATGCGGCAAGTCCTTCAGTATTGTCACATACGGACGGCAAGTGTTTGCTCCCCAATTGCTACCGAATATGTTGCCATATACATCAAGGCGGAAGATGCGTTCGTGGTTGGGGATGTTGTGGTTGTAGGTACGATTGTATATCACCTGTGTCATGAACAGGTAGAATGCCGCCACTGCGATGCCCAAGCCGAAGAGGTTGAGCAAGGTTGCCATGCGGTAGCGGCGGAACATATATAGTAATGTCTTCATGCTTCTTCCCCTTTAAAGAATGTTCGTGTTGTCGACAACCTGTCCGTCGAACAAGTTGATTATGCGGTTTGCCATCTGCGCGTCGTGCTGCGAGTGTGTCACCATCACTATTGTCGTGCCTTCGGCGTTGAGTTGTGAGAGAAGTTCCATCACGGCCATGCCATTCTTAGAGTCGAGATTACCGGTTGGCTCGTCGGCGAGAATCAATTTAGGCTTGCCCACCACGGCACGCGCTATGGCCACGCGCTGCTGCTGTCCGCCCGAGAGCTGCTGAGGATAGTGCTTGGCGCGCTGGCTGAGGCCCACCTTGCGCAGAATCTCCGTGACGCGCTCCTTGCGTTCCTTTGACGACACGCCGAGGTAGCGCAGTTGCAGGTCTACGTTCTCCTCAACGGTAAGCTCGTCGATGAGATTGAAGCTCTGGAATACGAAACCGATGCGTCCACGGCGATAGCGTGTGCGTTCTTTCTCTTTCAGTTTGCCCACAGGCTCACCGTCGAGCCAATACTCCCCGCCGTCAGGGTTGTCGAGCAGGCCAATGATGTTCAAGAGCGTTGACTTGCCGCAGCCGCTCGGCCCCATTATGGCGACAAACTCGCCATCCTCTACGTTTATGCTAACGCCGTTGAGAGCAACTGTCTCCACTTCTTCCGTGCGGAAGATCTTGGTAAGGTTTTCTGTTTTTATCATCACTTTCGTTTTTTAATGGTTATAATATGATTCAAATATAATCTGTCTATTTGAGTATCAGCACCTCATTGTCCTTGAACGCCTCGTATCCGCTTGTTATGACACGCTCACCTGGCTGCAAGCCATCTGTTACCTCATAGTATTTTGGGTTTTGTCGGGCTATGCTTATGTTGCGGCGGTATGCCTTCTTGCCCGACTTGTCGAGCACGAATATCCAGTTGCCGCCAGAGGCTTGGAAGAACGTGCCGCGCGGTATGAGCGTCGCCATGGTAGACTTGCCGAGGGCGAGTTCGAGATAGTAGGTCTGTCCGCTGCGCATCTGCGCTGGGCGAGAGCCAACGAACACGAAATCGGTTCGGAACGAGCCGTCGCGCACTTCGGGGTATACCTTGCGCACGCGCATGAGATACTGCTTGCCATCGCGCGTTATTGTGGCGGTGAGTCCTGGGCGCACGCGGTCGATGTAATGCTCGTCTATCTTAGCCTCAATCTTGAAGTCGGAGAGGTCATTTATCTGCCCAATGTTTTGTCCGGCGGTGATGTTCTGGCCAAGTTCCACGTCGAGGAGCCCCAGTTCTCCATCTATCGACGAGCGCACTTCGAGCTTGTTCTTGCGCTCGCGCACGAGTAGCACGTTCTTGCGCATGTTGCTCAGGTTGTCTTCCATTTGCGCCATCTGCACGTGGCGATAGATGCTGTCCTGCTTCAACCTCTGGCCCACGAGATTGTGCTTGCGGCGAGCCAGTTCGTAGTCTTCCTTGCTTTGAAGGTAATCTTCACGGCTTACGAGCTTCTCCTTGTAGAGCCGCGCGTTTTGCTGGTAGGCGCGCTGCTTGCGTTGCACGTCCATGTCGAGCGTGGCCTGTTCGGTGCGGTTGTTGAGCCGGTCTTGCTGCATGGTGACCTGCGTGTTGCGCAAGAGGTTCTGTTTCTCGGCAAGCTCGGCCTCGGCGTTGAGTATTTGCAGGTCGAGGTTGCTGTTGCTGAGACGCAGTATCACGTCGCCCTTGTGTACTCGCGCGCCTTCCTCCACGACCTTTTCCATCACGATGCCACCTTCCTCAGGCGAAATCTGCACCACCTGTATGGGCACCACTTGCCCATTGAGGCGCACATAGTCGTCGAACTTGCCACGCGTGACTTCACTCACGGTCACGTCGCCTTTGTCTATCGTCATGGTGCTTGCCGTGCTTCCGAATATGAGCCACGCTATCAGTGCCAATGCCGCCACTCCAGCCGCTATGTACCCAAAATAGCGACGTGGAAATCTTTTCTTCTCGATTGGTCTGTCCATTGTATTCTGTTTTTTCTTTATTTCAGACGATTGTGAATGTTATTAGTTCCAAAGTCTTTCGCCGTTGTAGTAGCTGAGCAACCTGCGGTTGTATGCCATGGTGAGTTCGCTTTGCAATAGTTTGACACGGCTTTGGAGCAGGGTCACGTTGGCCGTCTTCACGTCTGTTGACGACGCGAGCCCCTCTTTGTATTTGCGTGTAGTGAGATGGGCTGCGATGCTGTCCGATTCTACCTGCACACGCATCTTCTCCACTTCCTTGACGCTGTTCTCAACGTCGGCTGTAGCCTCGACTATTACGCGACGCAATTCTGATTGCTCATAGTCGAGATTCTCCTTGGCCTGTTCGAGAGCTATCTTGCGACGGCGTATGGTTGACGATGTGTTAAGGCGGTTGAATATGGGGATTGATAGCGACAACGATACGTATTCACCGGCATTGTTCTTGAATTGTTCGGAAAAGGATGTATGGTTACCATGATCCATGTTCCTGTAAAACGACGTGGACACGCCGCCAGAGAGTGACAATGATGGAAGCAAAGCACCACGAGCCCCGCCAAGGTCATAGCGTGCCGCCTCAACTGCTTGGCGAGCCTTGGCTATGCGTGGGTTAAGGAATGAGGCGTATGAGAATGTCTTGTCTGGGCTCTCGATGCAGTCGAACCTTGTGGGAACAGTTGAGCGCACAATGGTGAGCGAGGAGTCGGCAGGATAGTTCATCAGTTGTTTCAACGCGAGGCGTGCCTTGGTGGTTTGCGTCTGCATGTGCGTAAGTTCGTATTCGTCGCTGGCGAGCATAGCGCGCATTTGCGCCACGTCGGCATCGCTCTTTTTGCCAACCTCAGCCATGACCTCTGCCTGGTGGAGCAGGGCGAGGCTCTCATCGCGCTTCTTGGATGTCACCTCCACGGCACCGAGACAATAGGCCAAGTCCATGTACGCCTTGTAAACCTTCAAGGCCACGTCGTCTTTCTCTGCCGCCAAGCCGCTGCGCCCCATGGCCTCGTTTGCCTTTGCCATGCGCAGTTGGTTGTAGCGTTGCAATCCATCGAAAATAATGAGCGATGCTTGAAGGCCATAGCCATTATACAATGTGCTGACATCTGTGTAGGTATTGGTTTCGGGGTCAATGGCACGGCCAAAATTCATTTGCCCATTTACCGATCCATATACATTTGGCAGGAACGCGCCAATGGCTTGGGTCTTTGCGGCGTGGCTGTCGTCAAGCGAGAATTTTTGCTGTCTCACGGTGTGGCCGTGGTCGGCGGCGTACTGCATGCAACGCTCCACGGTCCACGGCTCGTTGGCGTGGAGTTGGAAGCCTACCGCGATGGAGAGCAGGATTAGCAAGTTTCTCTTCATATTGTTGTGCATGGTGTCGTTTGTGATTTCGTTAAAAAAAACACGTTTACTTGTTGTTGACATTGCAAAGTTAGGGACAAGTGCTTGCCGTGGCTAATTATTTTCGGGGAAAAAGCCGTTTGTGCCGCGGATTAGTAAAAAAGTGTATGAAAATCATACAACGCGTTATCGGTACTTACATATTTTCTTTGTACTTTTGTTCATGGATAAAAACAAAGCATACATGGACTATCCTTTCAAGACCATTATAGTAGTAGACGACAATACTGCCATTCTCACGGCATTGCGCATTTGCCTTGCCACGGAGTATGAACGCGTAGTCACGTTGTCGTCGCCCGACACGCTTGTCGCCATGCTTGCCAACGAGGAAAATGTTGACGTGGTGTTGCTCGACATGAATTTCTCGCTTGGCTTGAACTCTGGGCAAGACGGGTTGTTTTGGTTGCGCACGATTAAAAAACTTCACCCGAATACCCCTGTGGTCTTGATGACGGCTTATGCCAACGTGCAGTTGGCGGTGAAAGGATTGAAATATGGTGCTGCCGATTTCGTGACGAAGCCGTGGGACAACGACAAGCTGATAAGCGTGTTGAGAGAGGCCATAGAGACGAACCGTGAGGTGATGCCTCTCGATAAGATGGAGCATGAGCATGTGCAACGCGCGGTGGAGCAATGCCGTGGCAACATGAGCAAGGCTGCTGAAATGTTAGGCATCACGAGACAGACGCTATATAAGAAACTGAAGAAGTAAAATAAGAAATGTCGCTTTGTCTCGTCATATTAGTCCTGTCGTTCATTATAATAGCACTCATCCTTTGGCAGTGGAGGCACCAACGAATGCTGTCGCTTCGTGTGCGGCTCATTCGTGAGGCCCTTCGCAATAGGGATTTCATGTTTCGGTTGCCAACCAAGCGGATGCTGCCTGGCGACCATGACCTTCATGTGGCTCTCAACGAGATGTTTGGCGAGATAAACCATCTGTTGGCTCGCAACGAGGTGGAGTCGTGGCAACGGCTCACGCGTGTGCTTACACACGAGATAATGAACGCTATGACACCAATATCAAGCATCACGCAAGTTTACATAGGCAGTCCGCTTGTCAAGGGTACTCCCCTCGAAGAGGGAATGAGGGCCATTTACGACACGAGCCTGAGCTTGCAGACTTTCGTGGACAGCTATCGCAAACTGACCCAACTGCAGCCTCCTCACATTGAGGAGGTGGCGTTGAGCGACTTGGTGTCGACCGTGTGCATGCTTTATCCAAAGGTGGAGTGGCACGTCAATATTGAAAATAAACAGATGAAGGTTAGTGCCGATAGTGGGTTGATGCGCCAAGTGTTGGTAAACCTCGTGAAAAACGCGGTTGAGGCTGGCGCGCGCAATATAGACATACGTGTGGACATGGATGAAGACTTGGCGCGAATGCTTGTGAGCAACGACGCACCGCATATTCAGCCGGAGGTCGCACGTGAGATATTCGTGCCATTCTTCACCACCAAGTCGTCGGGCTCTGGTATCGGGCTTCCCCTTGCACGCCAGATGATGCTTGCACAAGATGGAAACTTGAGTCTTGCCGATACGCCCGTTGTTGGTTATCACACCACGTTTATAGTAGCTATGAAATCGCTTGGGATATAAGAGCAAAGAATCCTTGTTGGCTTTACGTTAGAATGCCATTGGCTTTACACTGTAATGCCGTCGCCTTTACGTTAGAATGGCTTTGCCTTTACAGTGTAAAGCCGACGCGTCAAAACTCGAATCTTATCTTTGCGTTTATCTGCCTGCGCGTCAGGTAGTTGGGCACGGCATACATTTGGTTCGTGACATCGGTAATCCAATAATATGAGTTCACGTTGCTGATGTCGAAGAGGTTGAGGCAGTCTACTCCAAGCCAAATGTTCTTGAAGATGCTCTTGCGGTGATGATCCTCGTTGTTAAGGAGTCGGTAGGTCATTCCTATGTCTGCCCTTCTGTAGGCTGGGGCACGGAAGCCGTTGCGTTCCAGTTCGCGGTGTGGAGCTGAGAACGGCAAGCCGTCAGCATATGTAAGCCTTAGCGTCATGAGCCATCGGTCGGAACCCGGGAAGAAGTCGGTATAGAAGAGGTGGGCGGCGAAACGCTGGTCGGTTGGCAGAGGCATGGTTCTGCCATTGACCTTCATGCCAGTGTTCATCACCGACAGGGTGAGCCATGAGTCGCTGCCGGGCACGAACTCGCCATAGAGTTTCATGTCGAGGCCTGCTGCATGGCCGCTCGCGTTGTTGTCGCCGTAATAGGTTATCTTCATGTTGTTGACAGAGTAGGGCACGAGGTTGGAGAGAAGCTTGTAATAAAGCTCGGTTGTGAACTTGAAAGGCCTGTTGCTTATCCTGAACCTGTATTCCACGCCTCCAGTGAAGTGGATGGACTGTTGACTCTTGATGTGCTGGTTTAGCGTGGCGTAGGTCATGCCGCCAACGGTAGTAGTGTCTCTTAGCTCCTTGAAGAACGGTGCCTGATAGTAGAGCCCGGTAGCAATGCGGAAGCTGAGGTTTTGGTTGAACGCGGGAATGATGCTCAACGATACTCTCGGTGAGACTATTGTCTCCCTGGTATAGCTCCAATTGGAGAATCTTATGCCATAATTGAGCGTGTATAGCGTTGGCGTGAGGACGTGCGTGCTGTCGTCGCTTCCAGTTGTGCTGCCCGACTTGAAGCGCCATGTGTCTTGAAGATACACCTCAAGGCGTCTGCTGTTGAGCTCGTTTTTCGCCCTCAGGCTGTATATCATGTAGAGGTCTTTGCCGGTGTGCGGCATTACGTAGCCGGCAGAGTCGCGCATCTCATACTCGGCGGAGTTTTCCTCCACGTGTTCCCATTTATAAGTCACCGCGCCCTCTATGTCGTGCTGGCGGGCCTTGTGTTGGGCCATGAGTTTCACGCTCTCCACGTTACCCTTGAGATAGTTGCGCGCGTGTTGGAAATATGTGCCGACGCCAAGGTTCTCCGAAGTCTCTGTTTGCGTGAGCCAATATTGGCCCTCTATGTCGTATTTCTCTTGTTCGTCGGTCTTGAAAGCCGACGTGATGAGCGATACCGACGTGGAGTCGCCATAATGTCGCGTGATGTTCAATGAGCCGAAGAACGTGCGGAAGCGATCTCGCTCCTCGCCACCGAAGTAGACCTTGAATGAGCGCACGTTTTCCAGGGTGCCAAAACGCGTCTCCCTATCCTTGGGCTTGAAATTGTAATGGTTGTCTGATATGTCGCCGATTAAATCAAAGCTCCATCGCTGGTTGGGCCTCCATGAGAGGAAAGTCTGGTAGTCGAGAAAATTAGGATCATATTCTCCGTTGGTCTCAAACGTGCCGAGAAGGTAACGGTTTGTCTTATAGCGCAATCCGTTGCTCCAGGCAAACTTCTTGTTGGCTATGCCTACGTATGCAGACGCTCCCAATAACGACGCTTCAACCGCCGCCTCGAATTGCTTTGGCTTACGGTAAGTGATGTTGAGAGCCGACGACATCTTGTCGCCATAACGTGCCTCGTATCCGCCAGTGGAGAAACCAATGCTGCCAACCATGTCGGGGTTGATGACGGAAAGGCCTTCCTGTTGGCCGCTCCTTACGAGAAACGGCCTGAACATTTCCACATTATTAATGTATACGGAGTTCTCATCAAAAGAGCCACCGCGGACGTTGTATTGCGACGACAACTCAGAGTGAGTGCTTACGCCAGCCTGGCTTTGTATGAGTTCTTCCACGGCGTTGCCGGTGGTGGAAGGCATGTTCTTCAGCGGCTTGGTCTTGAGCTCTTCCATTTGCCCCGATTGTATTTTCTGACCTTGCACGCTAACCTCATTAAGGGTATTGTCTTCTTGATATAAAGTCACTTGAAGTGTCTGTGTGCCTTTGGGTTTGAAGAGCACGCGCTTCTTTGTGCGATAGCCCAACATGGAGAACCTGATTACCACGGAGTCTGTCGACAGCAACGACAGGCTGAAGTTGCCTTTCAACGACGTGACCGTGGCCTTGCCTTGCCCGACGCAAGCCACGGAAGCAAACTCCAACGGCTTGCCCTCCTCGTCGATGACACGGCCTTTGAGAGTGAACGATTGGGCGAACATTGACAATGACGCAAGTAGTGAGATGATGATAAAAAACAATCGGTTCATATAAGAAATAACGTTTTTTGCACGTTATTATTTTACCGAAAAGCATTAAGATATGAAGTTTTTTGTAGCCATTGATAGTTTTAAGAATTGTCTGACGTCGAAAGAGGCCAACGAGGCGGCACGGCTTGGAATCATGAGGTCAAAGCCAGACGCGGAGATTAACTGTTACGAGGTGAGTGATGGTGGCGAGGGATTTTTGGAGGCTTTCAAGCCTGACGAGATTGTCAGCTGCCATGTTCACGATGCCTTGATGAGATGGTGCGGTTCAGCCTTTGGCATAAAAGATGGCAAGGCGATAATAGAAGTGGCAAAGGCGGTAGGTTTGGGGATGATAGAGCCGGAGAACAGGAATCCGCTTGTTGCAACGAGCTATGGAGTGGGGGAGTTGATGGTACAGGCCATGCGCCGTGGCTGTCGTGAGTTTGTCATTGGCCTTGGCGGTAGCGCGACAAGCGATTGCGGCATTGGAATGTTGAAGGCTCTGAAACATGAATGGCAGGTCTCTATGCGCAAGGCATGGTATGAACCTTTTGACACGTCATGGCTTAAAGACTTGAAGGTGACGCTTGCCACTGATGTGGACAATCCCTTGTGTGGCCCTAATGGTGCCGCTCGCGTATTCGCGCCTCAGAAAGGTGCCGATAGCTCAATGGTGGAGAAACTTGAGCGGCGAGCCTTGACTTTTGCCAAGATGGCTGCAAAGCACCAAGGACGAGATTGTGCTTCCATGCCAGGTGCTGGCGCGGCTGGCGGATTGGGGTATGCTTTCATGCAATTTATGGATGCAAAGGTGGAAAGTGGTGCCGAGACCATTTTGCGGTCGTTGCGATTTGAAGACTCGTTGACATCCCAAAATGCGGACATGGTTTTCACAGGTGAGGGAAGTGCTGACAAGCAGACGCTGATGGGGAAGTTGCCAAGCGTGATACTTTCACATTGTCGTTCACATGGCATTCCAGTTGTCCTTTTGGCTGGAAAGGTAGAAAACGAAAAAAGCCTGCTCAAGGCAGGCTTCTCAAGGGTTATAAATATAAATAAAGGTCTTTCGATGGAGCGCGCTCTCGATAAGGAGGTCTCGATGGAGCGCTTGGCAAACGCTGTCAGCGAAGCCGTTTCTTCAATTTGAGTTGTGGGATATTTATGCTTTCGCCAGCTTTCAATTCCCTTTTTCCGCCATTGACCGCCTCTAGATAACATTCCATGCCTGGGCCAAGGTTTAACCTGCTTATTCCATCCATGGTTTGTCCGGGGCGTACCGTAACCGTTTTCTTTATGCCGACAATGACGTAGGCTCCCGTACGGATTCTCGCGTCCTTGTTGTATTGATTTTGCAAGGCCGCTTCTTTATTCTCTGCTTGCGAGGTCTCTTGTTCAATGTCGTCTTGAGGAAGTTGTTTGGTGGCTTCTTGCTTTATGTCGGCCTTCGTTGGTATTGTGTCTTGGTTTTTATTTGCTTTCTCTGATTGTGTGTTTATTTGGACCGTGATGTTTTTTTTCTTTTGGTGTTGTGCAACCAATCTCATCTGCTTCTCCAGCATCTCTATATGGCTGTCGCGTCTCTGAATCTGTGTGAAAAGGTAATAGCCACCACACAGGCATCCTATGACAATGATCACGGCTGTAACCATAAGTGCTTTCAGCGCGTGCTTATGGTGATTATCTTCGTCGTTAATAAGTTTTCTCTCCACTCCGTTTTCTTTTGTGTCTTTTCCAATGGAGATTTCCTTTTCCGTGTTCTTTTTCCCTTCAGTCTCTTTCTCTACTGTCTTTTCTTCTTCGATGTTTTCGTCTTCTAGAGCCTCTTCGTTTGGGGTGTTCGCCTTGTGTACGGTCTCTTCGTCTATGATATTCGCCTCGTCTACAGTCTCTTCGTTTACGAGGCTCACTTCGCCTACGTTCTCTTCACTTGCGGTATTCGCTTCGTTTTCAGTCTCCTCGTTAGCGATCTTCGCTTCAGCTACATTCTTTTCTAATTGTTCTTTTTGAGTCTTGTAGTTTTCCTCAATCTGTTCTACTGAAGAAGCGTCAACTTCATTTTTTTGATCAACAAATCTTTCTTCTATGGGTTCTCCTTCTTCTGTTGCTTTATATGCATTATCAACAATGTTTTCGGGTCTTGTTTCGGTCTCATTTTCAGATGTGGTATCTGTACCGTTACCATATTCATTGTCAATGCTTGAAAAATCCACACCATCGTTTATTACTACGGTCTCAAACTGTGAGAAAGGCTTGTTCACGTCGTCGCGCATAGAGGCGTCGGGGGTGAAACTAATCTTGTTTCTACCTTCAATGACAATGGGCTCACCAGTATTGACATCCACACTTTTTCGTGCGGCGACGCCAACAATCTTGAAAGCTCCCAAACCTTTCACTTTCACGAGTTTGTCTTCTTCAAGCCCATCATTGATGACCTCGAAGATTGTAGCCACAAATCGCTCGGCATCGGCTTTGCTCAAGTCGTGTTTTTCCGATAGTGATAAGGCGAGCTCTTTAATAGTGGTTTTGCTCATTGTTGTTGTCGTGTTATTGTTGTGGCTTTTTTAAGTTCTCTTTAATTGCTGCTATTGGTTTGAAGTTGAGCACGAGTTTTGGGGGTACAAGCATTCGTTGCTGTGTGCCTGGAGTGACAACGACGCGCTCCAGACGTTTCTTTACCTCAAACGATCCGAAGCCGTTTATCTGTATTGTGTCGCCATCTTCAAGATGAAGTTTCATCTCGTTGATTACCGTGCGCACCATTTGTTGGGTGTCGGCTTGTGTGAAGCCAGTCTTGGCGGCAAGCTGCGCAATAAACTCCTTGTTGTTCATTTTAATTCGCCATAAAGGTCAAACTCATCGCTACTTGTTATCAATACTTTGTAATATCGGCCTGGGCGCAACTTACGTTCACCTACAGGGATTAGCACCTCTGGATCTACCTCTGGCGAACAAGCTTCGGTTCGGCCGATATAATAGTTCCCTTCTTTCCGGTCAATGACGACATCGAGAGTTTTCCCAACCTTAGCGGCTTCCACTTCCCTGCTAATTTCTTCCTGGACAGCCATAAGCTTGTCCAAACGTGCTTGCTTGACATCGGCTGGGACATCGTCTTTATAATGTATAGCAGAATACGTACCTTCTTCCTCAGAATAGGCGAAAGCCCCCATGCGTTCAAATTTCTCTTGCTTTACGAAATCAAGAAGTTCGTTGAAGTCTTCTTCCGACTCTCCCGGAAATCCGACCATCAATGTTGTTCTGATGGTTATTCCTGGTACACGCTGCCTTATGGTATGGATAAGGTCAATGGTTTCTTGCTTTGTGACGTGCCTGTGCATTTGCGATAGCATGTGGTCGGAGATATGCTGCAAGGCTATGTCGAGATAATTGCAAACATTATCGTGCTCACGCATCACGTCGAGCAGTTCCAATGGGAATTGGTTGGGATACGCATAATGCAGCCTAATCCATTTCACACCCTTGATGTTTGCCATCTTGTCAATCAGCTCAGCTATCCTAGTTTGGCCGTAAAGATCCCTGCCATAGTAGGTGAGTTCCTGCTCTATGACTTGAAACTCGGAAACACCTTCCCCGACCAGTTCTTCCACTTCTTTTAAGATGTCTTCCATCGGACGGCTTACATGCTTACCCGTTATTAGCGGAATGGCACAATAAGCACAATGACGGTCGCATCCCTCAGCAATCTTTATATATGCGTAGTGGGATGGCGTCGTGAGAAGTCGGCGACTGTTTGATGTCACTCTTCTCTCGGCAAAAGTCTTATTTTCTGGCGTGGAGCCGCTTGCGGGGCCAAGGTCATTGAGCAGTTGAGTGTAATTGAATTTACCATAGAACTTGTCTACCTCGGGAAGGCTCTCTTCAAGTTCCTTTTGGTAACGCTGAGATAGGCATCCCATCACGAAAAGCTTGTTTATGCGTCCGTTATTCTTGGCGTTGGCAAACTCAAGAATGGTATTGATGCTCTCTTCCTTGGCACTCTCAATGAAACCACAAGTGTTTATGACGGCTATTTCGCCTTGTGGACGCTTGGGGTCGTGATTGCAATGATAGCCTATGTTCTCAAAACGACGCATGAGCTGCTCTGAATCTACGAGATTCTTTGAACAGCCCATGGTGATAAAATCAATCTGGTTTTTCTTCATATTGAATGTCAATCAGAACAGCGAGTCGACAAATTCTTTTTTGTTGAATAATTGCAAGTCTTCCATTTTCTCACCTAAGCCGATATACTTGACAGGCACTTTCAATTGGTCGGATATTCCTATAACCACGCCGCCCTTTGCCGTTCCGTCAAGTTTGGTTATGGCGAGAGATGTTATATTGGTGACAGCCGCGAATTGTTTTGCTTGCTCAAAGGCGTTTTGCCCTGTGCTGCCGTCAAGGACAAGCAAAACTTCGTCGGGAGCGTTGGGGACGACTTTTTTCATAACATCCTTGATTTTCTTCAATTCGTTCATTAACCCAACCTTGTTGTGCAGTCGTCCAGCAGTGTCGATAATCACCACGTCTGCTGCGTTGGCTTTTGCGCTTTGAAGCGTGTCAAACGCCACACTGGCAGGGTCAGAGCCCATTTGCTGCTTTATCACAGGCACTCCTACGCGATCGCCCCATATTTGTATTTGTTCTACAGCCGCTGCACGGAATGTGTCGGCGGCTCCGAGGTAGACTTTCTTACCGGCTTTCTTGAACTGGTAAGCGAGCTTTCCAAT
Source organism: Lachnospiraceae bacterium (assembly GCA_963660075.1). GTDB lineage: Bacteria > Bacteroidota > Bacteroidia > Bacteroidales > Bacteroidaceae > Prevotella. Next base: position 24,366 of record CAVKWN010000021.1, read on the forward strand.
GGTCGTGGTTTTGCCCACGCCGTTAACGCCGACTACGAGTATGACGTATGGCTTATGGTCTGCGGGCAAATCCCAATTGGTATTGTCGTCTGAGTTGTTCTCTGTAAGCAAAGAGGCAATCTCTTCTTTCAATATCTTGTTGAGCTCAGACGTTGACACGTACTTGTCTCTTGCCACGCGCTCCTCTATACGGTTTATAATTTTCACCGTAGTGTCAACTCCTACGTCGGAGGTTATCAACACTTCCTCTAGGTTATCGAGCACGTCGCTGTCAACCTTGGACTTGCCAGCTATGGCACGGGATATCTTAGAGAAGACGCTCTGCTTGGTTTTTTCAAGACCTTGGTCGAGTGTTTCCTTGTTTTTTTTACTGAATAATCCAAAAATTCCCATGATGCGCCGTTTTTGTTTTATAGACTTTCGTCATCTGGCCTTTGGAGCTTTCTTTTAACCTTTGGCATGTGTTTTTTGTTCCTTAGCCAAGCTTCCTTGCGCTCTTCATAGTCTCTGTGGTGTCTTTCGAGAAAATTATCGGCCATGACGTTATGCTGTTTCAATGAGGTTCTTATTAAGCAAGCCTGATTTTCCAATCACGCTTGCCATTTAAACCTGCCCCTGCTACTTAAACCTGCTATAGATGACGTTCAGCTTCAAGGGGCTGTTGTCGTCGTCGGTTCCCTTGACAAGTTTTGTGCTTGTCAATGACATGTCGTGTGATACCTTAGTGACTGTAGTGTTCGATGACGAGCTTGAACTTCCGTAGTAATAGGAATAATAAGAGCTATAACTACTGCTGGTGCTTGTGGATGAACTTGTAGTCGTTAGCGTCACGGGGATGAGAACTACCTTGTTCCAGTCGGCAGAACGCTTTTGCTTGTCAATGGCTGCCATCGACGTTATCATGTTTGATATGTTGTTAAACGTATAACCGTTGGTCGACGACTTTCCAGTGTATGTCGCAAGGAACGATGTGCGGTTGTTGTACATCTCCATGTTCTCGAAGAAACTGTTGAGGGAATCTTTAGGTATCATCAACAAGTTCTGAGGGATGCTGAAAGTGTATTCCGTGCTTGTTGTCTCACTATTGATTCTTGGGATGGTAAGAGATGCACCGGCTACGTTGTCGTTTTCGTGTCCGGAGATGATATCTTCAACTGGAAGGGTGAGTTCTGTGAATATGCCGGATGGAGTCTTCAAGTATGTGCATGAGTTGTCATTGGCAAGTTTTGCGAGTGTGCTCTTGTCGTTTGAGATGTTTGACGTCTGCAGCACTTCCTCTGTTCCCCAGAACACGGTAATACCATTCAACACGCTGTCTTTCTCCACAAACTTATAAGCTATGCTCAACTGTGAGGCATCAATATAAGCCATGTTGCCTAATCCTGACTTGTGTTTGAAGTAGAAGCCAGGAACAACGTTCTTGCGGAAAGTTTGGGCGTTTTTGAAATACTCGGGATGCTCGTAATATGTCTCAAGTATGTATGTGCCGTAGTTGTCGTATTCTTTCCCGTTGGCGTCGGTGTACTTACCGTTGAGCTTTATTGTGATATATGGCTCGTATGTGGAAGTGTCGCGAGTCGCTTCCGATACAACATAGTCGGTGAGAGTATAGACCTTGTCTTGTGCGATGCCGCCATCTCTCACATAGCCCTCAGCCAATGGATCGAAGTTGCTATAATAGTTCTTGTCCTCAGTCATAGGCTTCTCCATCTCGTACGCCGTGAGTTTCATGGTACGAGTGCTGTCACCATAATGCTTTGAGTAGAACAAGCGTATCTCACAAGAGTCAGCCTTTACCAATCCCTTAATTGAGTCGCCTTGGGCATTTGTGCCAACCATGTCGCTCTTGTTGGGGAATTTATAACCCTCAAGGTTGAAGAACTGAGCCATGAAGTCGCCGGTTATGTATTCGCCGGTTTCCGCATCTCTGACTTTTCCAAGGTAGCCAACGTTGTTTCTCGATAATACGGAATCGGCGAGAACTGATTGGCTGGCGATGCCAAACGATTTTGTTTCCACGCTTACGGCATCGGTGTCTTTCGTGAGTGACGAACCAATCTCGTCTGTGTTGTCAGAGCAAGCGGCCATCACGAAACCTGAGAGAAGAAAAAATATTGTCTTTAATTTCATGCTTTATCCTAATAGCTTGTTGTAGAAATCCTTGTAAGCGGAGGTGTAGTCTTCGCCTGGATATTCCATAAGTGGCTTTCCCGACTCCTTGGTGTATGCGAGTAGGGTGTCGTTGACGTTTTCTGCTGCTTCTATCACGCCATCGCTATAGTCTATGGCGAGCTTTGCAAGGTCGGTATAATCGAAGTGCTCAGAATATTTCTTCAGCAAGTCTGCCTTGGCACTTCCGAACTCTACGCATTCCTTGAATTTCGTGCCAAAGTTTGCCTTGAATTGTTTTGAGAACAATGAGGTAACGACTTTCGTGTTGGCAAAGGCAGGGTCTTCGTGGTAGGCAGTCTTGATGTAAAGAGGGATGACACCAGCCATCCATCCCTGGCAATGTATCAAGTCTGGGTCCCAGCGTAATTTCTTTACTGTCTCAAGCACGCCACGTGCGAAGAATATTGCTCTCTCGCCGTTGTCATCATACTCGTTGCCATTCTCGTCCTCGGTCATGGAACGACGCTTGATGAAATAGTCCTCGTTGTCGATGAAATAGACTTGAAGTCTTGTTACTGGTATGCTTGCCACCTTGATGATCAAGGGGTGGTCGGTGTCATCAATGACGATATTGAGACCCGAGAGGCGGATAACCTCATGAAGTTGTCCGCGACGTTCGTTGATGTTGCCCCATTTAGGCATGAACGTGCGTACGTCAAAACCTCCCGACTGCATCTTTTGAGGCAAGTCGCGTCCGAGCAAAGCCATTTCCGACTTAGGGACATAGGGCACAATCTCTTGATTGATGAATAAAATTCTCTTTTTGGCCATTATGATTTTATTCTAAAAATGCTTTTGAGTGCAAAGGTAGATATAAATAATGACAAAACGCCCGTTTTTGCATGATTTCACACAAAACGGGCGTTTGTTAAATAAAATGTGGCTATAATTTCCTTATTCAATCACGACGAGCGCGTCGTCTTCCATGACGCTCTGTCCAGCCTTGACGCAAATGGCGGCCACCTTGCCGTCTTTCTCTGCCTCGATATTGTTTGCCATCTTCATGGCTTCCAAAACGAGCAGTGTGTCGCCAGCCTTTACCTCGTCGCCAACCTTTACGTTGATAGACGTGATGGTGCCAGGCAGGGGAGCCTTGATTGCGTTTGCCGTGTTGACGTTTGCCGTTGTTGCGGTATCGTCGTTTTCCTCGGCAACGGGCTTGCCAAGCGTTACCTTGGGCTTCTCGGTCTCCACGGAAGGTTTCTCCATGCCCACTTCAAACTCTTCCCCGTTCACTTTGACGTTGGCAACGTTGGTCTCTTCGTTGATGTCTACGATTTCGACCTCATACTCCTTGCCAGCTATTGTATATTTAAACTGCTTCATCTTTGTTATGGTTTTGCGGTGAATGAAATCTGCTTGGCATCCCACAGTGTGCATTTTGGCTTTATGGTGATGATGCCTGGCTCTCTGTCGTGTACGTTGTTGCCTTGGTACTCGAAGATGGCCATCGCTATTGCCGCGTATATGTTCTTGTCCATTTTTTCTTCGCTCATTTCTTAATTACATAGGCATGCATCCGTGCTTCTTCGCTGGCAACGACTGACGCTTGTGAGCCAACTGCGCCAAGCCGCGGCAAATGCGGAAGCGTGTGTTGCGAGGCTCGATGACGTCGTCGATGTAGCCGTATTGCGCAGCCTGATAAGGGTTGGCGAAAGTCTTTGTGTATTCGTCTTCTTTCTCAGCGAGGAACGCTTTCACGTCGCCGCCTTCTTCCTTGACTTTCTTAGCCTCTTTGCCACAGAGCACGGCCACGGCGCCACTTGCGCCCATTACGGCTATCTCGGCGGTTGGCCAAGCGAAGTTGAGGTCTGAACGGAGCTGCTTGCAACCCATTACGATGTGGCTGCCACCATAGCTCTTTCTAAGAGTGATGGTGATTTTTGGCACCGTGGCCTCGCCGTATGCGTAGAGGAGCTGGGCTCCGTGCAGGATGACGGCGCTGTACTCCTGGCCTGTGCCCGGGAGGAAACCTGGGACATCCACAAGCGAAACGATAGGAATGTTGAAAGCGTCGCAGAAACGCACGAAGCGAGCGCCTTTGCGTGAGGCGTTTACGTCGAGCACGCCGGCGTATGCTGAAGGCTGATTCGCCACGATGCCCACGCTCTGACCGTTGAAGCGAGCGAAACCGGTGATGATGTTCTTTGCGAACTTAGGCTGCACCTCGAAGAACTCGCCATTGTCGGTTACGGCAGTTATGACCTTGTACATGTCGTATGCCTTGTTAGGGTCATCAGGCAAGATCTCGTTGAGCAAGTCTGCCTTGCGATCCACTGGGTCTGTGCACTCCACGAGCGGCGCTTCCTCTGTGTTGTTGGATGGGATATAGCTCAAGAGCTTCTTTATCATCTCCATGGCCTCCTCTTCGGTCTTTGCCGTGAAACTCGTCACGCCGCTTTTGCTTGCGTGTACGCTTGCTCCACCGAGATGCTCCGAGTCGATGTCCTCACCCGTGACGGTCTTCACCACTTTCGGTCCTGTGAGGAACATGTAGCTCGTGCCTTCTGTCATGAGGATAAAGTCGGTGAGGCCTGGCGAATAGACGGCACCGCCTGCGCAAGGACCAAGTATCATGGAAATTTGAGGTATCACGCCAGAGGCGAGGATGTTGCGCTCGAAGATCTCTCCATAGCCGGCGAGTGCGGAGATGCCTTCCTGGATACGTGCGCCGCCAGAGTCGTTCATGCAGATTACGGGAGCGCCGTTTTGCATTGCCATGTCCATGACCTTGCAAATCTTTTGTGCCATCGTCTCTGAAAGCGAGCCACCGTTGACAGTGAAGTCCTGTGCGTACACGTATACAAGTCTGCCATCGATTGTAGCCGAGCCTGCCACGACGCCGTCGCCGAGGTATTGCTTCTTCTCCATGCCGAAGTTGTGGCAGCGATGAAGCTTGAACATGTCGTACTCCTCGAACGAGTCCTTGTCGACAAGCATCTCTATGCGCTCGCGGGCTGTGTACTTACCACGGGCGTGCTGCTTGTCGATGGCCTTCTGTCCACCGCCAAGGCGGGCTTGCTCACGTTTGGCGACAAGCTCCTTAATCTTCTCAGTTTGAATGCTCATAATTCTTATGTTATATCTTTTATTATTGTGTTTTACAATTTTCGTGCAAAGTTACAACTTTTTTCTGCCAATAGCTTGCTGTTATTGGAATTTTAAGTATCTTTGTGGGCGCAAATACAAACCTTTTATACTTATTTAATTATGAAACAGACAATCCTTGTCACGGGAGGCACAGGCTTTATTGGTTCCCACACTTCCGTTGAACTTATTGAGGCGGGATACAAAGTGGTGATTGTCGATGACCTCTCTAATTCCAAGATAGAGGTTCTCGATGGCATTGAGAAGATCACGGGCGTTCGTCCGGCGTTCGAGAAAGTGGACTTGCGAGACAAGGAAGCCACGGAAAACGTGTTCAAGAAATACCCTGACATAGAGGGCATCATCCATTTCGCAGCAAGCAAGGCAGTGGGCGAGAGCGTGCAGAAACCGTTGCTTTACTACCGCAACAATGTGGTTTCGTTGATCAACCTTCTTGAGTTGATGCCCAAGTATAACGTGAAAGGCATCATCTTCTCCTCAAGCTGTACCGTCTACGGCCAGCCAAAGCCTGAGAACCTGCCTGTCACGGAGACAGCCCCTCATCAGAAGGCAACGTCGCCTTATGGCAACACCAAGGAGATCAACGAGCAGATCATCCATGATTACATCCACAGCGGCGCTCCGATTAAGAGCATCGTCCTTCGCTATTTCAACCCGATAGGCGCACATCCGTCTGCACTCATAGGCGAACTTCCTAATGGCGTGCCAAACAATCTCATCCCTTACGTTACCCAGACCGCGATAGGCATTCGCAAGCAGCTCACCATTTTCGGCAACGATTACGATACGCCCGATGGCACGTGCATTCGCGACTACATATATGTGGTTGACCTTGCAAAGGCTCACGTGGCAGCCATGAGGCGTGTCCTTGACGATGAGGACAGCCCGGTTCTCGACTATTTCAACATTGGCACAGGCCGTGGCAACTCCACGCTTGAGATTGTTGAGACCTTCGAGAGAGCCACAGGCGTGAAACTCAACTGGGCGTACGGTCCCCGTCGCGAAGGCGACATCGAAAAGATTTGGGGTGACTGTTCAAAGGCCAACAAGGTTCTCGGATGGAAAGCCGAGTCATCGCTCGACGACGTAATGCGCTCCGCATGGAAGTGGCAGGAGAAGCTCCGCGAGGACGGAGTAATGTAAGTTTTGTTAAAAAATCATTGCCATCTCATTGAGATATAAGTAAAAAGCAGTAACTTTGCACCCGCTGTCACGTGTTGGCAGCATTAAATTCAAACCTTTATATTAGTTTTTTAAAACAAAATGGCAACAAAAATCAGATTGCAGCGCGGCGGCCACAAGAGCTACGCAGTTTACAGAATTGTGATCGCTGACGTTAGAGCACCACGTGATGGTAAGTTCATCGAGAAGATTGGTATGTTCAATCCTAACACCAATCCTGCTACCGTAGATTTGAATTTCGACCGTGCTCTCTACTGGGTAGAGGCAGGTGCACAGCCTACAGACACCGTTCGCAACATCCTGAAGGGTGAGGGTGTCTACATGATGAAGCATCTCCGTGGCGGTGTCAAGAAGGGCGCGTTCGACGAGGCTGCTTGCCAGCAGAAGTACGACGCTTGGAAGGCTACCAAGGAGCAGAAGCTCAACGCTACTCTCGACGCACAGTCAAAGAACCGTCAGGAGGCTGTAGCCAAGGCTCTCGAGGCTGAGAAGAAGGTCAACGAGGCTATTGCAAAGAAAGTGGCTGACAAGAAGGCTGCTGAGGCTGCCGCAAAGGCAGAGGCAGAGGCTGCTAAGGCTGCTGAGGCCGCAGAGGCTGACAGCGCAGAGGCTCCTGCAGAGGCATAAGCCTTCAGGGAAAGTCTTATCAAGAAATTTCGGCGTTGCTCTCACCATTGGTGGGGGCAACGCTTTTTTTAGTCTTGGCCTAATCTTTTCAGTGAAAAGGCGTGAGGTTAGGAATTATTTTTGTAAGTTTGCAAAACGATACTATCTAAAATTATCTATGGACAACTATATTGTTTCCGCAAGGAAATATCGGCCGATGACTTTCTCGTCGGTGGTGGGTCAAGACTCGCTCACCACTACATTGAAGAATGCCGTGAGGACTGGCAAGCTTGCGCACGCCTTCCTTTTTTGCGGCCCGCGTGGAGTGGGAAAGACCACGTGCGCCCGTATCTTCGCAAAGGCTATCAATTGCGAGAACCCCACCAGCGACGGTGAGGCTTGCAACGAGTGTGAGAATTGCCGGGCTTTCAACGAGGGAAGGTCTATGAACATCTTCGAGCTTGACGCGGCAAGCAACAACTCCGTGGAGAACATAAAGACCCTCATGGAGCAAACCCTTATACCGCCACAGACAGGCAAGTACAAGGTTTTCATCATAGACGAGGTGCATATGCTCTCCCAAGCCGCTTTCAACGCGTTCCTCAAGACCTTGGAGGAACCGCCTGCGCACGTGATATTCATTCTCGCCACTACCGAGAAAAACAAGATTCTCCCAACCATTCTCTCCCGTTGCCAGATTTACGACTTCGAGCGCATGACGGTGCCCGAGATAGTGAACCATTTGACGATGGTGGCAGAGAAGGAAGGCATAACGTGCGAGGAAGAGGCTTTAAGCGTGATAGCCGAGAAGGCCGATGGCGGCATGCGCGACGCGTTGTCCATTTTCGACCAAGTTTCGAGCTTCTGCCAAGGTCATATCACTTACGACAAGGTTCTTCAAGACCTCAATGTGCTTGATGCCGACAACTATTTCAAGATTATCGACCTTTCGCTTGAGAATAAGGCTTCTGACATCATGGTATTGCTCAACGGCATCATTCAGCGTGGCTTCGATGGCAGCAATGTTGTCAATGGCCTTGCCTCGCATGTGCGCAACGTGATGATGGCAAAGGATGAGCAAACACTTCGCTTGCTTGAAGTGAGCGAGAGCCAGAAGACAAAATACAAAGAGCAAGCAAAGAAATGTCCGTTAACGTTTCTTTACCAGGCATTGAAAATCCTCAACGAGTGTGATGTGCAATATCGCCAAAGCAGCAACAAGCGTCTTTTGGTGGAGCTCACCCTCATACGTGTGGCTCAGGTCACACAGCCAGAGGACGGCGACGTGCCTGCTGGTGGGCGTAGCCCTATGAGATTGAAATCCCTGTTCAAGAAAAACAATGTGGTGCAACCTAAACCGGCAATGCAGGTGGCCGGGGTCGCACGGAGACTGGTGGCGCATGCCAACTCTACTGATACTAAAACAAAAGTTGAAACCGCAGAAAAGCCATCGGCAGCTGAGCGGCCTACAACAGACGAAAAGCCTGTTGTGCCAAAAGTAGCGATTGGTGGCGGAACCACTTTTCACTTCAAGAACATAGGTATGACTTTCGGCGACCTACGCCGAAAGCCAAAAACAGGTGATGGCATTGAGGCCGTGACCGTGGACGAGGCGGAAGCGAAGAAGCTTGAGGAGAAGAAGGTTGAGGACACATTCACCGACGATGACCTCACGAGAGAATGGGTTTCCATGTGCAACCGCATGCCCCAAAAGTTTGTTGGCCTTGCCTCGCGCTTGAAAAACATTGTCCCAAGAATCACCGAATACCCCGACATTGAGGTTGTTGTTGACAATCAGTTGCTTCTTGACCAGATAACTTCAATCAAGAAAAACATCCGCGCTACCATGCGGTTGCGACTTCACAACAGCCTCATAGAGTTTTCGCCCCGTCTTGCCAAGCACAACGAGAACGAGCGGGCACTCACCAAGTTGGAGGTATTCGATGCCATGAGAAAGCGCAACCCTGCCATCGAGAAGTTGCGCGTTGGTTTGAAATTGGAGTTGAATTGACGTGACGTGACGTTTGTAAAGTCTTATTGCCAAAAATCGTGTCATGTTTGATGCTCAATCTGGAGAGCGAGAGCGTGATGCCAACAATGAAAATAGACGGTAACACACATTTTTGTTCGGCTTTACGGTGCCAAATCTTTGCCTTTGCACCGTAAAGCCGATTTCATTTCAGCATTTGGCCATCGCCTTACCATAGCCATGGCGTTGCCTTTTCAGTGGAAAGCCCTTG
>CAVKWN010000021.1:33908-40275 GCA_963660075.1 Lachnospiraceae bacterium
GCCTTAGGCTTATATCAGCGGCATGCCAAGACGTGCGCATTCCTCGCGCATCTCCTCTGGCCAGATGCTTGCTTGGATCTCGCCGATATGCGCCTTGTGTAGCAATACCATGCAGAGGCGGCTTTGACCTATGCCGCCGCCGATGCTTAGAGGCAACTTGTCGTTGAGCAATTGCTGGTGGAAATAGAGTTTCTCGCGTTCTTCCTGATGCTCAGTTTTCAACTGGCGAATCAAGCTCTCCTTGTCTACGCGAATGCCCATCGAGCTAAGCTCAAACGAACGGCCAAGCACCGGATACCATATCAAGATGTCGCCATTGAGTCCCGCCTTGCCGTTCTCGGATATCGTGGACCAGTCGTCATAGTCTGCCGCGCGGCCATCGTGCTTTTTGCCGTCAGACAATTTCCCGCCAATGCCTTCCACGAACACGGCGCCATACTTCTCGCATATGGCGTTCTCTCGCTCGTGGGGAGTCATGTCTGGATACATTTCGAGCAAGTCTTGCGAGTGGACGAAATGAATTTCGCGTGGCAAGAAAGGTTTGAGCTGCGGGAAATTCTCGCATGCGAGGAACTCTGTGCGGAGGATGGCACTATATATTCTCTTCACGATGTCCTCAAGGAATGATATGGTGCGTTGTTCACGGGTGATTACCGCTTCCCAGTCCCACTGGTCAACGTATAGCGAATGCAAGTTGTCAAGGTCCTCGTCGGCGCGTATGGCGTTCATGTCGGTATAGATGCCATAGCCGGGTTCCACTCCAAACTTGGCGAGCGTCAGCCGTTTCCATTTTGCCAATGAGTGCACAACCTCGGCGTTGGCCTCGTTCATGTCTTTTATAGGGAATGTCACAGGACGCTCCACGCCGTTAAGGTCATCGTTTATGCCCAGGCCTTTTAGCACGAACAAGGGCGCCGTGGCCCTGCTAAGGCGAAGTTCGGTTGAAAGGTTTTGTTGGAAGAACTCTTTTATCATCTTGATGCCCTGTTCTGTCTGGCGGCGGCCTAAGAGTGTCGTATAATTTTTAGGCTTTATCAATTCACTCATGATTATGTAATTTAATCTTTTTAAATTCTCTTGTTCTTGAATTTGAAAGCAAAGTTACTCAATTATTATTAATTGACAATGTTTTTCACGCTTTATTTTCTCACATTGTCACTAATGGTGTGTTATTTTTGACTTTTTGTGATGTTGGCATGTGTCAGCCTTGGTAGTTGCGACCATATTCTTGCGTAGTAATCATTTATGATGATTATGAAGCGACGCTGATTTATGCACTGAAGAATTGTTGTATCTTTGCATCAAATCAGCTAAGAAGTAAACGAAAATATTTATAATATGTGGAACCTCATTAAGGAACTGAAGCGCACGGACCATCCGCATGTCCTTGGCGCCTTGGACATTTTCAAATATATCGGACCAGGTCTTTTGGTGACCGTGGGATTCATAGACCCTGGCAATTGGGCTACCAATTTCGCGGCAGGCTCTGAATATGGCTATGTTCTCTTGTGGGTAGTGACTCTCTCCACGGTCATGCTCATAGCCCTGCAACACAATGTGGCTCACCTGGGCATTGTCACAGGTCTGTGCCTCAGCGAGGCAGCCGTAAAATATGCTCCCAGTTGGGCAGGCAAGCCAATCGTCGTTACGGCATTCTTGGCCTCCATCTCTACCTCTCTCGCCGAGATTCTCGGTGGTGCCATAGCCTTGCAGATGCTTTTCGGCATGAGCATCCCCATGGGGGCGGTGCTAACCACGGTCGCCGTGCTTGTCATGCTCTTTACCAATGGCTATAAGCGCATTGAGCGGGCGGTCATAGCTTTTGTGTCCTTTATCGGGCTATCGTTTATCTATGAACTGTTTCTTGTGCATGTCGATTGGCACTCGGTGGCATACTGTTCGTTTGTGCCTTCCGTGCCAAAGGGTTCTTTGCTTGTCATCATGAGCGTCCTTGGTGCCGTAGTGATGCCTCACAATCTGTTTCTTCATTCCGAGATAGTCCAAAGCCGCGAGATTAACCTCAAGGGCGACGAACGAATAAGGCACATGCTGAAGTATGAGTTTTTCGACACGCTCTTCTCCATGCTTGTGGGATGGGCGATAAACTCATCGATGATTATCCTCGCCGCCTCCTCCTTCTATGAGCATGGCACGCATGTTGAGGAACTCTCACAGGCGCAGTCGATGCTCCAGCCGCTCCTTGGCAACAATGCCGCCAACATCTTCGCCATGGCTTTGCTGCTCGCGGGCTTGTCGAGTACGATTACAAGCGGAATGGCGGCGGGCAGCATTTTCTCGGGTCTTTACAATGAATCTTACAATGTGAAAGACACCCACTCCGTGGTCGGCATCTTGTTGTCGTTGGGCGTTGCGCTGCTCCTCATCTTTGTCATAGGTAATCCTTTCAAGGGGCTGCTCTATTCGCAGATGTTCCTGTCAGTCCAGTTGCCATTTACCGTGTTCCTTCAGGTCAGTCTCACGTCGTCTAAACGCGTCATGGGGAAATATGCCAACAAGCCGTTGAGCTCCGCTTTCCTTTATGCCTTAGCCACGCTGGTGACGATTTTAAATATCTGGTTGTTGATAGAGGCTATTGCTTGATTTTTGCTACCTTTGCACCCGAACTAACACGATTGTTTATGATAGAATACGACCTTGAGAAGATAAAGGCTGTCATCTTCGATGTTGATGGCGTGCTCTCGGCAAGCACAGTGTCGATGGACGAGAATGGGTTCCCGTTGCGCACCCTCAATATCAAGGATGGATATGCCATACAGCTTGCCGCGAAGATGGGGCTCAAGTGTGCCATCATCACCGGTGGCGACTCAGAGGCTATCCGGAAGCGCTATGAATATCTCGGCATGGCCGACGTGTTCATGAAATGCTCGGTTAAGATAAAGACCTATGAGCAATTCTTGAAGAAATACGGCCTTCACGACGACAACATAATATACGTTGGCGACGACATCCCCGACTATGAGATAATGAGGCGTGTGGGTTGCCCGTGTTGCCCACAAGACGCGTGCGAGGAGATAAGGCAAATATCGGTCTACGTGTCGCCCTTCAATGGCGGATGCGGCTGCGCGCGCGACGTGCTTGAGCAGGTGTTGCGAGCGCAAGGCAAATGGCTCAGCTCTGCCAAGGCCTTTGGATGGTAACGGAATTTTTTAAGAAAAGAGAATAGCATTGAAAAAGTTGATTTTGGCGAGTAAATCGCCACGCAGACAAGAGTTGCTCAAGGGGCTTGACCTCGACTTTGAGGTGAGGGTGAAACGTGGAGTGGGAGAGAGCTATCCTTCGAGCATTCCCGCTGAAGCCGTGCCGGAGTATATCTCCAAGGAGAAGGCTGCAGCCTACGACATAGCCGATGATGAGATGTTGCTCACGGCCGACACCGTGGTCATACTCAAAGATGAGATAATGGGCAAGCCTGAGGACGCTGAAGACGCGCGAGCCATGCTTCGCAGGTTGAGTGGCAACACCCACCATGTGGTGACTGGCGTGACCATCAAGACCACGTGTGGGAGTGAGTCGTTCTCGGATGTTACGGCGGTGACTTTCAGACAGTTGACCGATGAGGAGATTGACTATTATATTGAGCATTACAAGCCATACGACAAGGCCGGGGCGTATGGCGTGCAGGAGTGGATTGGATATATAGGCGTGACGCATATCGACGGAAGCTTCTACAATGTCATGGGACTACCCGTGGAACGCGTCTACGAAGAACTTCAGAAATTCATGTGAAATGTTTGGCGTTATGATGAAAATGATGTATTTTTGCGTTTGAGATCAGCTAAACGTCCATAAAATGAAAAGAGTAGAAGAACGATACATCAGCTTGCTGACCGACTTTGGTTTCAAGCGCATCTTTGGAACAAAACCAAACAAGGATTTACTCATTAATTTCTTGAACTCTTTGTTTGACGGATTTCAAGTCATCAAGAATGTGAAGTACTTGAACAGTGAGCATGTAGGGGATGTCTTCGCGGAACGTAAGGCCATCTTCGACGTTTATTGTGAGAATGAACATGGCGAGAAATTCATAGTCGAGATGCAGAATGCCTATCAAAAGTATTTCAAGGATCGTTCCTTGTTCTATTCCACTTTCCCTATTCGTGAGCAAGCACCCAAAGGGGCGGACTGGAATTTCAAGCTTGAGCATGTCTATACCGTAGCGTTATTGAACTTCGACTTGGAGGAGGACGCGTTTGACAAGAATGACATCAACCATGATGTTGGCTTGCTTGACAAGAAGACTCATAAGGTGTTTAACGACAAGCTCTCTTTCAAGTATGTTGAGATAGCGAAGTTCAACAAGACCGAGGATGAACTCGTAACGCTTTACGACAAGTGGCTGTATGTCTTGAAGAACCTGTCACGTTTGGATGAGCGGCCTGTAGCACTTAAAGAAAAAATATTTTCCAAGCTTTTTGAAGAAGCAGAGATAGCCAAGTTCACTCCAAAGGAATTAAAAGAATACGAAGATAGTTTGAAAGCATACCGCGATGTGAAAAACTCTATCAACACAGCTTTGGAAAAAGGTCGTGCGGAAGGTCGTGCGGAAGGTCGTGCGGAAGTTGCTAGGACAATGTTGGGACGTGGAATGGATATAAAAACAGTTTCAGAATTGACTGGTTTACCAGAGGACGAAATAAGAAAACTGTCAGTAAAGGGATGAATGCATTAAGAAATGGTTAAATATACATGAAATGATGAACCCCGAAAGTCAGATGCAGACTTTCGGGGTTCATGTTGATTTTCAGCCGCTATCTTCATTCGAATGCGGATAATTGCGGAGAGAGATTACTTCTTGATGATCTTACCCAAGAGACCGTTCATGTATGCCCTTACGTCAGTCCAGCGGTAGTAAGGAGCCTTGTATGCCTTTATTGGCAGCGTGGCTTCGTTCTCGTTGAGCAGCACTTTCACCAATACGTCTTTCTTTGGGTGCTTGGCATCCTTATAGAATATGAACTGTACGTTGCACCCCATTGGGAACACGTTGTACACGTCCCAGTCCTCAGCGTCTATCTTGTCGAGTGAGGAACGAGAGTTGCCGTAGCCATTGATGTTGAGCAGGCAAACAAGCGGCAGCACGTCGCTCTCGTGCGCAAAGCGCAGCGTGGCCCCGGGATGAGGCAAGGTGACGCAAGTGTCGGCGGTCTCCATGATGTTCTTCACGAGATTGAGCTGGGTGTACATTCCAGCGCCGTCGTTGAGCTTGTTGGGTCCTGCGTATGAATACCAGAAAGCCGTGGTCATGAGCCATTGGTTGTAGAGCTCCTCCTCAGAGAAGATGTCCCACGTGGGCTTGAAGTGATGGCGCAGTTCCGTGTTTTGCAAGGCAATGGTCGTGTTGAACAGTTGCGTGGCGAGTGCGCTCTCGTTCACCTGCTTCGCGTAATCCGGGTCGTTGAAGATGGTCTTCATCATGTATGGCGCCTTGTTGTGACGTTTCCTGAACGCGTCCATGCTGTCCACTGCCGCCGTGGTGTTGGTGAGCGAAGCGTAAGGGCTTGTGGCATCGTCGTTCATGTAGTACATGTCGTGGTACGACGCGTCGCTCTTGAACTTGATCTTTGGGTTGAGCGCAGCGAGTTGCAACAGTTCGTTCTCCATGGAGAGGATGCAGCGAATGACTACCGTAGAGCGAGCGTCAACGTTGGTTTCGCCGGCGAACACCTGCGGAAAACGCTCGAACATGCGCTTGGCTATGCCACGGTGCTGCTCTGCGCCAAGTTGCGTGAGTTCTCCTTCGCGGCTCATGCCCTGGGCGCGCATTTCCTTAACCAAGGCAAACACCTCTTTGCCACGTGGCGTCAGCTTGCCGAGAGAGTCGGCTTTGGCAAGCGTGTAGTAAGGCTTGTTAAATGCGTTCTTGCCGATGAGCCAGCGGGATCCGTGGCGACCGTAGTGGCTGATGTAAAACGGCTCGTAGCCATTAGGCGAAGGCGTGAGTTTCTTTGTGGGAACCGGATAGTCGCGGTAGTTGTTTGCGGCAAGGTTCGGATTTTCCTTGATTTCTTGTCTCGTGCGTTGGGCGTTGATGCCAATCAACGGAAGCGAAAGAAAGACAAGCAGAAGGATGTTTTTTTTCATGTTTTGGCTTTTATAAAGTTTGGTGTAAGAAATAATCTTTATAGTTTCGTACAAAGTTAATAATAACCCATGAAACTAACAAGAATGACGCGCTGTTTAATCTATTTTGTGTAACTTATCAATGAATACAAATAGTTGTACACGTGCTTTTTGCTTTTTTGTAATAATAAGCAACATTTCTTTTGGATATATTTGTAGATATGTGAAATAATCAGTAATTTTGGGCGTAAGATTTCAGCTTTGCAAAAATCATTCAAGCCAGCCT
>CAVKWN010000022.1:0-28439 GCA_963660075.1 Lachnospiraceae bacterium
ATTATTAACAGATTAGACATTGCACTGAAATAGCGTTGCCTTTACACTGAAAAGCCGTTGCCATTCCATTGGAAAGGCAACGGCTTTTCAGTGTAAAGGCAAAGACGCTTATTTCTTTTTGCCGTTCAGCGCCTTGGCATACCATTCTTTCAAAGCTGCCCTCGGGGTGCCAAGCTTCACAAGCCTATCTAGGTCTTGAATGGCATCTTGAAACTCGCCGAGCCTAATACGTATGTCAGCACGCGATAAGATAAAGTCATTGTTGTTTGGATCCAAACAGATAGCCTTGCCATAGTCGTATTCCGCCAACTCCAACATTCCGCGCTCGTTTTCAATGCCAGCCCTTGCCGCCCACACCACGGCTGAATCGGGATAAGCGTCCACAAGCTGGTTGATGCCATCAAGGGCTTCGGTAAAGTGCTTGTCTTTCTCGTTGAGAAGTGCAAGGCCTAGGCGAGCCTCAAAGTTGCCTGGCACTATTGTCAGCAGGTTTTGGTAATCGAGTCGCGAGAATTTATATCGTCCGAGCCGCTCGTTGACATATGCCCTATAATAAAGTGCGGCAACGTTGGCGGGATTCTTGCGCAATACGATGTCGTAGTCGTTTTTCGCACTCTGCCATTCCTCCAGTTGCACGTACCAAGATGCCTTGCGCAAGCGCAGGTCGATAGAGTCTGGATAATACGACAACCTCTCCGAGGCAACCTTCAGGCTGTCGCGAAGAGGGTTTGACGTTTGAGCCACGGCTCCCAGCGGAAGCCACAACATCAATGTGAATAACGTTGTCTTCATTGGTTCTTTTGGTTGACATACTCAGCGAAAGCCTTGTCGAAGGCATCGAGCTGTGAACTTGTCTTGTGCTGCTTCTTCAACACACGACGCAAGCCCTTGTAATAAGCGGCTACGCGTGACTTTACGATCGCCTGGTCGTCTCCTGAATTGTAGATCTTGTCGAGGTCGATGTGCATCTGTGGCACCAAGTCGTTGAGGAACTCGTTCTCGCCCTGCGCCTGATCAAGGCTTGACGCCTGGTCTGGCTGTGCGTTCGCGTCCTGGCTTTCTCGTGCGGCGGAATCGGTTTGCTCTGTCTGCTGGGCGGCGTTCTGAGTTTGGTCACTACCCGACTGCGCCACGAGAAGCGCGACCGCGACACATACAAGCACGACGATGACGGCAATGATGACCGCCATTTTCTTGTTGCTTGAAATCGTTGGTTGGCCTTCTGTTAGTTCGCCAGCCTGACTGTTGAAGCGATGCTTGTCAATGGCATCCAACATGGAGGCTATATTGTCGAAGCGCTCGTTGCGGCCAAAGCGACAACATTTCTCTATCACGTTATGATACTCAGCACCGAAGCCAAGGGTCTTGAGCAATACGCCGAGTGAGTAGATGTCGGCACGGGCATCGAGCCCGACCGTGCCATCCTTTGACTCGGGAGCGGCATACTTCAGGTTCTCTTGAGGTTGCTTCAACATGTCGGCATAGCGCACCTTGAACGTGAGGAGCTTCACGTCATCGCCCTTGCGGGTGATGAAGATGTTCGACGCGTTGAGGCAGCCATGAACCAGCCCCTTTGAGTGGATATAATCGATGGCGTTTGCCACTTGCCTGAAAACCTTTTTCCTCTCGTCGCCGGAATGTCCCTCAAGCAACCATTCTGTCAAATTGCGACTGTCTTCCCACTCCGTAACCACCGTGGCGCCTTTTCCCGGTTCATCGTTCAAGGCCATGAACTTGAATATGTGGTTGCTGTCGAGGTCTTTTCCGCGTTCATACTCTTGGCGCATATATCGCTGGCAGTTGGGCTTGGAGGCATAGGCTTCCTTCAGTCCGATTGTCAGTATGTCTTTGCCGCCAGCCTTGCCGGTGGCAATAGTGTTAATGCTTGAGTTGTTGAATTCCATATCCTTATGATATTAAAAAAAGACGATGAATAATCATTCTCCCCTACCTGCCTAACCAATGGGGAACAACCCATAGAGGCTTGCGTCGATCATGTCGGTGATTTTCCTGAAATCCTCTTTGTTCTCCTCAAAGTTGATCTTGTCTCCATCGATGGTTATAAGCTCGCCGTCGTATGTGGAGAGCCAATCGTCGTAGCGTTTCTGGAGTCCCGTGAGATAATCTATTCTGATGGACTTCTCGTAGTCGCGCCCTCGCTTCTCAATGTGCTTTACGAGAGTTGGTATGGAGGATCGTATGTAGATCATGAGCTGTGGCTTTTTCACAAGCGACATCATCAAGTGGAAGAGGTCTGTATAGTTATTGAAGTCCCTGTCAGACAGGTAACCTTGGTCGTGGAGGTTTGGGGCGAATATGCAAGCGTCCTCGTATATCGTCCTGTCCTGAATTATGGTGTCTTTGCTCTTTGAAATCTCCACCACTTCCTTGAAACGCTTGTTGAGAAAATAGACCTGGAGGTTGAATGACCACCGGCTCATGTCGTGGTAGAAATCCTCAAGGTAGGGATTGTTGTCCACAGGCTCGAAACGTGGTGTCCATCCGTATCGAGCCGCAAGGAGTTTTGTCAATGTGGTCTTGCCACTTCCTATGTTTCCCGCAATAGCAATATGCATATTCCTTAATCTTTTTTATATGAACAAGCTTCTGTTGCTCATGTCTATCTTTTTGTTTATGGAAGAGGTGATAGCCGCGAAGTCTTCCTTGTTGTGCAGGAAGTCGAGGTTTTCCACGTCCACCGTTATCTTTGGTCCTTTGTATTGCCTCTGAAAGAACCTGTCGTATCTGTCGTTGAGGTTCTTCAGGTAGTCGAGCCTCATGTTTTGCTCGTATTCCCGTCCGCGTTTGTGTATGTTGTCCACGAGATGCGCCACCGAGGCACGAAGGTAAACCATGAGGTCGGGTTTTTCCACTACCATCATCATGGAGTTGAAAAGCCCCATGTATGTCTCAAAGTCGTTGTCCGACATGTTGCCCATGTCGTGATTGTTGGAGCTGAATATATACACCCCCTCATATATGGAGCGGTCTTGAATGACAGGCTTTGCCGACTTTTTTATCTCCAGCAAGTCTCTGAAGCGCTCTTTCAGGAAATAGACTTCCAGGTTGAGCGCCCATCGTGGCATGTCCTTGTAATAGTCTTCAAGATACGGGTTATATGTCACGCTCTCTAACCTCAAGTCCCAGCCATAGTGCTTTGCCAGCATCTTTGTCAGGGTTGTCTTCCCGCTTCCTATGTTTCCCGCAATGACGACGTGCATTATCTTAAACTGAGATTATAGTTGTAATAATTCTTGTCACCGGTTATGTCTTTCACGATCTCTATGTTCTCCGGCAATTTCACGGTCTCGCCCTCGGCCATTCCCTTTGTCTCCAGTATCACGAGCCCTTGCAACCTGTCGAGATATTCGTCAAGCTCAAAATATTGCCCTTCGTAGATAAACGTGGTGCGTTTCTTGTGAATGGTGTGGCGATAGGGATCTGCTTGCGCCAGGAGCGACTCCGACAAGGCATTGCTCACCTGCCGTTCGGTTTCTATCTCCTCGCTTTCGTTGATTCTACGCTTCGTGGTATGCACGTTGATGAACTTTCCTTTGTCCCACACGCGACGGCGCAGACGCACCTCGGAACCCGGTTCAGACACGAGATAAGTTTGCCAAATATCGCTGTCCACTGCGTTGGGTATGGTGCCGCCATTTACTTTGACAATGTATTTCCTCTCCTCTGTTATGGGTTGCGGCAAGCCAAGCACGCTGCTTATTTCCTTCAGCACGCGGTTTATCTTGGTATCGAAATTGTCGTGATTGTTTATGACTCGAAGGTGTGGGTGTCCCGTCCATGCTTGCACCACCTTGCGATCGAGCATCCTAGCCTTGTCTATGCCCTCCGTTCGCACCTCGTTGGTCGTGGTATTGTAATACTGTTCCGCGCCATCGGCTGCAGAGACAAGATGCAGCACGGCATCGTAGCGGTCGAGAAGTTGCTGGTTGGTAACGTTGCAGAGACCCGTGATCTTCTCCCACATCTCATGAGGAAGATACGTGGAGATGTCGAGGGCACCTCGGTCACAAACTATAACCACGGGCTTGTCTATGGTTTGCGCCATGGCTGAGAAATAGTCCTCGAAAGCGAGTTGGGCCTTCAACGTGTCTTTCTCTCCCTCATAGAACCACTGCTCGTTTTTCGTCAGATAGTCCATTCCTGCCTGAAGAAATATCGTGGGTATCTCGGGGATAGTGAAAACCTTGAAGCCCCTGCTTGAGAAATACTCCATTATTTTCACCAAGGCTGTGGTTTTCCCCGCGCAGGGTCCTCCTGTCAGCACTATCTTCTTAAAGTCTTTCATATCCAATGGTAGCGCCCTTGCTGATGGCAGCGTGGTATGCTCTTGTTATATAAGTGTTTATTACCTCGCAAAGGTAGCAAATTCTTCCATTAACTCAAAAACAAAAAAGCACGAAATCACAAATTAACGTCAATTTGTGATTTCGTGCTATGAAATTCATCGCGTCAACACTTTTTAGAAGCGTTGACACAAGAGGGTACAATCTTGCTTGTCTTGATTACCAAAGTTGAAGGCGCTGGCTCTCGGGCAAGTACATCTTGTCGCCTTCCTTGATGCCGAAAGCGTCGTAGAAGGCCTGAATGTGCGGCAACGCGCCATTGACACGCCACTCGCCCAAGGCATGAGGGTCGCGCTTAACGCGGTTGCGAATCTCCTGCTCGGTGATATTTTGCCCCCACACGCCAGCATATGCTATGAAGAATCTCTGCTCTGGGGTGAAGCCATCAACGTTCTTCAAAGGAGTGTCTTTCGTGGCTTCCTTGAGTGCGTTGAACGACACCATAAGGCCTCCGTGGTCGGCAAGGTTCTCGCCAAGGGTGAAACGACCATTGCTGTGAAGGCCCGGCAACACCTCTATCGAGTCGAAATAGTTGGCGTACATGGTGGCACGCTCGTCGAAGTTCTTGGCATCCTGGGCAGTCCACCAATTGTGAAGGTTACCGTCGGCATCGTATTGACGGCCTTGGTCATCAAATCCGTGAGTCATCTCGTGGCCAATGACCACGCCTATGGCACCATAGTTGAAAGCGGCATCCGCCTTGGGGTCAAAGAACGGGCGCTGCAATATTCCGGCAGGGAAGCATATCTCGTTTGTGGTGGGATTGTAGTAGGCGTTCACCGTCTGCGGGGTCATGTGCCATTCGTCGCGATCAACAGGTTTGCCGGCCTTCTCGGCTATGTGCTTGTCTACCTTAAAGACACGAGTGGCGAGAATATTCTCGAAGAAGCTCTTTTGGGAATCGATGTCCAACTTTGAATAATCTGTCCACTTGTTAGGATAACCCACCTTGACATAGAACTTTGACAACTTGTCCAGCGCGTTGTTCTTTGTCGTGTCGCTCATCCACGTCTGCACCTTTATGCGCTCGGCAAGGCTTTTCTGAAGGTTCTTCACGAGAGTTTCCATCATGCGCTTGGATGACTCCGGGAAGTATTTCTCACAATACATCTTGCCAAGTGCCTCACCCATGGCATTGTCTACAGTGTTGGTGGCGCGCTTCCACAAGGGATAATCCTCCTTGCGGCCAGACATCGTGCGGCCAAAGAAATCGAAGTGCGCCTCACGTATGTTGTCGGAAAGACAAGTGGCAGATGCCGATATGAAATCCCACTCCATCAGCGCTTTCCACTCCGACGCGGCAAGAAGTGACACAAGCTTGTCGAGACCGTTGAAGAACGCGGGCTGACCCACAATCATCTCCTGTATGCAGCTTTCGTTAATGCCTTGTGCCTTTGCGAGTTGCGTGAAGTGGATATTGGGATAATTGGCCTCAAACTCCTTGAGGGTCATCTTGTTGTAGTTGGCTTGTGGGTCACGAAGCTCGGTGTTGCTCTTTGAAATGAGCGCGAGCTCTGTCTCAAAGCGGAACACGGCAGCAGCCTTTCTCGCCGCGGCCTTGGCATCGAAGCCGTAGAGCCCGAACATCTTCACAAGATATTTCTTATAAGCCTCCCTTATCTTTACCGTAGCCTCATCGTTGTTGACATACCAATCTTTCTGGCCAAGCGTGAGTCCGCCCTGTGAAAGCTGGATGATGTTTCTTGTCACGTTCTTGTCGTCTGCGGAGAAATAAGAGCCAAAAGGCTGGCCAAGACCAATCTTGGCATATTTAAGCTGCAAGGCGTGGATATCCTTGAGTCCCTTTGCCGACTCGATTTCTTTCATGAATGGCTCAACCGGAGCCAAGCCTTCACGGTTGCGACGAGCCGTGTCGAGGGCGAGCTTATAAAAATCGCTAAGCTTGCGCTCGGTGGTTCCCTCAGCATACTTTGCCTTGGTAAGCGACGTGAGGATAGAACTCACTTGCTTGTTCACGCTCTCTTGCAACATGTCGAAAGAGCCGTAACGACTGTATGCCGCTGGGAGCGGATGAAGTTTCTGCCATCCGCCTGTGGCAAACTGGTAAAAATCGTCTGCTGGCTTCGCGCTGCGGTCGAGGTTGCTGAGGTCCAGTCCCGACTTCGAGACGTTGCTCTTTGCCTCCACGCCAATGATTGGTGCGACAGCCATCATGATCATGGGTAAATAATGTGCTATTCTCATAATATGATTTGGAATAAATATATTGTCTGTGTATAAAAGCGTCTTAAAGGTCTTCGAGTTGTTCGGACAGTTCCATCCAACGGTCGTTTTCCTTGTCAAGAGCCTCCTTGGTCGTGGTATATTCTGTAACGAGTTTCATGTCGCACGCGTTTTTAGGATCCATAAGCAACGTGTCGAGTTCCTTTAGGCGGGACTCCATGTCAGCTATTTTCTTTTCCGACTCCGCAATAGCTTTTTTGACCTTGCTCATCTTCTTCTGACGTTCTTTATGCTCCGCATACGACTCAACGCGCTCAACCTGTTCTGGGGTTTGGCTTCCGGCTGGTTTTACTGGAGTCTCCACCACGGAAGCTGATTTTGAAAGCGAGGTTGTCTCCACGTTGTTCTGACTTCTTATCCAGTCGTAGACTCCACCGAGATGCTCTTTCACCTTGCCACCGCCAAACTCGAATACCTTCGACACGAGACCATCGAGGAAGTCGCGGTCGTGGCTAACGATGATTGCAGTGCCGTCAAACGCCTTGATGGCTTCCTTGAGCACGTCCTTGGAAGGCATGTCAAGATGATTGGTGGGCTCATCGAGTATAAGCAAGTTGACTGGCTCAAGAAGGAGCCTGATCATTGCCAAGCGCGAACGCTCTCCTCCGCTGAGCACTTTGACCTTTTTCTCCGACACCTCACCACCAAACATGAACGCGCCAAGAAGGTCGTTGATTTTCAGGCGCATGTCTCCAGTAGCGACCTCATCGATGGTGTCGTAAATGGAAAGCGACTCGTCGAGCATCTGGGCTTGGTTCTGTGCGAAGTAGCCTATTTCCACGTTGTGTCCAATCTTGAGTTTGCCGGTAAAAGGAATCTCGCCCATGATACACTTCACGAGCGTTGACTTTCCCTCACCGTTCTTGCCGACGAAAGCCACCTTTTCTCCACGCTTTATGGTAAGGTCAACGTGCGAGAATATGGTATGGTTGCCGTAAGCCTTTCCAACCTCATCGCATATGACAGGATAATCTCCCGAACGCAGGCAAGGCGGGAATTTAAGGTGCATGACCTTATTGTCAACCTCGTCAATCTCGATAGGCACAATCTTCTCAAGCTGCCGAACCTTTTGTTGCACCTGCACGGCTTTCGTGGCTTGATACCTAAACCTGTCTATGAAAGCCTTGGCATCGGCTATCTCTTTCTGCTGGTTTTGCCAGGCACGTATCTGCTGCTCACGACGTTCTTGCCTAAGAACAAGATACTTGTCGTAAGGAACTTTGTAGTCTTCAATGTGACCGCATGTTATCTCAATCGTGCGGTTTGTGATATTGTTTATAAAGGCACGGTCGTGGCTGACAAGGAGTAACGCCGCTGAGGAGTTGATGATAAACTGCTCTAGCCATTGAATGGACTCAATGTCAAGGTGGTTTGTGGGCTCATCGAGAAGCAACACGTCGGGCTTGCGCAACAATATTTTCGCAAGTTCGATACGCATACGCCAACCTCCAGAGAACTCGCGCGTGGGGCGGTCGAAGTCTGTGCGATCGAAGCCCAACCCCGTGAGCGTGCGCTCTATGTCTGCCTCGTAATTGTCGCCCCCCATGAGCTGAAACCTGTCGTGCTCTTGCGTGAAGCGCTCTACGAGCTGCATATAAGAGTCGCTGTCGTAGTCGGTACGTTCGGCCATCTCCTGCTCCATCTTCTTCAGTTCCTCTTGCATCTTGTTGCGTCCCGAAAAAGCCTTGCGCGTCTCCTCTATGACGGTGGTGTCGTCCGACAGTTTCATCACCTGAGGCAGATAGCCTATCTCGCATTCGTTGGGAATGCCAATAGTGCCAGACGTTGGCTTCTGCATGCCACAGATGATTTTCAGCATCGTAGACTTGCCCGCCCCATTCTTGCCCACAAGCGCAATGCGGTCGTGATCGTTTATGACATAGCTAACATCATGAAACAACGGACGAGTGCCAAACTCTACATTTAATTGCTCTACTGAAATCATTTTACTTTACCTTGTCTTTTCTTTTCAATTGCAAAGGTAGCAATATTATTGCGATTAATGTTGGCAGAATGAAAGAAAACAATTACTTTTGCATATCTACAAACAATAGATTCTATATACATACAACACAAAACACACATTAAATCAATACAAAATGAAAGCAATCGTTACAAGCAAGGCTCCTGGAGCCATCGGCCCTTACAGTCAGGCAATACGCACTGGAAACCTCATTTTCGTCAGCGGTCAATTGCCCGTAGACCCATCAACCGGCAATTTCGCAGAGGGTGGCATCAAGGAACTGACACGCCAAAGCCTGTCAAACATCAAGGCTATTCTTGAGGCTGAGGGTACCGACATGGCTCACGTCGTGAAGACAACCGTTTTCCTTGCCGACATGAGCGACTTTGCAGAGATGAACGAGGTATATGCCACGTTCTTCACCACTCCATTCCCTGCCCGCTCTGCCGTGGCAATAAAGACACTTCCCAAGAACGCACGCGTGGAGATAGAGTGTGTAGCGGAAATTTAAATAAGACTATTACGGCTTCGACGTGAAACTTGCATGATTAAGCAAATGTCGTAACTAAACTTCATTATGGGAAAAGGAAAACTACAGAAGTTCGCTGAGATGGAGACCTTCAAGAATGTCTTTCAATATCCATTCTCTGTTATCAGCGACGTGCCATTCGAGATGAAAGGCCACTGGCGTGAGCAATATTTCAAGAACGACAACCCCATCGTTCTTGAGCTTGGATGCGGAAGGGGTGAATATGCAGTTGGTCTGGCGAGGAGATACCCCAACGTGAATTTCATAGGGGTTGACATCAAGGGCGCACGCATGTACACCGGCGCAAAGCAAGCTCTGGAAGAAAAGCTCGACAATGTGGCTTTCCTAAGGACGAGTATTGAGATAATCGACAGGTTTTTCTCGAAAGATGAAGTCCAGGAGATTTGGCTTACTTTTTCCGACCCACAAATGAAGAATCCGCGCAAACGTCTCACTTCTTCATATTTCATGGAGCGTTATCGTCGTTTTCTCGTTGACGGAGGCATTGTAAACCTCAAGACAGACTCTAACTTCCTCTTCACCTATACACGGTTCTTAGTGGAGAAGAACAACCTGCCGATTGACTATTGCACTGAGGACTTATACCATTCCACACCTGAAGGCTTGCAGGGCTCGCCACTTCTCGACATTCACACTTATTATGAGGGGATGTGGATGGAACGAGGCTTGAACATTCGTTACTTGCGTTTCCGCTTGCCACATGAAGGCATGTTGCAAGAACCCGACGTGGAAATTCCTCTCGATGAATATCGCAGCTACCACAGGGAGAAGAGAAGTTCAAAGGATACGGCTAAATAAGCTATAAGGAGAGTGTCTTTCAATATGAACCCCGAAAGTTTTGAGGTAAACTTTCGGGGTAAATTATTGCCCATGATAAAGGGGAAAGCTTTTCGGCTTTCCCCTTTATGGTTTATGTCTGGTTAAAGACCTTGATTATTCGTCAAGAGCCTTAAGCTGGTTTTTCACCTCATCATTGACACGCGTCGCGAACTCCTCCATAGGCATTTGGGCTTGCTCGCCACCGCCTTGCTTACGCATGGAGACAAGACCGTCAGCGGCTTCTTTCTCGCCCACTATCAACATATAAGGCACACGCTTCAGCTCATTGTCGCGAATCTTACGGCCAATCTTCTCGTTGCGGTCATCGATGTAACTGCGAATGTCAACAGAGTCGAGATAGTCTTGTACCTTCTTGGCATAATCGTTGAACTTCTCAGAAATAGGCAGGATTGCCACTTGGTCTGGAGCGAGCCACAATGGGAAGTGACCGGCAGTGTGCTCGATGAGCACGGCTGTGAAACGTTCCAAAGAACCGAAGGGAGCACGGTGAACCATCACCGGTGTCTTCTTAGAGTTGTCCTCAGCCGTGTATTCCAACTTAAAGCGCTCAGGCAAGTTATAGTCAACCTGGATGGTACCCAACTGCCACTTACGACCGATAGCATCCTTGACCATGAAGTCGAGCTTCGGGCCATAGAAAGCGGCTTCACCAATTTCCTCGTGGGTGTTGAGTCCTTTCTCCTTACATGCCTCACGGATGGCATTCTCGCTCTCCTCCCATATTTCATCGGAGCCAATATACTTGTCAGTATCCTTGGGATCACGAAGAGAAATCTGGGCATCGTAGTTTTCGAAACCGAAAATCTTGAACACCTTGAGGATAATGTCGATAATTGACTCAAACTCTGCCTTCACTTGGTCGGGGCGAGCAAAGATATGAGCATCGTCCTGCGTGAATGTACGCACACGCGTAAGTCCGTGCAGCTCACCGCTCTTCTCGTAACGGAACACTGTGCCAAACTCGGCAATGCGGAGAGGCAGATCCTTATAAGAACGAGGCTTGCGAGCGTAAACCTCACAGTGGTGAGGACAGTTCATTGGCTTGAGCATGTATTCCTCCTCTGGCTCCGGGGTGTGGATTGGCTGGAAAGCGTCCTTGCCGTAATGGGCATAGTGGCCAGAGGTGACATAAAGGTTCTTTGAGCCGATACCTGGAGTGATGACCTCTTGATAATGGTATGGTTTCAACACATGACGAAGCAGCTCTTGCAAGCGGAGACGCAACTGTGTGCCTTTTGGCAACCAAATAGGCAGACCCTTGCCTACACGCTCGGAGAACATGAAGAGTTCCATCTCCTTGCCAATCTTGCGGTGGTCTCGCTTCTTTGCCTCCTCCAGCATGACAAGATACTCGTCGAGCATCTTTTTCTTTGGGAATGTCACGCCATAGATACGTGTCATCTGCTCTCGCTTGGCATCGCCACGCCAGAACGCGCCAGCTACGCTCGTGATCTTTATCGCCTTGATAGAGCCTGTGGACAAGAGATGCGGACCCTTACAAAGGTCGGTGAAATTGCCTTGCGTATATGTAGTGATGGTGCCATCCTCAAGATCTTGGGAGATGTGCTCCACCTTATACTGTTGTCCCATTGCCTCAAACTCCTTGAGAGCGTCGGCCTTTGCCACCTCGCAGCGAACCACAGGCTCGTTTTTCTTGGCGAGTTCTTTCATCTTGGCCTCAATCTTCGGGAAATCGTTCTCGGAGATGGCTGTTCCCTTTGGAGGCATGACATCATAGAAGAAGCCTGTCTCAATGGCTGGGCCGAAACCAAACTGGATGCCCGGGTAAAGCTCTTGCAGAGCCTCGGCAAGCAGGTGGGCTGACGTATGCCAGAACGTGTGTTTGCCCTGCTCGTCATCAAACTTGTAAAGCTCAATGGCAGCGTCGCTGTTTATTGGACGGTTGAGCTCTGTTGTCTCACCATTAATCCCGCAAGATACAACGTCACGGGCGAGAGCAGGCGAGATGCTCTCTGCGATTTGAAGACCCGTCACCCCATTCTCGTATTCACGAACGGAGCCATCGGGGAATGTGATTTTAACCATGCTACAAATTAGTTTATCTAAATCGCTTGCAAAAGTAATACTTATTTTTTAATAGGATATGCAAAAACGCTTATTTCTTTGTTGCCGATTGCTTTTTCTTTGATTGTGCCTCGCTCATTTTCTTGCTGAGCGCATAAGCATTGTAAAGCCCGAGTTCACCAGCACGACTGAGGTCACTTTGGGCAGACTTGATGTCGCCTGAGTGGAAGTGAGCCACGGCACGGTTATAGTAAGCTTGCGCCATGTTTGAATCAAGGCTTATGGCGTGAGTGTAATCGGCAATGGCACGCGCATAATTCTTCTCCGCAGCAAAGAGATTTCCCCTATTATAATAAGTAAAGGCGTTTTTGGGTTGCAACTGTATGGCGACAGCGAAATCGCCTTCTACCTGCGAGAGCTTCATTCCAGTCTTTGTACCTTTCGAAGCCTCGTAGCTATTGAGCAGTTGCTGGCACACGGCGCGCTCCCAATGCCCCATCGCCGATGCCGTGTCCACGGACAGATAATCGTCGAGGTCGGAAATGGCGTCACTGAAGTTCTGCGCCTCGGAATATGCCACCGCGCGCTGCAACAATAGCGAGGCACGCGCCTTACGGTCATTCTCCTCGTTGATGCCTGCCGTAAGCGCGTCTATCAACTGGAATATCTGCTTCGACTGAACGGCAGTGAGTTGTTCGCGCATGGCGTTACACGTGAGGTTCAGCTTGCGCAGTGGGTCACACTTCGCATTGAATTGGTCCACCTCCGTGTCGTAAGCCTGATAACCCTCAACGGCGTTGGCATACGAGAAATAAGAAAGCTGGTACATTGGCAAGAATGCCATTTCCACCTCGCGGTCTTGGATAGTGCCCCTGATGCCGCCCGAATAAGTGTGCTCAACCTTTGGCTTGTCCTCCACCACTACCTCGTTATACTTTGTTATGTCTATCTCCGAGCGCTTGCGCACCTCACGTAGTTTGGCTTTGCTCCATCTCTGTTGGATGCCAAGGTGTTTGTTGTTCTGCGCCTTGAATATGCGGAACTCGTCCATCTCCGCCTGGTTGGTCATGCCAAGCCGACGATAGCAGCTTGCCCTTGCCGACAATCCTGTCCAGAAATTAGGGAATTGCTCGATGACTTTTGTATAGTCTCCAATAGCGGCATGAAGGTTTCCAATCTTGTCGTTAAGCAAGGCGCGGTTGTATATAGCCATGAAGTTGCTTGGCTCCATGTTTACCACGAAATCGAAGTCTTCCACGGCACGGTTGTCGTCGCCGAGTTGCACTCTCAGCAATCCGCGATTATAGTGGGCAAGAAAATTCTTCGGGTCAAGGTCTATCGCCATGTCATAATCGGCAAGCGCGCCCTTGAGATTGTTGGTGTTGAGCCTAGCCAAGGCCCTGTTAACATAATTGTTCACCACCTTCGGTCTAAGGTGAATGGCCTTTCCAAGGCAAGTGTCGGCAGTGTGCCAGAGCTTTCGGTTCAACGCTATGTATGACCTCGTGGTCCAGGCATCGGCGTTGTAGGGATTGATGTCAAGACTTTGCGACAACCAATGGTCAGCCTGCGTAGTGTCTTTCTTCTCAAGATACACTTCAGCCTTTAAGGAATAAGCAGTCGAGACGTTCGACCATCGCTTTATTATAGTGTCGGCATCGAGCAAAGCCTGATCATACTCTTGAAGGTTCATTCGACATATAGCACGGTTTACCCAAAAGCTTGACACCGAGGGGTTGAGGCGGATGGCACGGTTGTAGTCGTTGACGGCATCCTCGTATTTCTCTTGTCGAATGCGGGTTATCGCCCTCAAGTCGAATATTTGCTCAATGTAAGGATTGAGTTCTATGGCTTTCGACGCATCACCCTCCGAGCCTATGTAATCGTCAAGATAAAACTTTGCCACGGCACGATCATACCATGGCAGCCAAAGGTAAGGCTTGAGTGCCAACACCTTGTTGAAATATTGGATGGAAAGCACATAATCATCATAATGCAAAGCCACCTCACCATTCATGATGAGGCGGTCGACATTATACTGTGCGTTTGCCTTGACCACAGACAGCAAAGCCACTAAGAATACGATTATCCTGCTTTTCATCTAATAATAAAGTCTTACTTGTGTTGTAAAAGTCTTACTTGCGAATGGGCTTTGTCCTGTACGAGGCACTGAACTTTCCTTGTGCCATCGCCTTGAGTTTGTTGCGATTCATTTGCTTGCGGAATGGCGACACCTTGTCGATATAGAGCACACCCTCAAGGTGGTCAAACTCATGCTGCATCACCCTTGCCAGGTAATTGTCCACCCACTCATCGTGCTGCTGAAGGTTCTCGTCAAGCCATGTGGCGTGGATGCGCTTTGGGCGAGACACGTCCTCGCTGAGCCCGGGAATGGAGAGACATCCCTCTTCCATCGACACGTTGCCTTCCTTTTCGTCCGCCTCAAGGATGTGTCCGTTGATAAACGCGTGGCGGAATCCCGCGTATTGCGGGAAGTCTTCTTTCAGCACGTCCAAGTCGATAACCACCACGCGAATGGCCTTGCCTATCTGTGGTGCCGCAAGACCTACGCCAGACGAGGCATCCAAGGTCTCATACATATCTGCTAAAAGCTTGTCGAGCTCGGGGTAATCAGTAGGAATGTCTTGGGCAACTTTTCTCAGAACTGGTTGTCCGTATGTATAAATCGGTAATATCATCGTTTTGAATTCATATAGTCTTGAAGGATAATCGTCGCGCTGACTTCATCCACAAGACCCTTGTTTTCCCTCCTCGCCTTTTTCTTCACGCCTCCGTCAATAATGGCTCTATGGGCAAGCACCGAGGTAAAACGCTCATCGTAAAAAACTATTGGGACTGAAGGAGAGACCTTTCGCCAACGATTCACGAAAGCCTCAACCCTCGCGAGATTCTCCGATGGCTGACCATTTGGCTGCATCGGCTTCCCTATTACGATTTGCTCCACTTCCTCATCTTTAACATACTTGAGCAAGAAATCGAGCAAATCTTTCGTCTCCACTGTTGTCAAACCGTTGGCAATAAGCTGCAAAGGGTCGGTCACTGCCAACCCCGTGCGCTTCTTGCCATAGTCTATGGATAGAATCCTCGGCATTTATTTCTTGAACAAAAGCCAAGAATCGCTGTTCTTGTTGAACTTGCTGCCACGAATAGCGTCACGGCTCTGCACCGCCTGGCTCTTGTTGTCGTAAGTGCCTGAGATAACGCGGTACATGCTGTTTTGGGGATTGAACACGATTTGCGCGTCATAACCGCCTTGCTTCAACAGGCTTTGCATGCCCTCGGCGTTCGACTTCAAGCCAAAGCTGCCCACCACAACGCTATACTGCCTCAAGCCCGATCCGCTGATAAGCGTAACATCCTCAGAGCGAACTGGAGTGTTATCGACATTGCTGACCGTGGTCTGGTTTGCCTGCTTTGTGACCATCGGGGTGACAGTGGCCTGCTCCTGTGTGTTGGAAGCGGCGGTCTGCTGCTCCTCTTGAGCCTTCGCCTTCTCGTACATTTTCTTGTATGCACTCTCCTGCGATTTACAACTTGTGAAAGCGATTGCCACGCAAAGGGCAGCGCCCATTACCAAATATTTTCTCATACTTCTTGTTAAGTAATTGTTTTAGATTCTCCTTTTTAGTGGGAAATATACATTTACTTGCGAAATTACAAAATTCTTCATAAACAACACATTCTGCCATACATAAAGTTTGTTAAAGGTTCAACCAATAAAGTATTTTTCAATCGGTTAATATAATTTATGACTGTTTCGGCAACATTTATCGTCTTTAAACGTCGATATGTTAGAAAAAACAATTAAGTTTGCAATTAGAAAATCGCAGGTCTCTACGGCTTGCGAGCATTATGGACATTTACTAAAGAAAGGATTTTACTATGAAGACATTTGGTTACATTGCCACGTTCATTGGTGGCGCTATCGCGGGCGCGGCTGTAGGTTTACTGCTTGCCCCAGAGAAAGGTTCTGACGTTCGTTCCAAGATTGCGGACACTGTAGACGATTTCTGCAAGAAACACGACATCAAGCTCAACCGCAGCGATGCCGAGGATTTGGTCGACGACATCAAGGAGGCCGTTGAGGAAGAGAAGGCTTAATCCATAGGATTCGATGTTTTCAAACGATCAGAACATTGAGACCATAGGCCAGCTCGTAGAGGTTCTCAAACACTACGCTGGCCTGCAAAAAGAGTATATCAAGCTTGGCACCGTGGAGAAGACCGTGAGAATTCTCACGGCAATAGCCATGACTGCCATCCTTGGTCTGCTTTTGGTTTTCGTATTGATTTTCCTGAGTTTCGCCGTGGTGTCCGCCCTTTCTTCTTGCCTGGGGCTAGTTGCGGCTTTCTCCATTGTGGCAGGCACCTATTTCATTGTCTTCCTCTTGTTCATCATTTTCAGGAAGAGCTGGATAGAGAGGCCATTGGTGCGTTTCTTGTCGGGGCTGCTTTTGAGTTAAGAGGCTGAAAGGCACTAATCAATAAAAACAAAAGATGAAAGAAAGTTTTCCAACGGAGTCGTCTTACCAATCGATAGAGGAGATAAGGTTGCGCAAAGCCGCGTTGCTAAAGGACATTGAGGCTGACGGCGCCAAGATAGAGGAAAAATGGCGTTCCTTGTTCAAGAAGCCAGAAGCCTTGTCAAAGCCTGCCACGACTTCACAACGCATCACGGGCATAATCAGCACCGGAACGAGTGTGCTGGACGGCATATTGCTGGTATGGAAGCTATATCGCAAGTTTAAACGGTAATTTCCATTCCGTCGTATGGTATTTGGAAGCCTTGCGGCAACCTCCCGTTGGCCTCCTCGAATAATCCTATCTGGTGGGTGACATGAATCAGGTAGGTTCTTTTTGCGCCTATGCGTCGCGAGAATGCCACCGCGTCCTTCACGAGCATGTGGCTATGATGTTTCTTATCCCATCGCAACGCATTGACCACAAGCGTGTCCACCCCAATGAGACCGGGCAACTCCTCGTCGGGCATCATCTTCATATCCGTGATATAAGCCATTGAACCAAAGCGATAGCCGAAGATCGGCATCTTGTCGTGCATCACTTCAATCGGTACGACAGGTATGTCGCCAATGCGGAACTCCTCGTGCTTTTCCACCGCCTTGAGATTAAACGACGGCACACCTGGATAAGGGTTCTCGACGAAGCAGTAAGGAAAGTTATGGCGAACGTTCTCCACGGTACGGGCGCTAGCGTATATGTCGAGGTCTCCAAAAGCATAACAATAAGGGCGCAAATCGTCGAGCCCGCCCACGTGGTCATAATGCTCGTGGGTGAGCAACACCCCGTCAATCTTCTTGAACGGCACACGGAGCAACTGCATGCGAATATCGGGGCCGCAATCTATAAGCACACGCGTGGTGCCCGACTCCAGGAGCGCCGCGGTGCGGAAACGCCAGTCGCGCGGATCCTTGCTCCTGCAAACCTCACAGTTGCAACCTATCACGGGAATGCCCGTAGACGTGCCTGTTCCAAGAAACGTCAACCTCATAACCTTAAATCTGAAACGTGCTTAAACGATATTGACCTCGGGGCTTATCTCCAATCCAAACTTCTCGTACACGGCTTTCTGTACGGTTTTCATCAGCTCTACCACTTCTTGCCCCGATGCCCCTCCATTGTTCACGAGGATGAGGGCTTGCTTGTCGTATACCGCAGCGCGGCCGAGCGACTTGCCTTTCCAGCCACACTGGTCTATCATCCAGCCTGCCGGAATCTTGTATTTCATCTCACCGTCGGGCTGTGGCACCTCGAAATAGCGAAGGTCGGGGTGTTCCTCCTTGAGCTTCTCGAAGGCCGTCCCGTCCACTATGGGATTCATGAAGAAGCTACCGGCATTGCCTTTCACCGCTGGGTCTGGCAACTTGCTTTGGCGGATGTCGATGATTATGTCTCGAAGCGTCTCTCCCGTCAACTGGCTTTCCGCCATTCCCCTTTCTGCAAGTTGACTTCTTATATTGCCGTAATCAAGTTCCGGCTGGAAAAGGCGATGGAGCTGGTAAGTGACATACACGACGATATACTTGTTTTTCCATTCGTGCTTAAACTTGCTTTGCCTGTAGCTGTAACCACAGTCTTCCGCCTTTATTTTTACTACCCTTCCCGTGCCTATCTCCACGGCCTCAACCTCCAGCAACACATCTTTTATCTCCGCGCCATAGGCACCTATGTTCTGTATCGCCGACGCGCCACACTCGCCCGGTATCAGGCTCAGGTTCTCCAGGCCGTGATAGCCATGACGCACGGCATAGGCCACCACGTCGTCGAAGGTGGTGCCAGCCCAGCATCTCAGGCAGGGCTCATTGCTGCCATAGCGCAGTTCCACGGCAATGTCGAAACGTTTCTCCGGCGTGACTACCTTTCCATGGTAATCGTCGGTCAGCAGCAAGTTGCTGCCGCCGCCCAGCAAGAGGAACGGTTCCTTCAAGCTTCTTGCCAGTTCCACGGCCTCGCCTTCATTGGCAAAAACTACGTATTCGTCACACTTCTGGTCTATGTGGAAAGTGTTGTCGCACAGCAGCGAGTGGTCTTTCTCTATCAGCATCCTTTCTTTTCCCGTTAAGAGTTAAACTTGACAAGCGTCCATCGGTTTCCGTCTTTCCGGAATAGCATCTCTATCTCCAAAGAGTTTGATATGCCTCTTATGACAAACAACTTACGCTTCCTCGACGTGCATTTCTGCCCATATACAATGTTGTATATCTTGTCGCGCGGGATAATGGCTGGCTTGAAGTCGGGCCATTGCTGTGGCATCATTATACCATTGATGTTGGCGAACTCGTTGTCTGGGTCCGGGGCGGTAAACTCCACCTCGTCTGCCATCGATGCCACTTGAAACGCCGAGTCGCGCGAGAAATGGTCGTAGAAGGTCAGGAAGTCGGCATTCTCATTGGCGTGCAACGACTCATAGTTGAGCGATGTCAGCATGAACTGGCCGTTGACACGGTTAAAGAGGAACTGCTGTACAAGGTTCTTGCGGAAAAAGATCTTCTCTATCACCACATGGCTTACCGCCGTGTCCTTTACAAGGTTCATTTGCTTCCTGTTGTCGAACATAAGCGTGTAATACTGCTGTCGCATGAAGAAATGCTCCATCCCCCACTGTTTCATGGGCATCTCCCTTGCCAGTTTTCCGTTTCTATAAACCTTCAACGGGAAAACTGTTCGCGCCTTCTGCAACTTGCGGTTTGCCGCGAAGTTGAATATGAAGTCGTCGAAAAGTTCATCGGCTGCTTTTGGCATTGGGGTTTCCTCTATCAATGCCTCCGTAGAGTCTATGGAAGACGTGTCGGTCAAGACGGAATCGGTTGTCGTGTCATTCTCCTGCCGGGGTTTCTTGTCTGTGCAACCCATGGGAGCGGTAAACATGAAAATGAGAAACGATAAAACAATCGAAAGTAATGATTTTCTCATAACCTACAAATTAACGGGCGCAAAATTACGCATAATTTTTAAGATACAATATCCTTTATGCGATAAAATTAGTAACTTTGCACACAACAATTAATATAAAGACAAGAGTATTAGGATTAGATAATTATACAATCATGTTGTTAGACAAGATAGACGACCTTCTGAAGGAGGTTTCGCAACTTTCCGCCAAGAACGCGGAAGACGTGGAAAAGCTCAGGATAAAATACCTGAGCAAGAAAGGTGAGATAAGCGAGCTCATGGACGAGTTCCGCACCGTGGCGAAAGACAAGAAAAAGGAGTTCGGAATGAAGATCAACGAGCTCAAGAAAACAGCCACGGAGAAGATCAACGAGCTTCGCGAGACCGTGGAAACCACGGAGACCGGCGAGGAGAGCCTCGACCTGACCCGCACACCCTACCCCATTGGCCTTGGCACGCGCCATCCGCTTACCATTGTCAAGAACGAGATCATCGAGATATTCCAGCGCATGGGCTTCACGCTTTACCATGGCCCAGAGATTGACGACGACAAGCACGTGTTCACCATGCTCAACTTCGCCGCCGACCATCCAGCGCGCGACATGCAAGACACGTTCTTCATCTCGCAAAACCAAGACGACGTGACAAAAAACGTCTTGCTGCGCTCCCACACCTCCGGTGACGAGGCCCACTACATGGAGTGCCATGAGCCTCCAATCCGCGTGCTCTGCCCCGGACGCGTATACCGCAACGAGGCCATCTCTGCTCGTGCCCACTGCTTCTTCCACCAGGTGGAAGGTCTCTACGTGGACAAGGGCGTGAGCTTCACCGACCTCAAGCAGGTGCTTCTCACGTTCGCTCGCGAGATGTTCGGCCCCGACACGAAGATCCGCCTGCGCCCGTCGTTCTTCCCCTTCACCGAGCCAAGTGCCGAGATGGACATCTCTTGCACCATCTGCGGCGGCAAGGGCTGCAACTTCTGCAAGCACACCGGATGGGTCGAGATTCTCGGTTGTGGCATGGTTGACCCACACGACCTCGCCGCTTGCGGCATCGACCCAGAGGTTTACACGGGTTACGCTTTCGGCATGGGCGTGGAGCGCATAGCCAACCTCAAGTATGGTGTCAACGACCTTAGGTTGTTCTCCGAGAACGACACGCGTTTCCTCGACGAGTTCAAGAGCGCATATTAATATTCCAAGCAAAAAGGGCGATCATGTTATTACCATGACCGCCCTTTTTGTTTTCCATCGCTTCCGCTTTTCAACAAGGCTAAAAGCCGAATCCTCAACAGTCACTAAACTCCTGTCCTAACTACAATTTCTCCATGGAAAAGACCTACCGTTCAAAAGTCAGCACCGGGCTGTTGATTTTCATCTATGCCGTCATCATCGCGTCTACCGTGCCCATTGCGTATTCGGGCGAAGTTGTCAAAAGCGTCATCTTCGCGGCATTGATTATCGTGCCCATCACGTTTTACATGTTCAACATCAAATACACCATCCGTGGCACAAGCCTCATCGTGAGAGACGGCATCATCTCACACACCTACGACATTAACGACATACGCTCCATCAGGCCCACCCACACGTTGCTGTCGGCACCTGCCGCCTCCTTGGACAGGTTGGAAATCAAGTTCTCTCGCAACACGTTGATAGTATCGCCCAAGCACAAGGAAGATTTCATCCGCCATTTGTGCGAAGCGTCACAAAACGAGATCAAACAACTCTAACACTTCAACTTTGCAGGGGCGGGTCCTGTGCCCGTCCGCAACCAATTTAAAATGACAATTGTTTTGCCATTCGGGTTGCGGACGGGCACAGGGCCCGCCCCTGCAAAGTCCTCGTTTGTCGTCCTCCGTTATCTTCTTTTCAACAACACATATAGGATGACGGGCGCGCCTATCAACGATGTTACGGCATTAAGTGGCAAAACCGTGCCATTGGATGGCAACGTGGTGATGACATTGCAAAGCAATGCTATCGTGCTACCCATGAGAATGGTAATGGGGAGGAGAGTGCGATGGTCGGTAGTATGGGTGAAGAACCGCGCCACATGAGGCACGGCAAGGGCTATAAACGCTATCGGGCCACAAAACGCCGTGACCGAAGCGGTAAGGATGCCCGTCAACAACAAAAGGGCGTTGCGTGTCTTCCTCACGTTTATGCCCATGCTCTCAGCATAGCGTGGGCCAAGGAGCAAGGCGTTGAGAGGCTTGACAAGAAGGAGGGTGGAAAGGGTAGCGACCACGGTCAAGGGGGCGAAGAGCCACATGTCGTCCATGCCCACACTTGAGAAGTCGCCCATGCCCCACACCACAAAGCCATGCACACCCTCGTCTGTGGCAACGGAGCTGAGCAAGGTGATGACGCTCGAGCAAAGGTAGCCGACCATCATGCCCACAATGATAAGCATGACAGAGCTGCGCACCCTGCGGCTCAAAAACCATATCAACGCCGTGACCGCCATGGCTCCGACGAAAGCCGCGGTCACCGACGACAAGTATCCTATAACGCCCGAAGCCAGCAGTCCAGGGGCAAGCGTGAGCAGCGCCACGGCAAGCGAGGCACCACTCGTCACGCCGAAGATGTCGGGAGCCGCCAATGGATTGCGAAAAGCAGTTTGAAGCAACAAGCCACTCGCCGCCAATGCGCCACCAGCCAAAAAGGCGGTGATGGCTTGTGGCAGACGAGAAAAGAGCACTATGTATCTTGCCGTATCAGCTTCCTCTCCACGCAAGGCGTTGACAACATCCTCAACCGGAATGTCGACACTGCCATGAAACAGCGAGACAAGGAACAGAAACGAGCAAATGGCAACCAGCAAAAAGCATTTTACCATTCGGGATGCGTCCTTCGCCATTCGGGATGCGGACGGCCACAGGGGACACCCCTGCTCAGACGTAGACTTACCCATAAGAATACTCCTTCTTTACGTATATTCAACCTAACTTCTGATAATATCTCAACCGCCCGAGCTTGGCGTCGGGATGCAGCAGGATTATCATCTCACGCAAGAGATAGTCGGGACGCCAACTGACTTCCTCGAAATAAGGCGTCAGCGTGCAATTGCACTCATATATCTCTCCCGTCTTAAACGCCTTCAATGCCTCGTAACCCTTGAACTCTCTCAAGAGGTCGGCCTTGGTCATCAAGCGTGTGCCATTGAACTTGAATGCCCAGACATCGCTTTGACCTGCCTTCGCCAGGATAGTCTCAAAGTTTAGCGCGAGGCTCCCACTGTGTTTATCGCCTGCGAAAGCGTAGCCTCCGTTGGCATCACGGATAGTGACGCCCACCGTGCTGCTGCCTCCAGGGGTATACCAAACCGCCCCGGTCTTGCGCTCGGTAAGTACGCTCTTTCCCTTTGTTAGTTTCGCGGCATACCGCTTCATGCTCTGGTATGTGGAGTCAACCACATGGAACAGCGAGTCGGCTCGACCAGCCTGACCGAACAACCTGCCATAATAGCGCATCCACTCGGCACGCCCCAGCGACGATGTCTCCATATAGTCTGCGGCAAAAACCACGGGAATGCCCAGTCGCTCAATCTTCTGCAGGTTCATGCCCTCGTAAGGGCTAAGGATTATGGCATCGGGCTTCAAGGCTATTATGCGCTCCACGTCGGGGCTCATCGAACTGCCGCAATCCTCTATCTTGCCCTTGGCGCCTTTAGCGAGCGCGAGGCGTCGCTGAATGTCCTTTATCAGGATATACTTAGAGTCGCAAACGCCAACAATCCTGTCTGCCACGCCAAGATATTCCATAAGTTGACAATGGGAAGTGGTGAATACCACGACACGCTTGAAGGGCTTGTCCTGCTTTAAGGTCTGCAGGGTGACACCTTTCCGCCAAGGGTCAACCACGCTGACGGTGCCATCCTTGGCATCGACGGTGAGAAGTTTGGCATAGCTGAACTGGGAATGGTCGTCGTTCTTGTCAACGGCTGTACGCCCCCCGCACGCGCATAGCAGAAGCGGAAGGGCGAGAAGCCAAAGAACTCTCCTTGTTATTTCCACAACAAGCTAGTGTTAAAGAAGATGCAAGAAACCGACACGCCACAGTCGAACTGGCTGACAGGGGTACCGTCCTCCGTGAACTCACGCACGTAGCCATTCGTATTGTAGCTTGGATAGCCGCCTACCATGGAGTATGAGGCAATGAAGATATGCTTTGATATTGGATCCACGTTCATGGCGCATGGAGAATCCACGCTGATGCCGGAGATTGACGTAACCTGTCCACCCACATATTTGTTATACGAGACGTTACCCGTGCCATAAGGAGCGTCAACGGTATAGAAAGTGTTGTTGACAAGGGCTGCCATCGTTGCCGGGGCAACAGTCTCCGAAGTGTAGTCGGAGCTGCTTGTCACGACCTTCTTCAAGCCGTTGCCCGTTTGAGCCCAAGGAGCCTCCGACTGATAATGGCCGAGGTCTACCGCGTAGTATTCACCCTGGGAGATGAACACCTGCGTGGGGTTCTCGATGCCCTTCACCGCCTTTGTGGTAACGCCGTAGTTACCAAGCTTCGAGAGGTTTATCCAAGAAAGCGTTCCATTACCCTGCGCATAGTTGCTGTTGGCGACAAGCAAGGTGCCACCATCAGCCGACGTGCCTGTTATGCCCTCTGGGTAAGAGCCAACCGTCCAACTGCGATTCATCTTGAATTCGGTAGTGTCAATCTCAGCCACAGAACCGTTCTCGCCACCATAAGTGGTGTAATAAACATATCCGTCCATGGCGAAAAGCTGACGTGGCTTGGAGCCTTGCGTAGATCCAAGCTGGTCTGTAGTGCTGATTTTGCAAATCTCCTTGAGCGTGTTCTTGTCGAGCACCTCTATCACGTTCTCCTCTGTCACGGTGAGGTAAACCTTGCTGCCATAGGTGATGCCCGCGTTAGGATTGGTACCGAGACTCTTGCCGTTGGCTGTCTGGAAAGCCTTCAAGGTAGCTTTCTTGGTATTGTAATCATAATACGTGAGGTCACCGTCGATGCCACTATAATTGGCTCCACTGCCCACAACGAACAAACCGTTGCTGGTTGACACCTCATCGGTGGGACGCCAAATCTCCACTGGGTCACAGGCTGTAATTGAAAGAGCCACGACACAAGCAAGGCTCAACTTGATAATGTTTTTTCTCATGTTTTTATTGATTAAATTAATAATTCTCATTATGTATATGACTTGGGCTTGCCCGTCACATCTCGCACTTCAGGCTCACCATCCAGCACCTCCCGGGCATGGGATAATGGCTTACGATGCTGTATTGCCTGTCAAAGATATTTTTTATGTCTATGCGAGACACCCATTTGCAACCAAGCAAACGGAAACTCCGCCACAATGTCACACCTGTGTCCCAATAGCCATCCACGAGCGTTCCGTCATAGTGGGAATTGTTTGGCCAGCGACTGCTTACGCCTGAACCGTACAGGCTCACGTTGACCCAAGGATTCTCCCAACCAAGGCTCACCGACCCACTGTGCCGAGGTATGTAAGCTATCTGGTAACCGTAGGAAGCCGATGTCTTGTCGGAGCGATCAGTGACACGCTGAAAACTGTAAGAGCCTTGAAATGTCAGCGAGTGGCCTTGGCCCACGGTAGCGTTGCCATTGGCAGTCAGCTCCACGCCAAGCGAACGCACTCGGCCAACGTTGACGCATGTCCATACAAACATGTTGTATGGCACCGCCACGATCATGTCTTTTATCTTATTATAATATGCGTCTATCAGCAACTGCCCGCTCATGGCTGGCGTATGACCGCCAAGCGTAAGACCAAGGTTTATCTGGTCGGTCGACTCCGGGTCAAGCGTCGTGCTGCCATAGTGGTAATAGTAGCTCTCGTTGAAGTTGGGCGCGCGAAAGATATTCTTGTATGATGCCCTGACATAGATGTCCTTACCCTCAAGAAGCCTGTAACTCAATGAAAGCGAGGGCGACAATCGGCTCATGTCGCGCGCCTTCTCCCTGAACTGTGCATTGTTGAAGATTTCAGTTCCGAGCAAGCGGGCAAGCATTGTCAGCCTGTCGTTGGCGAATTTCGCCGTTACGCTCTGCCAAAGGGAGTGGCGATAAGGCCGGGTATCGGTGGCGAGACTGCTGTTGAGATTGTTGAAGGCATAGTCTGCCGATATGTCGAAAGTCCAAAGGCGACTTGGCGCATAGAGCAGGCTCGCGGTGGCGTAGCTCTCACGTTGCCAATAGCTAGCGTCGTTGACACCTCCTGAG
Source organism: Lachnospiraceae bacterium (assembly GCA_963660075.1). Lineage (GTDB taxonomy): Bacteria > Bacteroidota > Bacteroidia > Bacteroidales > Bacteroidaceae > Prevotella. The sequence continues at coordinate 25,647 of CAVKWN010000022.1, forward strand.
TACACCTTGTCGCGATAGATGCTTGACACCCAATTGAAACGTCCCGAGACCTTCAGGCTCAAGTCGCCACGCTGATTGGTGACCGTGCCAACGGCTTGGGCGAAGAAGTTGCGGTCGCGCAACGACTCCCCACTGATGTCCGTGTAATATTTCACGATGCCGGGCAACAATCTGTCGTTGTCATAATAATATGCCTTGAACATCAACGAACTGTTTTGCGACGGGGTTAGCCTGAGATTAACCTCGCCATGCCCACTGTTCATGCGTGAATTTGTCCGCCGCTTATGGATAACCTCCGTGACATTGTGGATGGTAAAAGGATAATCGTTTTCCGAATAAGTGTATTCCGCCATCGTAGAGATGTCTACCTTGGATGACAATCGTTTGGCGTATCTCACGTAAGGACTCACAAACCCGGAACTGCCCCACTCCACTTGACCCACAAGATGGCTCTTGTAATCTGTAGGCGCATTGAGTTGGGTCCTTATTGTCAGCAATGCCGGATAAGCGCTCTGCCGCGCTGGCTGGAATATGTCGGCACCGTCGCCCACTGTCATGCCTATATAATCGACGCTATGCAGGGAATATCGGGAAAGGTCTGTCTCGCCAGTCTGACAGTCGGAAAGCGCGAGTCCGTCATACACGACGCCTGTGTACTTAGCGCTGAACCCTCTCACTGAAACGGTCTTCATGCCGCCTGCGCCACCATAGTCGCGCACCGTGACGCCAGGTATGCGTCCAAGCGCGTCGGTGATGCCGGTCACACCGAGCCTCAACATATCGCTCGAAGAAAAGGCGTGAAGCGGCACAGGACTCGTGAGGTTTCTATGCGCACGCGATTCTATCACCTCCACTCCTTCAAGTTGATGGGGGCGCAAACTGTCTTGCTGCGCCCACGACATGATTGGGCACAGTATCAATGATAAACAACAAATATACTTTCGCATCCTTCCTCGAGAATTTGAAACAATCAACGCTAATAGGCAGGTCTTCTGGCTCGTGGCCGACAACAAGCGTCTTCCCAAGATTATGCGCTTCAGCAAAACTAATTGTGGCTTTGCCTAAAGCGGGCGTTCTCAGTGACATGTTGCTTGTCCATAATGCCACACACAGCAGCGGGACTGTCCATGATTCTGACATGGTTCCCTTTTAATCGCCCGATTAAGGGCGAACCGTAAAAGCTATTGCAAAGTTAGCGACAATAAACTGCAAAACCAAGATTTTATTCGTAATTTTGCATCACCAAATGCACTTTACATGATTATCTTTCAATACATTATCATTGCCATCGTCCTTATTGCGTGTGTTGCCTACGCCCTTTGGCGCATCAAAAATGCGTTGAGCGTGAAGACAGGTGACCCATGCTATGGATGCGCGCTGAAGAAAGTGTGCAAGAAGAAAAGCACAAGGCAGAATGTTAAAAAATAGGAGCCATGTTGATTTGTGTGAGTAGAGGGATCTTATAGAATACTCCTTGCTGATTTTTCACACGGATTATAAAGATTTAAAAGATTGCTACGCCGCAAGCGGCTACGCGATGGTAAAAAAAGCAAAGTGCAGGGCCCGCCCCTGCAAAGCATAATGGTATGCGCAATCGGCGAAGCCGACATCTTTAAAATCTTTATAATCCGTGTGAAAAATGAAATGTGAAAGAGAAAAACACCCACACGATTCAACACAGAACCCCAAAAGATGATAATCAAAAACAAAAAATCCGCGCATGGCAGAAAACCATGCGCGGATGCTTTTTTATGTCGGCTTATATGACATTTCAGATTACATCATGCCTGGCTGTGGAGCTGCCATAGGAGCCTTCTCCTCTGGCTTGTCTACGATAAGGCACTCGGTGGTGAGGAACATGCCAGCGATTGAAGCGGCATTCTCAAGAGCCACACGCTCAACCTTCGCTGGGTCGATGACACCAGCCTTGCGGAGATCCTCATACTTGTCCTCGCGGGCGTTGTAACCATAGTCGCCCTCGCCCTGACGAACCTTGTCTACAACCACGGCACCCTCGCCACCGGCGTTGGTGACAATCTGGCGCAAAGGCTCCTCGATGGCACGGCAAACGATGTTGATACCAGTCTGCTCGTCGGCATTGTCACCCTTCAGACCCTCAAGAGCCTTCTGGGCGCGGATATAAGTCGTGCCGCCGCCAACAACGACACCTTCCTCTGTTGCCGCACGTGTAGCGCAAAGAGCATCGTCGACACGGTCTTTCTTCTCCTTCATCTCAACCTCAGAGTTGGCACCTACATAGAGCACTGCCACGCCACCGGCGAGCTTAGCCAAACGCTCCTGAAGCTTCTCCTTGTCGTAGCTGCTCTTGGTATTGGCAATCTCGTTCTTGATCTGGTTGACGCGCTCCTGGATGTTCTCCTTCGTGCCAGAACCGCCAACGATTGTGGTGTTGTCCTTGTTGACAGTGACCTTCTTGGCAGAGCCGAGCATCTCAAGAGTGGCCTGCTCAAGCTTCAAGCCCTTCTCCTCGCTGATGACGACACCACCGGTAAGGATGGCGATGTCCTCAAGCATGGCCTTGCGACGATCGCCAAAGCCAGGAGCCTTGACAGCGCAAATCTTCAGGCTGCCACGCAAGCGGTTGACAACGAGCGTGGTGAGAGCCTCAGAGTCTACGTCCTCAGCGATGACGAGCAATGGACGGCCGCTCTCGGCTGCAGGCTGCAGAACAGGCAAGAACTCCTTGAGGTTGCTGATCTTCTTGTCGTAGATAAGGATATATGGATCGTCCATCACGCACTCCATCTTGTCGGTGTCGGTGACGAAGTAGCC
>CAVKWN010000022.1:28767-40113 GCA_963660075.1 Lachnospiraceae bacterium
GTGGCAGTTGTCGTTCCGTCGCCAGCGTCATCGCCAGTCTTGGAAGCCACGCTCTTTACGAGCTGAGCGCCAGTGTTCTCAAACTTGTCCTCAAGTTCTACCTCCTTGGCAACTGTAACGCCGTCCTTCGTAATCTGGGGAGCACCGAACTTTTTCTCAATAACCACGTTGCGGCCTTTAGGACCGAGTGTAACCTTAACGGCGTTGGCGAGCTGGTCAACACCTTTCTTCAGAAGCTCACGAGCTTCGGTATTATATTTGATAATCTTAGCCATAGTATGAATTCTTTTTTAGAAATTGAATTTATCGAGATTAGTCCTCAACCACTGCCAACACGTCGCTTTGGCGCATCATGAGATACTTCACGCCTTCGCTCTCCAGCTCCGTGCCACTGTACTTGCCATAGAGCACGGTGTCGTTCTCTTTCAGAACCATTGGGTCGTCTTTCGTGCCGCCGCCAACAGCCACGACCTTGCCGCGCTGTGGTTTTTCCTTTGCTGTGTCAGGAATGATGATCCCACCTACTTTTTCCTCGGCTGGTGCAGGGAGTACCAGCACTCTGTCTGCTAATGGTTTAATCTTCATAGTCGTTTTATCTTTTAAGTGTTAACAATTCTTTTGTCTTGGACTTTATGTCCTTCGTCATGACATATACGAAAACCGTGCCAAATAGTCATTGCACAAAATGTGTGACACGATTGTCAGCCTTATGTATGACAATTTTGCAGACGACACCAAGCATACATCTTTAACTGTTTCAAAAGGCGCGCGTACCAAAGCACATAAAGGCCTTAAAAACAAGAGGTTGGACATAGCACTGAAAAGGCGTTGCCATTTCAGTGAAATGACAACGCCTTTTCAGTGCTATGCCGACACGTTTGCAGTGCTATGCCGACACGTTTGCGATGGTAACGTAATCGGCTTGATTTCGTTACTTCAAACTTTCGAGCAAAGGTCTTGTGCGCGCGTCGCTCGGGCGCGGAGCGTCATACTTGTACAACTTGCCTTCCTTGTCGTAAATGAGGAAGAAAGGAATGCCCACGATATTCAGAGCCTCAGACAACTTGTTGTCCTTGTTTATCAGCAAGTTACCCTCAAGACCCAATGCGGACACCTTCTTTTTCCATGCTCCTTCGTTGCTGTCTATCGAGACCGAGAGGAACACTACGTCATCGTTTCGCAAGTCTTTCTCCAGCGCCTTGAGATGTGGTATCTCCTTGATGCACGGCACACACCACGATGCCCACATGTCCACGTATACGTATTTTCCACGAAACTTGGCAAAGTCTACCTTGTTGCCGTTCATGTCGCAAAGTGTCACATCTTCAGGAAACGGAGTGCCCGCTATGGACGACTTGCGCACCTTGAACATGTTTACGTACTTGCCGTCGAGCTTGAAACGCTCTGTCAGGTCGGTAAGTTCTTTCAGACCTGCCTCGTAGTTGCCCGAATAGTTGAAACCGGCGATATATCTGTTGAGTAACACATCCTCAGCGCGACGGCGCAACCCCTCATCCTTTGCCGTGCTTTCCACGGCTGATATGCGTTGGGCAAGACCACCTTGCGGTAGCATGGCAAGCAAAACGCGTGGAGCCGAGTCGAATGCTGAGGACATCTTGCAATCTATCGTCTTGGCTATACGCGATGCCTCGACCTTGATGTCAATACCGAGCGAGGAAAGATCATGACCTGTGGCAAACTTTACGCTCTCAATATTCTCGAACGATGTTGCAGATGCCCACAAACGCATATACTGCGACGTTACCTCCGATGGGTGGTGAACATTTATCATGCTATCTGCCAAGGCCGCGTAGCCAAGCACAAGGGCTTTAAGGCTTTCGTCAGTCATTGTCTTGCCTTCCATCCACATACGCTTGTTGCGATCGACGCTGATTCGGTTGAAGCCTACGAGTGCCCTCGTGTCGGCATCATTACTGCGAATGTCTATCTTGCCTTCATCATCGAAGGCCAACTGCAGTTCACCAGCATTTGCGGTGGCATGGAATGGAATTATTGTCTGACTGCGATTGAACACTCCCACAATCTTGTATATATTATAAGGAGAAAGTCGCGTTTCAACGGTAAACGCCTTTCCGCTTACAGCCACGGAATCAGGATTAGCCCACGCCTCGTCAACCGGCATGATGTAAAGTCGCAAGTCGGCAGGCACATTGCCCTGCAACGTGCCCGCTATCTTCAGTGTCTGTGCCGTGGCCGCGCTAACTAAAGCGGCAGCCATCGCGCAGATTGTCATTAGTCGTTTAATCATGACCGACGTGTTTCCTTACTGTTGTATACTCGGCTTATATATAATGTAGGATATGCGTCCGGCGCAGCTCTTATGCTCCTCTACCGGCTTCACGTTTGCGCTGTTGTCAGTGCGCACGTCCTTGCAGTTGTATATGTAGAAGTTGCCACGCTTGGTTGTCTTGTCATAAGTGGCGACAAACAGCTGGTCATTGTTGGAATTGACATCGAGGAATGTGACCTCCTCGTTGTCTCCAAAGTTCAAGGCTGGCTGGTTCTTCTGTGGCAGAGTCTTGGTCTCCATGTCTGGCAGGAACACGTAAACGCTGTTGCCCAATGCATAGTAGTAGCGTTTCTGCGTGAACGACACGGCGAACTGAGTGCCGCGCTCAGGCACTGCCGTGTTTTCGTCAGTGGCGATCTTCTGAGAGCGGAAGTAAGTCTCGGTTCCCATCCAAACGCTACCCACGGCATACTCCCATATATATATGTCGCCTGTGCCTTCTTCCCTGGCCAACGTGAATATAGGCAACTGATAATTCATGGTATAACCATAATATGAGAATATGGTTATAAGCTTCTGATTGTCTGGCAAGTCACCTGGCGACTCAAAGAGGCCAGTGTTCATGTCCGGGGCCTTGCCAGCGTTGTTGTCATAGTCCATGAAATATGTAGACGAGTAGACCGATCCCCAGTAGTTGTACTTTGTAACGACAAAGTCGTCGGCCTTGATGCCTTTATACGATGACTTTATATACGAGTACATGTACTGAGTATTGAGGTGCACGTAGTTGCCTGTGGTCTTGTCGTAGGCGTAGGGAGCATACGTGTCGGGCACGAAGTTGGTTGCCTTGAAACCAGGAGCAGCCTCAGTGTAGTCAATGTTTGAGATCACGTTGAAGTTGTTTGGGTCAAGGAAGTAGCAACGCGTTTGTGTCGACACGAAGACGCGTGTAAGCGGTGTCGCCTTTTGGCCATCCCAAATGCTCTGCGTAGCCACGACTGCCTTTACGAGTCCATCCTCCGACACCTCCTCGTTCACCTTGTTAAGGCAGTGTTCCATGACCACCTCTTTCTTGCCTTCGGCTATTTCCTCGGGAGTCAGAATCTTAACAAAGGAAAGGTTGCCTCTGCCGTCGGCATCGGTCGATGTAAGCAGGTATCCTTGCTCGAACGTGCGGTTCACGTTGACCTTATACTCCATGACCTTGCCGACAGAGCCATCGGTAACCGTAAGGTGTACATAATAAGTGCCACCCGACTGGAACTTGTAGTTGAGCGTAGGATCTGTACTTATATCCTTAAGCGTACCCTTTGTGCCATTGGAATATGAACCTACCTGCCACTTGTATTTCAAGTCGGAGGCATTGCCTGAATAAGACACCTGTGGATCAATCACGCATTCATTGCCAAGATACACGTTATATTCGGGCATGGTCGTGGCACTCTCGTCCTTGAGACTGATTGTAGCCAACTGCTTTGTGGCCTCAGTGCTGTCGTCGCTGATGCATGATGTCATGCCAACAGACAGACAAGCGGCGAGAGCCAATGTTGAGAATATATATTTTCTATTCATCTTTCTGTGTTTTTCCTGTTTTGTGATTAGAATGATGGAACACTCTGCCACTTGATGTCGTCTTTATGGTCGTTGTACATTGGCATGAGCACATACTTTGTTATGATTGGCTCATAGAAGGCGAACGGGCCACCAGTGGAACCTGCGTTGACGAAATACTCGCCATACTTGTTTATAATCTCATCATAGACATCCTTGTTGGCCTTTGGCATAAGGTCGTTGAAATACTTGAAGAACAACTGGGCATTCTCAAACGAATAGACTGGCAGCGGCGACCACTGCAACCACCATCCCGGTGTCTTCGTTATGCGGAAATCGGAATATTTCACCGTAAAAGCCTTCAAGCCTGTAGGACGCAGCTGCTCGTTAACGCCAATCTCTATGCGGAGAGTCTTCTGCTTTGTCTGAATCTCCTTGTCCTGGCCACGCAACAGCATTATCTTCACAGTGTCCTTAACCGCGTTGGCGCCTATCTCGGCACGTGCCACGGTATAGTTCACGCCCTCCACCATGTCGGTAGAGTCAGTCACGACCTTTATGTCTATCTTGCGCGCGGCAGTCTTGGGCACACCCATCAGCGCGACGGGTATGTCTATCTCGTGCTGCTCGGCAATGTCATAACCAAAGTTGTAGGTAATGACGGAATCGGCAACGCCCCTTGAGTTGTAGTAGTTGAACGACACGGCATCAACTTGGTTGGTATCGTACAGCTTGTAGTCTTGCTCACAGCTCGCCGTCAACATGGCAACAGCGGCAAGGGCAAGTGCGAATATCGTGTTTTTCATGCTTTTTGTTCTCCTTGATTAGTTTCTGTAGTTATACTCGTCCTGCGGTATGGGCAGCACATAGATATCCTCGCTTGCAGGAATTGTCCTAAGCTCGGTATTCGACTCAATGTCCTTGTTCAGTCGTTTCATGTTATACCATACTTGCCCCTCGCCAAACATTTCCTTGTGATACTCATTGTATATCATGTCCTTGGTAAGTGTCTGATCGGCACGCAATGCCGGTATGCCTCTTGATGAAGTTTCTGCCTCATAATAGCCGAGAGCCTTGGCATAGTCCTTGTCGAGCAATGCCTCAGCGGCAATCAAGTAGAGTTCGGAAACATGCAGCATGTTTATGCCATCGATGCGTTTCGACCAATCATCAGGCGCATTGCCACGCGCGCTTATCGTGTAGTAGTCGATAACCTTGTGGAGACATACGGTCTGGTTGCCCTTCTCAAACCACTGCAAGCGATAATCCTGCACGGTACCGTCAACATCCTGCGAATACACCTTGTCGTAAGGCAATGGATGAGTCGCGCCCGAAGCGTCAGTGTAAGGGTTGTACGATTGGTACGACTGGTATTGATACAGATAGCTTTGACAGGTCTTGACATAGCTTGTAGAGTACAAGCCCCATAGAGTTTCCTTGCCAGACAGTTTGCCAGCGAACAGGTCCTGCACCTCAGTAGGCTCTGCCAATGGGAACTTCTTGCTATCGATGACCAATTGTGCATATTTGGCAGCATTGTCCATGTCACCCTTCATCCAATACACCTTGGCAAGTATGCCCAATACGGCATAGTAGTTGCAGTGTGTCTCACGATAATTCTGGAACTTGAAGTACTGGTCGTTGTTGCGAGGATATACAATCGCGTCCTTTTCTTCGGCAAGAAGTTGCTCAGCTTCCAGCAAATCCTTGATGATTAGGTCATAAACCTCGCCCACCTTCTTGAATTCGTTTATCTTGGCCTCGTAGGTCGTGGTGTATGGAATACCGGTCTTGGTCTGGTCAGTTGAGCAGAACAGGCGCAAGAGGTCGAAATGCAGATAGGCGCGCACGGCCAGCATCTCGCCCTTGTAAAGGTCAAGGAGTGGGAAGTCGGTCTTCGTTTTCTGTTCGAGGTTCTTCAGCACGTTGTTGGCGTAGCCTATGCTTTGATAAGCAGTCGTCCATACGTTAGAGAAGCGACTACGCAAGTTGTCATCTGTCTCATACTGGTATTTTGACAGTGCCACCGAACCTGCCGACTCGTTGTTGTGGTTCAAGTCCTGTGACATAATGTCAGTCATTCCCCAATAAAGCTCCTTGCCGTAGAGCGAGCTTGATTGCAGGGAACCGTAAACACCGTATATTGCTGCCTCGATACCTTCTGCAGTACTGAACTGATCGGCTTCGAGCTTCTCTCCCTTCGGTCGCACGTCCAAGAAGTCGTCGCATGACGTAAGCACCGTTGTGCCGATAAGCATTGCGAATGCCAGTCTTGCTATATGTTTGTTAAAATGTGTCTTATACATTTTTATATATGTTTTGTTGTTTCGAATGTTTCGTTTGTTCTACATCACAGCTTGTCAGAATGTGAGGCTTGCCGACATGTTGACACTGCGACTGTACGGATACGACGTACCGCGCTCATACTTGGCCGATGTAATGCGGAACAAATCCTCGGTGCCGATGCCCACATAAAGTTTCTGCACGTGAATCTTCTTAAGGAAAGTCGTAGGCACATTGTACTGCAAGTAGAGGCTTGAGAGCCAGAGCTCGTTGTCTTTCTCCACAAAGCGGTCGGTATAAACACTGCTGTTGCCAGTGGCGTTGGCAATGTCGATATAAGGCTTCACGTCACCAGCCTTAGTCCAACGGTCGGTAAAGGCGCGCACGTCACAGTTTTTGCGTGGATTGATGTTTTCAACCTTCAAGGCACGTGTAGAGTTGTACATCTCGCCACCGAAGCGATACTGGAAACTTGCCGTGAGCGAGAAGTTCTTGTATTGCAGCATCGATGAGAAACTGCCCTGCATCACGGGGTTCGTGTCGCCGCATGCCACCTGGTCATCCTTATCGTATGTGTATGTATAGCTACCGTCTTTCTTAATGAATATCTCACGGCCTGTGGCTGGGTCAATACCAGCAGAAGGCACTGCATATATTGCCGTTGGCGACTCGCCCTCACGATATTGGAACAACGGTGAAGACGACGCAACCGTTACGCTGCTGTCGGTATAACCCGACGCGTTTTGCTCGTTCATGCGCTTCATCGCCTCGGATATGTTGTTGATAGTGGTCTTTGAGTGGAGTCCGTTTACAGAGAGAGTCCATTCCCAGTCTTTTGTGCGGATAATCTTCCCCCATACCGAGAACTCTATACCGTTGCTTGTCTGCGAGCCAAGGTTTGCCTTAACGCTTGTAGTGCCTGAGGATGGCGGCAAGGAGCGGTCGATGAGCATGTCGATTGTCTTCTCGTTGTAAACGTCGAAATTCACATTAAGACGGTCTCCAAAGAAAGACGACGTGAGTCCGACATTGAATTTCTTCGTGGTTTGCCATTTCAGGTCGGGGTTGGCCATGCTGATAGGTATTGAGCCTACGCCTGTGTAGCCCAGGAAGTCGCTGTTATACTTATAAGTGGTCACTGCTTGATAAGAACTGAACTTCACGCTACCAGTGTAGCCATAGCTTCCACGAAGACGCAACGTGTTGACCCAACCCAGTTTCTTGATGAATTCCTCATTATGAAGGTTCCATCCTGCACCAACCGACCAGAACGGAGCGTAACGGTGGTCGCTACCAAACTTGGAGGAACCTGACACACGGTAAGAGCCATCCACAACGTAACGGTTCTTCCACATGAAATTGGCCGCAAGGAAACCACCAAGACTTGTCGATAAATCCTCGCTGCCCGATGGTTGGCCACCATTGGGGTAGGTTGTCGCGTAAGCAATATCGTTCTGGTTGTCGCTCAGGAACCCCGTGCCCGTAAGCGAGCTCGATGTCGATTTGTTCTTCTTTATTTCGCCACCAAGGTTGAGCGTGAGCATGGTGCCGTCCTTGTCAAAATTGTGTATGTAGTTGGCAACAATCTTGCCTGCCCACTGGTCAGAGCTTGAGTTGCCAAGCACATAACGGCCTTTCTGGGTGACTGCAGCGGTTTCAAATTCGTGGGAGTCAGGCGATGTGAACACGTCGCTCGTGCCACGGCTGGTGTTATATGAACCCTGTGCGGTGACATAGAATGTCGGCAAGATATTATAGCGAACGTCGAGCGAGATCTGCTGCGTGCGAGATTGCGACTTGCTGAAACTGCTCAACGAAGCCTCGTAGAGGGGGTTGTCTAGATTATACGACAAGCTACTACGCAAATTGCCATATTCATCGTATGGCGAATCATACGGGTTGCACGACAGATAATCGGAAAACGAACCATACTTCGAAGAATTACTGTCAAGCTGATTGTGTGAAGCTCGAAGTGTCACCACAAGGTCTTTGACCGCAGTGTAGGAGAGGTATATATTCATGCCGTAGCTCTTACGGCCATCGTCCTTCATTACGCCCTGCGTATTTTGATAGTTGGCGTTGATGTTGTAGTCGAGACCGGAGCCACGTCCAGAAATAGAAAGCGAGTGGTTGTGGGAGAAGCTGTTACGCACAGGCTTCGACATCCAATCAGTATTCACGCCACTGTTCACCAATGCCAACCTGTCAAAGTAGCTTTGGTCCAGGTTGCCTGTCGTGCTGTCATAAAGGCCGGCAAGACGCTCCAATTCCAACTTCTGAGCGGCGTTACAATAGTCATAACTGCTGAGGTCAGCGAAACTCACCTCAGGTGTAAACGTATATCGAATACGCACAGGCGACTGGCTCACGCGCTTGCGTTCGATGACGATGACACCGTTGGCGGCATTCTCACCATAGAGCGCTGTGGCAGAAGCGTCCTTCAATATGTCAACACGCTCAATGTCATTGATATCCATGTCATAGAGAGCCTGCAGACTTTGCTCAACACCATCAATCACGATAAGCGGAGCATTAAGACCCACCTCGTTACTTGTCGAAAGAGATGTAGTGCTGCGAATAACAAGATCGGGCACCGAGTTAGGGTTCGAGCCCATGGCATTGTTCTGCGTGATATTCAACGAAGGATCGAGAGTGGCAAGGGTCTGCATGATGTTATTAGGAGCGACCTTTAGTATCTCATCACTTGTAATGGTTCTAGCGGCACCAGTGAATGTTTGTTTCTTACGTGAGAAGAAACCATTAACTACCACGTCGCTCAAGGTCTTTGAGTCTGGCTTCAACACAATCTTCATATTGTGACCAGCGTCAACAGTCTGTGTTTCCATGCCTATGTAGGAAATCGTGAGCTTCTGTTTCTTCAAGGCAACAGTCTGGAACGTGAATTTACCATTGACATCCGTAATAGTCGCCACATTTGCACCAACAATTTTTACTTGAGCACCGACAAGCGGCTCATTGTCTTCCGCAGACAAGATGACACCGCTGATGCTATTGCTTCTCTCTCTACCATCATTCATAACAACAGTCACGTTGTCTTGAGCGCTGACACTAATAGGATATCTCCCAAAGCTAGCAAGCGCGATGGCTAACAATACACTTTTGCGCATTCGCTAAAAAAAATTACATTAACAAAAATAATATTTTGCAAAATTACACAAACATATTAAGAAACAATTAAAAAACATAACATTTTTAAAACAAAGAAGAAAAATCGTAATGTACACAAAAGTCATAATAAAATCTGACAAATAAATAGACAAAAGGCTGAACATCTACGGCTAGAACGTCGTGGTGAAAGCCTCGGAAAGCGTAAAGGAGCTCCAACGCAACCTCATTTGTAGTCCATAATGTCGAATTGTTCTTGTATAACTTATTTTTCTGCCTAATGTGGAGATTTTATCAAAATAATGTTTACTTTTGCAAACGAATGGAAAAAAGTTAAACATGTCAAAAGACGTAAGCGACAGCATATCGCAGCTGTTTAAAGCCTACTATGAGAAGCTTGTGCTTTTTGCGGAAGCCTATGTCAGCGACCGCGACACCGCCGAAGACATGGTTCAAGACGTCTTTGTTACGGTCTTCAACCATTGGCGAACAGGCGACGTGGCTTTTCACCGTTCATATCTCTACAGATGTGTCCACAACAACTGCGTGAGCTACCTGCGCCGCATGAATGTCTCCGACCCAATCGACGAAAAACTTTTCGATGCCGCCTTTTATACTGGAGATTTCGACTTTTTGGAGCGCGAGAACATGATAGAAAAAGTGAAAGCAGCCATCAACGCTTTACCTGATCAGCGGCGCGAAATTCTGCGTATGAGTTTCGATAATCACTTGACAAACAAGGAGATTGCCGCAGCTACAGGCCTCTCGGTCAACACCGTGAAAACGCACCTTCGTTTGGCTTATGCCGACTTGCGCAAAGCTCTCTACGCCGACTACATAGTTTATAAAAACAATAGAAGCAAAAATTTCCACGATTTTTCGTTCACCCTTTTCCTATATCTTTGCGTCTTAGCAGCAAACGAATGACAAAAAGCAATGCGGAGAGACATACCCATATCCATCTTACGCCGTAAGAGCCTTGGCGAAGAGCTCACGCCCGATGAGGCGGACCTCTTCAACGTATGGTTCAACGACAGCTTTGAGCACCGCCTTTTCTATAAACAATTTTGCCGCCAGCAAGAGAAGGTTATGACGCGCGATGCTCAGACCGTCAACGTAGAGGAGGGCTACAGCCGTTTGGAAGACAGGCTTTACGCCCACCACCGCACCGTCGTTTGGCGATGGGTCAGCATAGCGGCCATGATAGTCGTGCTCTTCGGCACAGGAATCTTTCTGTTCTTCCGCCCGGCAAATTTCGGCAATGACAATCTTGCCCAACATATCCCTGGGCAAGGTGGCGTGGTGCTCACCTTGGGTAACGGCGAGCGTATTGCCATCGACTCGGTGAGCGAATTCACCCTTCTGAAGTTCCGTCTCCGTGGCATTCATCTGAATAATGGCCGTTTGGCTTACGATAAGTCGGCGACAGACAAGAACAAGACCTCCAAATCACCCAACACGCTCATTGTGCCACGCGCGGGCACGTTCAACTTGATGATGGCCGACGGAACAAACGTATCTCTCAACGCATCGTCGACGCTGCGTTATCCCTCTGCTTTCAGCGACAACGAACGGCGCGTCAACCTCTCGGGCGAAGCCTATTTTAAGGTAGCCCATAGCACGGTGCCATTCATCGTAGAGACCGACGTTGCCGAGGTGCGCGTCTACGGCACCGAGTTTAACGTGTCGGCCTATCCCGATGACAAGACCGTCGTCGTGACCCTTGTCAACGGTTCCGTAGGCGTGAGGTCGAAGTCGACACACAACAGCGTAGAATACCGTCTGAGGCCAGGGCGGCAGTTTATCTTGAACCGGTCGACGGGCGACATCGAGGTACAAGATGCCGACTTTTATTACAATTTGGCATGGCGAAGAGGTCTCTTCGTATCGCGCGACGATGCCCTTGAGGACATCCTGAGGAAGATTGGTCGTTGGTATGACGTGAAGTTTGTCTATGCCGACAACGACCTACGGCAAAAGCGCTTCAACGGTGTGCTTAACCGCAAGATGCCGCTCAACGACTTGCTAGAGATAATCTCCGAAAGTGGCGACGTGGGATTCTCACAGAAAGACCGCACAATCACTGTCAACGACGGGCAACCCTAAGCAACGTCAATCTCATACTTATTTTATTA
>CAVKWN010000023.1:0-30868 GCA_963660075.1 Lachnospiraceae bacterium
AGTTTGCCAAGAGTCGGGAGAAAAATCTGATATTGCGCGACATACAGGAACTGCTACAAGAGCGCATTGCACAGATGCTCGCCGCCAACCCCTCGCGCGTCAACTTCTATGAGCGGTATCAGGAAATCATCAAGGCATACAACCAAGAGCAAAATCGCGCCTCAATAGAAAAGACATTTGAAGACTTGATGGACCTGTCCCGTTCGCTTACGGAAGAGCAGAAACGCTATATGCGCGAGGGCTTCAAGAATGATGAGGAACTGGCGCTGTTTGAACTTCTTGTCAAGGACAACCTAACGAAAGCTGAAATCAAGAAGCTCAAACTCGTGGCTGCAGAACTGCTCGACAAGATTAAGTCAGAATTGAAAGGCATGGACCATCCATTTGACAAACCATCAACAAAGGCAACTATCATTGTGACTATACGCGACACGCTTTGGCAGGAACTTCCCGAAAGTTATCCGGAGGAAAGCATAGGTTTCTATCGGGACCAAGTGTATAGTTTCGTGAGCCAAAGATACAATGGCAACGGTTTGTAATCCACACACTTTTGCCGACTCATTCGTTTTTCTTGCGCATTTGAAATATTTTTACGCTTTATTTGATTTGTTAATCTTTTTTTGCTACTTTTGCATTGTTCAATCGATATTGAGGCATAAACTGTATGGGCATGAATAGATTTACAAATGACACTATTGGTTGTTTAGAGCTTTCGAAAGGCAACGAAAAAGCTTTTGACTCCCTTTTTGTGAACTATTACCCACGCATATTGCGTTATGCGATGCGTTTTTGCAACGATGAGCAAGAGGCTGAGAATATCGTGCAAGAATTGTTTCTTGACCTATGGGTCAACCATCAGCGTTTTGAGAGTGTCGTCAACATTGACAATTATTTGTTTGTAGCAGCACGTAACCTGGCGATGAAATATATTCGCCAATCGCTGAGGTTCACGAATGAAGATCTGACTTTCAGCCAAATTCCCGAGAATGCCACTGCCGAGGTGGACATGTGTTATGAAGAGTTTCGGCAGATTGTCATGCATGAGATCGAGCAGATGCCAGAGCAACGTCGTCGCGTGTTCTTGATGAGCCGGGAGGAAGGCTTGACTAACGCGGACATAGCGAAACGACTTGGCATCAGCAAACGCACCGTGGAAACGCACATATCCGCAGCCTTAGCCGATTTAAGGAAAATATTACCGCTGATGGTTTTATTGTCCATTTGGTAATTTTTCTTCATGGTTTATAAAGGGTACCACTGGCTTAACCTTTATTAACTAATCAATACTACGTGTAAAAGCATTCTTTTTACACTATTTATAAAAAGCCAGCCAATATTAATGAACAACGATAATATAAACGACGACATAAAGGGCAAGCAGCCTTGTGTGGGCGGGGCGTTCCACCAACTGTGGATTCATACGCCAAACGACATGGACAAGGACAAGGTGGAGGCAGCCTTGAGCGTGTTTCGTGCAAACCGCATGAAGCATGACCGCCGCAGCAAGGCACGCCGCATGGTGCTTAACGCCATGAGGCATGCCGCATTGTTGGCATTGCCCATAGTGTCAGCTTATCTTACATATTTATATATGTCGCGCGACAGCAAGCTCTACAGCGAAATATCAGAGCTCTGCGTAGCCGAGGGGGCGCTTGACAGCGTGCGCCTGTCAGACAACACCAAGGTTATGGTAAACGCCGGAAGCTCGATAGTATATCCAAAGCTGTTTAATCCCGAGGCTACGGAGCGCAGCGTGTTCGTGAACGGTGAGGCTCGCTTCGAAGTGACCAAAGACCAAAGCCGCCCGTTCGTTGTGCATATAGCCAATCTTAACGTAAAGGTGCTTGGCACCCACTTCAGCGTGAAGTCATACAGTGGCAGCCCCTGCGTGACGGTCACCCTTGAGGAGGGTCTTGTGAAAGTTTATGACAGTCGCCACACTATGTACCTCTACCCCAACGAGCAACTAGTTTACGACCGCCGCGATGGCAACATGACCAAAAGCCGCATTGACGCCGTTGCCGCCAGCTCGTGGACAAAGGGCGAGTTGAATTTCAGGTCGCGTCCACTCAGCGAGATACTTGGCGACTTGGAACGGAAATACAGCGTGAAGTTCACGGTAGCAAGTTCCGTGGACATGAACAAACGCTACACAATGAAATTCAGACGCGAGGAGTCTATAGACAATGTGCTGTCAGTACTGACTGTAGTGTCGGGCAACATATCTTACAAGAAACAACAAGACACCATAACGCTTTACACAAAGAAAGGAGGCATATAAAGAACAAAACAGAGAAAAGAAACATTCTATTTGACCAACGACACTCAATGATATTGAGATTATTACCAACCAGATTTATTAAACCTTAGACAGTGGAGGGTATCAGGCATGATACCCTCCATACTGCCTACAATAAATTGACAACATGAAGATAAACAAGACTATGAAGAACCTTATCGACAGAAGAACGGCGTGCACGCTCGCCCTTTGCCTGTCGATGTCGGTCGCCACGTTTGGACAGAACCAGACCATTCGCCTGTCGAAGACCAAGGCTACCGTGGAAAACCTTATCAAGGACATCGAGACGCAGACAAACATGTCTGTCGACTTTTCTCAAAACACCATCAACCCGAAGAAAGTGATAACCGTGGGGTCAAGCACGCCTACGCTCTCCACTCTTCTCAACGCCATTCTCCACGGACAGAATTTAAGCTACAAGATTGTAGACCACCATATCATCATCGTGAAGGCTGAAACCAAGTCGTCTCCAAGCAAGCAACCCGTGAAGGCAGCCAACGGAACATATAAGGTTTCCGGCAAGGTAGTGGACAAAAACGGCGAGCCTATCATCGGTGCGACCATCATGGAGCAAGGCACGAAAAACGGTGCCGTGACCGACATCGACGGCAACTTCACGATAAGCGCCTCCAAGGAAACGCCTGTCTTGAGCGTCTCGTACATAGGCTTCATCCCCCAAGAGGTGAAGACCCGTGGCGGACAGACGACCATACATTTACAAGAAAACGCTCAAAACCTTAGCGAGGTGGTTGTCGTGGGCTATGGCACACAGAAGAAAGCCGACCTTACGGGTGCGGTGTCATCGGTGAGCGGAAGCGAAATTGCGACACGTCCCGTGACCGATGCCACGCAGAGCCTGCAAGGACTCGTTCCAGGACTGCTTGTGTCCAACGAGAGTTCCGGCCGCCCGGGCTCATCGGGCACACTGACACTTCGCGGACAAGGCAACCTCTCCGGCACGGGTCATCCATACGTGCTTGTAGACGGCATAGAGATGGACCTCTCGGATGTTAACCCCAACGACATTGAGAACATTTCAGTGTTGAAAGACGCGGCGGCATGCGCCATCTATGGTGCTCGCGCAGCTTACGGCGTGATCCTTGTCACCACGAAGCGTGGCAAGGAAGGCAAGGCACGCATCAACTACCAAGGCAGTGTGGGATGGAACTCGCCCACCGTGTTGCCCGACATGGTGAACTCGCTCGACTTTGCCGAGTTCTGGAACGCAGGATGTACCAACGCCAACTCTTCTCGCCTTTACAGCCAAGAGAAGATGGACTTGCTGCGCCAATACATAAACGACCCAAAGAGCGTTGACCCATGGCAGGAGCTGTCGTCGACGGCAAGCATGAACCCGGCTTTCGAAAACTCGGAAAGCGGCATTGGCAACGTGGACTATTTCAAGCTTCACTACAAGAACGCGGCTATCAAGCAGCGCCACAACCTCAGCGTGAGCGGTGGCGGCAAGGCAGCTCAATATTACGTATCGTCAGGCTATTACAAGGAGGACGGACTGTTGCGCTATGCCGACATCGACTTCGAGCGCATCAACGTGTCGTCGAACCTCACATCACAGATAACACCATGGCTCAAGCTCAAGGCTGGTTTGAAATTCGCCCACTCCAACCAAAACACGCCGTTTGGCGACGGAGGCTTGAGCGACGGATTCTTCCATTCGCTCGCACGTTTCCGCCCAACCGTGTCGGTGGTTGACCCCAACGGACATTTCACGGAACTCTCGATGATTCCATACCTGCAGAGTGGCACTTACACCAGAACCAAGCGCGACTTCATCAACATGACAGGCGGCTTTGAGATAAACCCGTTCAAGGGCTTCAATATCTACATGGACTATACCTATAAGATCGTGGGCACCCACTACTCAGCACTCAACGTGGCACCGATGATTTACGCTGCCGACGGCGTGTCGACATCCAAGGGCGTGCGCTCGGAGCTCGGTGTAACTGCCGACGGCAAGTATACCCGCTACAACCAAAGCACACATTACCAAACGATAAACCTCTATGGCAGCTACAACTTCTCGTTCAACCAGGAGCACAACTTCACCGTCATGGCTGGCTACCAAGAGGAGAACAACAAGTATGAATACCTGCGCAATGTCATCACCGGGCTCTACTCTACCAAGAATCCCAACGTGGGCATGGGCAGTGGCGACAAGACCGTCACCGACACTCGCAACTCTTGGGCAACGCGCAGCTTCTTCGCACGCTTGAACTACGACTACAAGAGCCGCTATCTGCTCGAACTGAACGGACGTTACGATGGTTCATCGCGCTTTTCCAAAGACCATCGCTGGGGCTTCTTCCCGTCGGTGTCGGTAGGATGGAATCTCACGGAGGAGCCATTCATGGAGGACGTTCGCCGCGTGATGTCGCAATTCAAGGTGCGCGCGTCAATAGGGCGTCTTGGCAACCAGGCTGGAGCCGCACTCTATACCTTCGCCTCGACTATGAACCTGAGCAGCAGTCTGGGCAGCTATATCTACTCAGACGGTCGCCATACTTACCTCACGGCTCCTGGCGTGGTGAATCCCTCAACGACATGGGAGAAGGTAGACAGCAAGAACCTCGGTATCGACTTCGGGTTCTTTGACGGCAAGCTCTCGGGCAGCTTCGACATATTCCAACGCGACACCAAGGACATGCTTGGCCCAAGCGTGGACTTCCCCGACTTCTTCGGTGCCACAGCACCACAGACCAACAACGCACAGTTGCGCAACCGTGGCTGGGAGTTGTCTCTCATATATCGTGGAAAGATAGGAAACGACATCAGCTACAACATCGGCGGCTCAATCTCAGATGCCACCGCGGAAGTTACGGCTTACGAGAACCCCACAGGCACCAACCCTTCGAGCAACTGGTATACAGGCAAGAAGGTGGGCGAGATATGGGGCTACCGCACAGACGGCATCATCCAGACACAGGAACAGGCTGACGAATATAACAACACACACGACAACAGCTTCTTCACAAAACAGAAATGGACTCCAGGCGACATAGCCTTCCGCGACCTTAATGGCGATAACAAGGTGAACAACGGCAGCAACAAACTCGGCGACATGGGCGACATGACCATCATCGGCAACACCACGCCACGCTACCAGTATACCATCAACGGCGGCATCAACTGGAAGGGACTCGGCATGAGCTTCATTTTCCAGGGAGTGGGCAAACGCGATTGGGATCCTACAGGAAACGTGTATTTCTGGGGCAGCAGCTCATACGCCCAGGTGACGGTGTTCAAGGAGCATCTCGACTACTGGAGCGAGAGCAACAAGGATGCCTACTATCCTAAGCCTTACATCAACACGGCAGGCGGCGTAGGCCAATACAACGCCAAGACATCGGCACACACTACCGACCAGTATCTGCAGAGTGCCGCTTATTGCCGACTGAAGAACCTCACCATAAGCTACGACCTGCCAAAGAACCTCATCCGCAAAGCCGGACTGGAACAGGTGCGCGTGTTTGTGTCAGGCGAGAACCTGTTTACGATAACCAGCCTGAAGGGCATGTTCGACCCCGAGGTGATATTCGCCGAGAACAGCTACAATGCCGAGGGTGGAAAGCAGTATCCCATGAACAAGGTCTACTCGATTGGATTGACGGTAAGTTTCTAAGCGAGCGAAAGTAAATACAAACAACCTAAAACAACGTGAATATTATGAATATAAGAAATATAACGATTGGACTCGCGTCGGTGTTCTGCCTCACAGGATGCTACGACCTGAACAAATCGCCCGAAGGAGTGATTTCCACTGTTGGTGCCTTTTCGACAATAGGCGAGATGAACAGCTATCTCGACCAGTTTTACGAGACGGCCGTCTATGCCCAGGGATTCGACTGGAGCGCCAGTTTCATAGCCAGTGGCGACTTGGCGAGTGACAACATGTCGGGCTCGACAGTGAACACACGCCTCAATGGCGCGCTTGCCTTGAGCAACGCCTCGAAGCTCACCAACTACACGTATATAAGAAACGTGAACTTCTTCCTCAACAACCTTGACAACTGCGAGGAGAAAGGATCTACCAACTACAAGCAGTGTGTGGGCGAGGGATACTACTTCAGGGCTTGGTATTATTTCCAGCTGTTCAAGAGCTATGGCGAACTGACATGGGTGGAGACCCCACTCGATCCTAACGCCGAGGCCATGTATCTGCCAAGGGAA
Source organism: Lachnospiraceae bacterium (assembly GCA_963660075.1). Lineage (GTDB taxonomy): Bacteria > Bacteroidota > Bacteroidia > Bacteroidales > Bacteroidaceae > Prevotella. Next base: position 6,488 of record CAVKWN010000023.1, read on the forward strand.
AGCCGCACCGTCATAGCCGACCATATATTGGCCGACCTCGACAATGCCATAGAAAACCTGCAGACGCAAAACAACAGTGCGACAATGCGCATACATAAAGACGTGGCACGCGCGCTTAAAGCAGAAGTGGCCCTTTTCGAAGCCACATGGGAGAAATACCACAAGGCAAAAAGCGATGCCTTCTATGACAAGACCATCACCGACGACAAGATCAAGACGTATCTGAACACATGCGTGAGCGCGTGCAAGGATGTTGTGGACCGTGGCGTTTGGCACATCTATTCCACAGGAAACCCGCTCAACGACTATCGTCAGCTCTTCCAGACCGAGGACCTCAGCAGCAACTCAGAGGTGCTTTGGTTCAAGCACTACGACGGCACCAACGTGGGTAACAACGTGGACCGATACCTCAACCAAGGCGGTGGCAGCGCAGGAGTGACAGCGTCGCTCGTAGACGACTATCTCACCATCGACGGCAAGCCGTTCACTGGCGATCAGGTGCTACAGGCCAAGAAAGTGTTTGGCGACGAGCTGAAACCAACGGTGCGCGACCCACGACTCTCGCAAACCGTGTGTATGCCTGGCCAGATATTGCGCCCCGACATGGGCGCATACGTCGTGCCACCATTGACAGGCTCAAGCTACAACAAGAACGAGACCGGATACTCGCTTCTGAAGCATGTGCAGATTGACTTCACGGGAAGCCTCGACGCGGAATATCGCGGCGCTACACCTGGCATACAGTGCCGATATGCCGACATATTGCTCAACTACGCCGAAGCCCTTGCCGAACTTGACGGGGCTGGCAACGCATCCAAGATAGTGGAAGTGCTGAAACCTTTGCGCGACAGGGTTGGCATGCCGGCAATGGATTTCGACCGCGAATATAACACGGAGTCTTCTTATCCATTCCACGGGTTGAACAAATATATCCAGGCGGTGCGTCGCGAGCGCCGTATTGAGCAGGCTGCCGAGGGCAAGCGACTCACCGACATTCTGCGCTGGGCAGCAGCCGACGAGCTTATCGTGGGCAAACACGCGGAGGGCGCGCTGTTCAAGGGAAGCAACCTTGAGAACCATTCGCAGTATGAAGGCAAACTTGTCTACGACCAGACTTCGGGCAACAATCTTTATTTGTCGGGGTCACCAACAGACACTTACAGGTATATATTGCCTATTGACCCGAAGACAACTGGCGACGGATGGGGATTCCGCGTTGACCGCGACTACCTTCTGCCCATACAGCCACGTATGCTGTCGCTGACAAACAACATGTGGAAACAGAACCCTGGATGGGAATAAACCGAGAAGAACAAACAAACTGCTATGAAATTTGATTTTCAAAAGATAGCAGCAACTGGCGTTGTCGCCTTGGGCTATACGGCCCAGGCGCTCGCCCAGTCTGCAAACAAGCCAATGAACATTGTCTACATTATGAGTGACGACCACTCGTATCAGACAATCAGCGCTTACGACAATCGTTTCGTTGAGACACCCAATATCGATTGGATAGCTCAACACGGTGTGAGGTTTACAAACAGTTTTGTGGCTAACTCGCTCAGCGGCCCTTCACGCGCATGTATGCTTACAGGAAAGCACAGCCATGCCAACGGCTTCACCGACAACACCAAGACGTTTGACGGCAGCCAACAGACTTATCCTAAGTTGTTGCAAAAGGCTGGCTACCAGACTGCCATGATAGGCAAATGGCATCTGACAAGCGAGCCTACTGGGTTCGACTATTGGGACATTCTCATAGCGCAAGGCCACTATTACAATCCCGACTTCATCTGCAACGGCAAGCAAGTGCGCCGTCCGGGCTATGTGACAAACGTGGTCACCGACCTTGCCCTCGACTGGTTGAGCAACAAGCGCGACAAGTCGAAGCCTTTCTGCCTGCTGCTTCACCACAAGGCACCACACCGTGTGTGGAGCCCCGACACGTGCGACCTTGACCTCTACAACGACAAGGTGTACCCTTTGCCCGACAACTTCTACGACAACTATGAAGGACGCCTCGCGGCACAGAAACAAGAGATGAACATTGCCAAGAACATGGACGTGGTCTACGACTTGAAGATGGCCGACAAGGAGAACGAGATACACTCTGACCCAGAGCTAGAGGAGATGGGCCGCATGAACTATAAGCGCATGACCGACTCGCAGCGAGCCCAGTGGGATGCCCACTACGACCCGATAATAAAGAAGTTCAAGGAGGCTGGACTCACAGGCAAGGCTCTTGCCGAGTGGAAATACCAACGCTACATGCACGACTACATGCGCGTGATACACTCAATCGACAGGAATATAGGCAGGGTTATAAACTATCTCAAGGAGAACAATCTGCTCGACAACACGATGATAGTCTACACTTCAGACCAAGGCTTCTACATGGGTGAGCACGGATGGTTCGACAAACGGTTCATGTATGAAGAGTCGTTCCGCACGCCTTTGCTTGTATACCTTCCCGGTGGAAAGCACGGCGATGTGGACGAGATGGTGCAGAACATAGACTATGCGCCTACAATACTCGACTTGGCAGGCGTGAAGATTCCTTCGGACATTCAAGGCAAATCGTTCCTGCCACTGCTTGAAGGCAAGAAGGTGAAAAACTGGCGCAAGTCGCTTTACTACCACTACTATGAGTATCCTGCCGAACATTCGGTGTGCAAGCACTATGGCGTGCGTACCAACCGCTACAGTCTTATTCATTTCTACGACGACGTGAATACTTGGGAGCTTTACGACCTAAAGAAGGATCCCGAGCAGATGCATAATATCTATGGTGAGAAAGGCACTGAGAAAGTGACGAAAACGTTGAAGGATGAACTCCACAAACTTCAAAACCAATATGACGACCCTATCAGGTTCACGCTGAAGGACAACTAAACAATTCATCCGATAAGGCACGTGGGGCACGTACCCTATCGGATGAATAAAAAGAATCTTGTATTAATTATCTAATGGTCGCTTTTCCCAATCATCCGAAACATAGCTGTCGGGATAAACTGTTTCGTTGAGCACTTTTCCCTTGCGCTCACGGATGTAGGTATCGAATCTACGCGCGCCTTCCTTTAGTACAATTATGCGCGCGCCACAGGGCAAATGGTTGTAAACAGTATTGCCGCCCGAGTAGCGCCCGTATGCCAACAAGACATTATGCCACATGACGGAATAGTCGTTGTCGTGGTCATGTCCACAGAATATGCCCATTACATCGCCACAATCCATCATCGCCGTAAACATGCCACTGTTGAAGATTGGCGAGCATGCCGACTCACGGCGTGTGCCTATCAATATAGCGTTTTCATCTCTCACCGCCTCATGATACTCAGGCACTGGTATGTGGAAGAAAGCCAAGGCTGGATAAGGCATGTTTCCATTCTCCTTTGTAAAAGCTTGACTCTGCTGACGGTACCATTCTACCTGGTCAAAAGTAAGCCAAGCATAAGTGCCACGACTCTTGTCTTTCGGGAAACCGTCTGGATAAGAATGAGAATCCATGCAATAAAGAACGGCAGCAGTCTTTTTGCCATCGTGAGACTTGACCCGAAGGGTATAGTCAAGCTCTTTCTGACCATACAGATCAGGCAAAATGTTGTTTTTCACCGTGCGTGCAATATTATAAAGCTCACGGTTGCTGAATCCTGTTGTTTCACTGTCGTGGTTTCCGAACTCGTAAACAAAAGGCACATTATACTTGGAGATTCGCCCTAACACCGAAAGAAGGTTCTCCTTGCCAGGCTGTCCCCATAGCACGTCGCCAGTGAGCACAACCAAGTCGGGGCGCTCGTGTTGAAGGACACTGTCAACAACACTCAATGCCACTTTAGACTGGGCAGAGCCATTGTAATGAATGTCTGTGAATTGCACTATCTTGAACTCCCCGGTCTTGCTGAAGCGCAAGTCTTGAGCCGAAACGTGGAGAGACAAGAACATCAAACATGCGAAAAAAAGTCTTTTCATTTATCGTTGTTTATAATACGTGTAAAAATGCAAACGAAATTATGCCTTTAGAATGTCATTGCATGGGGAGAAGCACTTGGTCATCATTCTTGGATTTTCAAGTAATTGTCGATACCGGTCTTTAACGCGTTCCAATAGTCATACTGCCTTATATGACACAAGTCGAAGACAAAGTAACCATCAGCCTCGTTGATAATAGCATCTACACTCTTCGTTACTGCAGAGTCTTGACCGCCCTGAGTGAAACCTGTTGAATTGCCAATGTCCGAGCCACCAATGCAAGGCACATCACCCTGGATAAGCTTCATGCCTTCCTTGGCAAAGCCTTGCATAGTCCATTCTCCATCGCCATATATTGCATCCGTACCAGCATAGCAACCAATAAAGATGCGATTGAGAGAAGAAAGATAACTATATTTCTTATAATCGCTGTTTGCCCAACTGTATACAGATGAAGGATCGTATTTGCCACTTGCCCAGTTGACACCGCTTTCAGGCGAATAAGAAGAATACCATGCACCGACATAAGTACAGAAATCAATGTCCTTGTTAACAGAATGAACCGCATCAGAGGCTCGTTTAACAAAGTCATGGATGGTCTTGGCCCTAAACGACAACCAATCCTTGAAATACTTGGAACTTTTGCCTCCGCTGACTGTCGAAGTGCCAGGCTTAACGACATTCTCAAAGAAGTCAAGATCAGTAACGCCAAGATATTCCTTGAATTTCTGCTGAGTATAATCCGAGACATCAGACAAGAGGTTGTCAAAACGGCAACGGTCAAGACAAATGCCGTCGACTTCGTACTTGGCTAAATCGGATATAATATCAATGACGTAATCTTGCACATCCTGATTTACAGGATTAAGAAACTTCGTGCCGTAGTAATCCGCATCAGACGGGTCTGTTGTCGTAAGATCCATCTCATTTTTAGGTCCGTCAGCAGTATTCAAGACTGTAACCCAATCTCTCTTTGCCTCATCACGAAACACCAATCCCTGCTCTCCAAGACCATAAGCATAAAGGTTGCCTGCCACGAAAGTATTCATGCTCGCAATGACCTTTAAGCCAAGCTTATGGGCTATATCTATGAATGCTTGCAAATAATCCCAAGAGGCGGTTCTCTCATAGAACTTATACTCTCCGTTATCTGTCCAATAATCAAGCTTAGTAACCTCCTGACAATGGGAGCTTTTAAACAAGACATCACCCATCGTTGGCCGCACATCGACAACAATGTCCGTAAAGCCCGCGTCTTTTACTTTGACAAGGTCTTCTTCTATGTTTTCCTTGCTATTGGCAAAGCGTGGGAAATTAGCCGCCGCGTCAATCCACACATAACGACGTTTAGCGGTATTAGGAGTCTCATCATCATTGCCATCCCATGTCCATTTGCTCAATACGTCCTCATGATTCTCCGTACTGCACGCAGAGAATATACCGAGCACCGATACGATGGTCAAGAATAAAAACGTGAACGATAATCGCTTCATAATATCCTTATTTTGTTATTACATGGATAATATGGTTGACCGAATCAACCATACTATCAAATTAGAATTATAAACATTACTTCTTTATGCAATCCATCTGTATGCCTCCAAACGACAAGTGAGTGTTGGAAGCATAGAACACATAGAGGAAGTAGCCATCTTCTGAAGGTGTAACCAAGACATCGGCAAAACGTCCTCCGGCGGCATAACCCACAGAGCCATACTTGTCGGGTATCTCGTAAACATACTTCAAAGATGGACTGCTGTCGATAGAGCCTGTCACCGAAGCCGGGTTACTTGCATCGTATAGATAGACGTGACCCGTCAGACCCCAATCTGGCCAATAGCCCATCTCAAACAAAGCTATGTATCGAGCGTTGTTGAATGGACGAGTGTCTATGGCACCTGTGTTATAACCCCAAGCTGCTCCGCCTGTATCCTGTACGAGGTTTGATGGAGTCTGCCAATCGGGAAGATAGTACATTTGGCAATTGCCGCTCTGATAGTAGTCAACTACAGAACCAAGCTTACCCTCATCGTCGACAGCACAGATTTTTGCAGCGTCGTCCTGACTACCCCATGAAGAAGCCAACGACATGAGTATGTTCTCAGGTTCACCAACCTTGCCATCCTTTACGATCCAGCGTATTGCATTAGTGCAATTGTAAGGAGTGGCTGTAATTATGGCGTTGACATTCAAATCGCCTTGTACGTGCAAGCGAGCTCCAATACCCACTCCAAGTTGATTATTGTAAGATATCAACTTAACAGGAGTTTTCTCTACATCATTGGTCTTGTAGATGTTTAGCGTCTGCCCGCTTTCCGCAAAGTTGCATATAAGCATATTGCCTGCGTTGTCGCTTGTTATGGCGCCTGAAGCCTTGGCATCACCGAGATTAATGGTTCCGACCTTAGTTCCTGTCGCCTTTCTGAAGTATTGAGGCGAAGAGCCATCACCGAGGTTGAGAACTACATAATTGCCTATGCAAGCCAATGTCGGGTGTATCGAATTGGGATCTGACACTCCAAGCGTGGTCATGTCATTGACAAACATCTCTTTTTCACTGTCCTTGCGATAGCCATTGTCTATCTTCGGCGGAATTTGCTTAACAACTGTGTATTCGGTCTTGTCAACTCCATTGTCAGCAGTAACCGTAAACTTGAAAGGAGAGTTGAAGTCGTGGGGCACCGAAGGATCCGGAGCTATGGTTGCATGAGGATCCAGAACGACATCTGCCGTCATCTGCGAAAGATCATTTGCCGTAACAAGAGATATGGTCTTGGCATCCTCGTCAATGACTCCATTAAGATCCCCAGGCTTGGCCATGAAGCTCTTTATGGCACATTTATTAAGATGGGTGAGCGAGCCAGAGATGGTGATCTCACGCTTCTTTCCATAAGGATCCGTATATGTGAACACGTTCTTCTTCGTAAGGTCGAGCACTCCCAAACCTGGCGAAAGGAAACAATTGTTCTCCAACTTCGCTGTCACCTTCATCGCCTTCATATCCTCGGAAGGCACATAGTCGCTCTCCTCTGGATAATAATAAGGAATTGGTATGACATAGTCGGTAATCTCCTCGTTTCCTGTCGCAAGCTGCGCCGCAAGCTTGTCTTGGTAGGTGCCACTTGTGAAATAGGCCGACAAGCTCGTGATACCTTCTCGGTTTGCGGTGGGCGCTACATTCTCCTCCTCCGCACAGCCGGCGAATGAAAGAGCGAGAAAAAGCAAAAGCCCCGTATGAAATATGTTGGTCTTCATAATGAATAATCGTTTAATGTTATTACTTCCACTCAGCAAACTGCTCAATATCCTTGTTGTTGTTCAACTCTTTTTCAGGTATGGGCAGACGGTTCATCTTTGCTGGATAGTTGAGATCCTCATCGTCAACGTCAACATAAGAATATCGATATGTACCTTCTCCCACCTTCTCTATTTTCAGTCCATGACGCCTTATGCCTGTAAAAGCGGTTGTCGACAAGCCCCATCTACGCATATCCCAGTAGTAGAGTCCCTCGAAGGCAAGCTCCACCTTGCGCTCATGGCGAAGAGCCTCATCTGTGTATGATTTGATTTTCGGCAGCCCCACACGTGCTCGCACCTCGTTGATAAGACTGACTGCCTTTGTGTCGTCGCCTAAATTGTGGCAAGCCTCCGCGGCATTGAGCAGCACTTCTGCCAACCTGAATGCGACAAAAGGTTGTGTAGAGTTTTGAGTGATACTGAAGTCGTGGTCCTCATCAACAAGTTTTCTTAGATAATAACCAGTTGTGGTCCTACCCTCTGTTGTGGCGTCAGTTTTCCATTTAGCCCATCCATCCACACCGTCAACATAGGGTTCGATAGTACGCTTACGCCATGAAGAGCCATTATAAAGAACAGTGGCGTGGAAGCGAGGCTCAAGCTCATCGTAAGGAGGATTGTCATAGGTGCCCGATGCCGTATGCCAAGGTGACCAATCCACCTTTGACCCATCAGCGTTTTCATACTCTTCCACCATGTCTTGCGTTGGAGTTCCATATCCGCCATACATTGTCATTCCAGCTTTCTTGTGGTCTCCGCCTGGTGCATAATAGCCGTCAAAATTATGGGTAACACTTGCGTCGGCACTATAAGAGTACATATAGATAGCTTCTGTATTACCATTGGCCTTGAAAGCGTCGCCATAATTTGCTGTTAGTTTATATCCCTGGGATATGACAGCCTCACTGGCTTCTTTCACGGCTTTCCAGTTCTTACAATAGAGCATAGCACGAGACAAGAGTGCATAAGCGGCTCCACTGGTCAGACGGCCATTATTTTCATTTGTCTTAGATAGATTCTCGCCAGCGAAGGATAAATCTTGATAGACGAAGTTCCAACAATCCTCAGCCTTGTCCAATGCATGGTTGGTATTAATCTTTGAAAGGTCTTCGTCATAGATGATGGCTTGACCATACCGTTTCAACAACTCGAAATAGTACATTCCACGGAAGAATCGCAGTTCTCCCTCGTATTGTTTCTTGGAAGTCTCGTCAAAGGTGCTGTTGCTCAACTTAGAAAGAGCCTCGTTCACGCGACGTATCTCCTCATAAGTGGATCCCCATACGCCCATGTAGACATCAACGTAGCTTGGCGTAAGAACTAAACCACCATAAGAAATCTCATTTGGTATATAGTTTTCTGAGTTGTAGTTCATGTTGCCATACTTAAACTCATCGGTAAGTCCTTCCGTCAAACCAGCGAAACACTGATAATCACTAAAGCTACCAAGGTTAGGCATGTCAGCATAGAAATAGTTGACTGCCAACTCCGCGTATTTTGCTTTACTCCACACCAAACGGTCACTGGCCTTATCTGTTGGGTCTATATCCAGGAAGCTGTTGCATGAACTCAACCCCACGACAGCCATAAGTAGACCTGTGATAAAATATTTCGTTTTCATCATTGCAAAAATAAATAGTTAGAACGTGATGTTGATACCTCCCATGAACGTGCGTTGCTGCGGATAGTAACCATTGTTTACACGAGGCGACTCCGGGTCAACTCCTGTAGGAAGACTATCAATAGTAAACAAGTTGGAGGCTTCTGCGTATATACGGACAGTTTCGATGCCTATTGCCAACGTCCAAGCTTTTGGCAACGAATATCCTAACTGTATAGTCTTAAGCCTGATATAATCACCCTTTTTGTTCCAGAAACTTGAAGCTAACCCGTTATTGCCTCCATGCGACACCGTACTGAGTGTAATGCGAGGATACTGTGCATCGGTATTATCTTCACTGTAAGAGTTTTGGACAAGCCAAAGAGGAGAGTTGGCTCCCTCCTTGAAGGTCTGACTCCAAACTGTGTTGTCGTCATAGCCATTATAATATGTACCCAACAACGAAACATCAAACTTGAAACCGCCGGTGAATTGAGCATTAAAGTCGAATCCATTCCAACTTGCACCGAGGTTCAATCCTGCCATAATCTTCGGCCGGTTGCTTCTACCGAAACGGCCTCTATCCTGCTCATCTATAACGCCATCACCATTAAGGTCCTTGTATTTTATGTCACCAAGATTGGGACGCGTGCCATACCAAGCAGAGTTGGTAATCTCTTCTTCTGAACGATAGAGTCCATCTGCGAGCCAAATATAAGTGGCATCGACATCTGTTCCTACAACCTTTCTCCACGACTGGGTGTTTGGATCATCGGGGTAACGAAGCCACTTGCTTGTTGCCCAGGTCATATTGAGGCTGGCTGAGTAGTGGAATGGTTTGCCGCAAACATTGAACTTGTTACGATGCGATACCGTCCATTCGAGTCCGTAGTTGCAATATCGGTTATAATTTTCGTATGTGGAATAATATCCGCCCATGGATGGCGACTTGTCTCCACCCATATAGGTGAGAATATCATAGTTGAGATTGTAGAACCAATCAAATGACAGACCCAACAAACCATTCCACAATGTCGCGTCAAAACCGGCATTGGTTGAGCGTGTCTTTGCCCAACTAAGATTTGGGTTCGCAATTCCCGAAGTATAAAGCGAACTGACTATATTGCCGCCTATCACTCGGTTGGCACCAAATGAATACGTGCTTAGATAAGAGAACGCACTCACGTTGTCGTTGCCAAGCAATCCGATAGAGGCACGGAGCTTAAAGTCGCTCAACCACGAATGTGTGCTTTCCATAAACGACTCATTGGAGACACGCCAGCCCGCAGAGAATGACGGGAAGAATCCCCAACGCTTACCTGCAACGTTGCCACTGAACTTGTATGAGCCATCGTAACGACCGCTAAACTCAGCAAGATAAGTGTCGGCGTAGTCGTATTTCATACGAAAGACATAACCTGCCGTACGGGAGTGAGAACTGTAACCGCTCACGGGATTCTCTTTGGTGGCAGTACCAAGGCTAATCTCCGGCAACTCGGCAAACGGAACCTTATAAGCATAAGCAGCCATTGAGCTGGACTTATAGTCGCGTCCCTCAACCAGCAACATCGCGTCAACATTGTGCTTGCCAAACTTTCGCGCAAACTCAACGCTAAACTGTCCAACGAGTTGCTCGGTGGTGTACTGACCGTCTGCTACATGATTCAAGTTTGACGACACATCTCGTGGATCCTCAAGCAACACAAAGCTACCCGATGAGAGATCCTTCGAATAAGTTTGGTAAGGAGTGTTGAGATTCTTGTTCTTTGATGAAAGATAGTCGTAGGATCCCGTTGCCTTCAGTTTCAATCCTGGTAGCCACGGAGCTGCATATTCAATAGAGAGATTCGTGTTAACCTCCGCGCCTCGCGTCTTCTTATAACCCGAGTCGTATATTCCCGCCAAAGGGCTATATGCCACCGAAGCGTTATTGGGGATTGTGGCAGTATACAAACCGTTCCATGTCTCAGGCAGATAAGGACGCATCATTATGGCTTGATGGCCAATGGAGAGCCAGCCGACTTCACCACTTCCACCACTTCCATCGTCAGCGCCACCAGAAGCATAACCTGGAGTTTGCTTGCGTGTCACGGTACCAACAGTTCCAAGTTTGATCGTCCAGTCGCGATTAACCTTTGCGGTGATATTGGCACGGAGATTATAACGGCGATAGTCAAAATTGTCTATGTTTCCCTTCTGGTTCATGAATCCGCCACCAAGATAGTAGCTCACATCCTCATTACCACCTTGAAGAGAGACATTGTGCTTCATGTTCGTACCAGTGCCGAACACCTTATCTATATAGTTCACGTTGTCCCAGCCATCCGAAGGGTCACCATTGAGCATGGCTTCGATATTGGCCTTTGTAAACACTGGGGTATACTCTTCTCGATTCTTCACTATGCCATTGGCCAACTTGTCCATATAGTCTGCCATGTTATAATAATAGGCATATTCTGGACCATTCATGAACTTTGGGAAATTGGCGTTTACCGAGATTCCATATTGTCCGTCATAGCTTACTTTTGGTTTGCCCTTCTGACCATTCTTTGTAGTGACAATGACAACACCTCCTGCTGCATTGAGACCGTACACGGCTGCGGCAGAACCATCTTTAAGGACTGAAACGCTCTCAATGTCATTGGGGTCGACATCGTTGATTGAGCGCGGCATGCCATCCACTATATAAAGTGGCGCATATTGGGAACCACGAATACGAAGACTAGCCTGGTCATCACCTGGCTCACCAGACACCTGGACAGATGACAAGCCTGGAAGTTTACCACCGAGAAGGCTTGAGATATTCGTAGAAGGGCCTTTGAGAAGTTCATCACCTCGCATGGCCGAGACGGCACCTGTCAGCGATTGCTTCTTTACTGTACCATAACCGACGACAACAACATCGGTAAGCGTGGAAGCATCCTCCTGCATGGTTACATTCACAAGATTTCGTCCACCAATCTTTACTTTTTGCTGTTTCATGCCAACATAAGAGAAAACAAGGACATCCTTACCATTCGCCTTGATAGAGTAAGCTCCATTGATGTCCGTGACCGAACCAACTTTGGACGAGCCTATCACCTGAACGCTAACACCTGGCAAGAAATCACCAGCAGCGTCCGTCACAATACCTCTCACAACAGTTTGCGCGGCAGAAGGTAGAGTTATCCACAGAAAAGCCACAAGCATCGTCGTGAAAGCCTTTGCAAGCATAGAATGCTTCTTAACTGTCTGTTGTTCCATCGACTTTCAAATTTAGCGGTTAATAAATTAAGTATAGATTATTTACAGGCAAAGAAAAACAATATTTTTTAAATATACAAATGTTTTTTGAAATATTTTTCGACGAAACTAAAAAAACAATGCGGAAAACTTGTCAATTTAATAAAATACTTGTAAATTGCAACCAATTTTAAAAACTTAATCACATATTATTATATATGCCTCTAAACATAACATACATGAAAAAGGTATTAATCTTGATGGCAATGGTATTATGCCAGACTTTTGCCATAGCACAAACAAACGAGAAACCGTTTGTCGTCCCCGAACTCACACACTGGAGCGGAGCTTCTGGCTCTATGAAACTTTCGGGCAGAATTGTAGTAACCAACAAAAATCTATTGAAAACAGCACAAGAGTTCAAAAGCAACTACTCGCTGCTCTTTGGTAGTGACATGACCATCACAACCAAAAAAGCACAAGACGGTGACATCGTGCTGGCAATAAAACAAGATAAAAACTTAGGCAAGGAAGGATACCGCTTGACGATAGGCAAAAACTGCCAGATTTACGCTACATCGACAACTGGCGCATTTTGGGCTACGCAAACAGTGCTCCAAATGTTGCAAGGGCAAAAAGCCCTACCATGCGGTGAGGCCATGGACGTTCCACAATATGGCATGAGAGGTTTCATGCTTGACGTGGGCCGTAAATTCTTCCCGATAAGCTACTTGAAAAACCTCATAAGGATAATGGCTTATCATAAGATGAACACTCTGCAAATCCACCTCAACGACAACGCTTTCAAATACTACTTCGGTAACGACTGGAGCAAGACACCTGGCGATTTCCGCCTTGAGAGTGATACCTACCCGGGGCTTGCGTCAAAAGACGGACATTACACAAAGGCTGAGTTCATCGACCTGCAGAAGTTCGCGGAGAGCCTCGGAGTGAACATTATACCGGAGATCGACTCACCTGCCCACGTCCTTGCATTTACACACTATAAGCCAAGCTTGGGATCGAAGGAATTTGGCATGGACCACTTCAACATCGACAATCCCGAGGTATACACCTTCATGGATAAGCTTTTCGACGAATACCTCTCTGGCAAGAATCCAGTGTTTAGAGGAAAATACGTGAACATAGGCACTGATGAATATAACAACTCCACGGAAGAGCTCCGCGAAAAGTTCCGTGCCTATACCAACCATTATCTTGAGCTTATTAAAAAATATGGTAAGACCCCTGTATTGTGGGGCGCACTGAACTTCGCTCCCGGCAAGACGCCTGTCAGCCCAAAAGGTGCCATCATGGGAATGTGGTCCGACTACATGGCAAAGGCAGCTGACATGAAAGCCGAGGGTTGGTCAATGATATGCATGCCAGACATTTGGGTTTATATTGTGCCTCTGGCTGATTATTACCACGACATTCTGCCCAATGAGGACATTTACAAGAATTGGACACCTGCCAAATTTGGGGACACTACCCTTGCCGAGCAAGACCCTCAAATAGCGGGAGGCATGTTCGCACTGTGGAACGATTTGTATGGGAACGGCGTTACGGTTCACGACGCGCACGTCCGCATTCTGCCAGTGCTCCAAGCCATGGCCGTGAAATGCTGGACAGGCAAACTAACCAGCGTGCCCTACTCCACCTTCGAAAGCAAACGTCAGCTTCTTGCGGAGGCTCCAGGTGTAAATGAGCTTGGGAAAGTCAGCAGTCTTCCCGTTGCCGTTCAGCAACTCCTTCCGGAAAAGTCGCTGAACTTGCAGGTGGATGAAATTGGATATGGCCATAAGATATCTTTCAGCATAGACTGCAAACCCGAACAGAAAGGCACCGTTTTGACGTCAAGTCCAAACGCGACGTTCTATCTGTCTGACCCTATCAACGGGAAAATGGGCTTCAAGCGTGAATACTATACCGACTGCTTCAAATACACATTGCCTAAGGAAGGGCATGTCGACGTGACAATAGAGAACACTTCCACGTCAACAAACCTGTACGTAAACGGGAAGTTGGTCGAGAAACTCGGGCAGGTGCGCTTTTACATGGTGAACCCTGACGACAAGGCGAATCACATGCCTGGCAATTCATGGCAACTTGAAGCCTACGAGCCAAAACGCAGTATGCGCTATCAACGCGCACTATACTTCCCCACACAAAAGACAGGAAAGTTCAACAGCACAATCACTAACTTCAAAGTCGAGTAATCCTAAAACTCGACTTTGATGACACCCCCCCAAAAAAACAACAAGCTAATACTAAGCAACATGACTAATCGTAGAGACTTCATAAAAGAAGCATTACTCACGGGAGCCGCAGCCATGGCCGCGCCAATACTCGCGAAAGGAGAAAACACCGTTGCACGACACCATCAAACAAATGGCTCGACAAACATCACTGGGGTTGGAGGCGACCTCATTGTGCCGAAAGCAAAGGGCCTGCAAATCACAGGTACTTTTCTTGACGAGATCTCCCACGACATTCCTCACCAAAACTGGGGCGTGAAAGAGTGGGAACAAGACTTCCGCAATATGAAGGCGATAGGCATCGACACAGTGATAGTAATCAGGTGCGGGTATAGGAAATTCATTACTTACCCATCAGAATACTTGATGAAAAAGCATGGTTGCTACATGCCGTCGGTCGACCTCATCGACATGTACCTCCGCCTTGCCGACAAATACGACATGAAGTTCTACTTCGGCTTATACGACTCTGGCCACTATTGGGACACAGGTGACATGTCGTGGGAAATCGACGACAACAAATATGTCATTGACGAGGTATGGAAACGCTACGGCCACCACAAGAGTTTCAAGGGATGGTATGTCAGCACTGAAATCTCACGCCAGACCAAGGGAGCCATACCGGCCTTCCATACCATGGGCAAACACTGCAAGGACGTTTCAAATGGCTTGCCAGTGTTCATCTCACCTTGGATCGATGGCAAGAAAGCCGTGATGGGCACAGGTAAAATGACCAACGACCAGGCTGTGAGCGTGAAGGAACACGAACGCGAATGGAACGAAATCTTTGATGGCATACACGATGTCGTTGACTGTTGCGCATTCCAAGACGGGCACATCGACTATGACGAGCTTGACGCTTTCTTCTCCGTCAACAAGAAACTTGCCGACAAGTATGGAATGCAATGCTGGACCAATGCTGAGACTTTTGACCGTGACATGCCTATCCATTTCCTGCCTATCAAGTTTGACAAGCTCCGCCTGAAGCTTGAGGCAGCCAAACGTTGCAACTACGACAAGGCTATCACATTTGAGTTCTCCCACTTCCTCAGTCCGCAATCGGCATACATACAGGCTCATCACCTATACGACCGTTATAAGGAATATTTCAACATCAAGTAAACATCCCATCCAAATGAAAACCGTAAAGTTAGGCTACGTGTTTTTCCTTGCCATAGTGGCTGCCTTAGGCGGACTGCTTTTCGGCTACGACACAGCCGTAATCTCTGGTACCATCGATGACGTGGTGGCACAATTCCGCCTCGACGTGATGCAACAGGGGTGGTATGTTGGTTGCGCACTCATCGGATCCATTTGTGGCGTTGCCATGGCTGGCATCATGAGCGACAGGCTCGGACGCCGCCCCACGATGTTCATCTCTGCCGCCCTCTTCACCATCTCTGCCTTCTGGTGCGCCCTTGCCACATCATTTCATTTCCTTGTCGCGGCACGCATCATAGGTGGCTTGGGCATAGGCATCATCTCCGTGGTAGCGCCCGTCTATATCTCAGAGATTTCCATCACACGATATCGCGGCCAGCTCGTCTCGCTCTACCAACTCGCCGTGACAATAGGTTTTCTCGCGGCATACGTCGTCAACTACCTGCTGCTCAATTTCTCACATACCAGTCATTTCGACAACAGTTGGCTGCAGCTCATCTTCGTAGGCGAAGTGTGGAGAGGAATGTTAGGCATGGAAGGGCTGCCGGCTCTTTTCTTCCTCATCATTCTTTTCATCATCCCGGAAAGCCCTCGTTGGCTCATCACGCAAAACAAGGACAGCAAGGCCATAAGCATCTTCGGGAAAATTTATACGCACAAGGAAGATGTCGAGAAACAAGTCGCCGACACAAAATCGACCATTGCCGGTGAGACAAAGTCTGAGTGGAAACATTTGCTTCAACCTGGCATCCTCAAAGCCGTAATCCTCGGTGTGTGCATAGCCATCCTGGGGCAGTTCATGGGCGTGAATGCCGTGCTCTACTATGGTCCGTCCATCTTCAAGGATGCAGGCATGAGCGATCCTCTATTCTGCCAAGTGCTCGTTGGCATAGTGAATATGCTCACGACCGTTCTCGCCACATTCATCATAGACAGGGTCGGACGCCACAAACTCATATACTACGGCGTGTCTGGCATGATCTTCTGCCTCATCATGATTGCCGTCTACTTCTCTTTCCATGAGAGTTGGAACTTAGGCGTGTGGTTCATGCTCACGTTCTTCCTGCTTTACGTGTTCTGCTGTGCCGTGAGCATCAGCGCCGTGGTCTTCGTCCTGCTTTCCGAGATGTACCCCAACAGGGTTCGTGGCTTGGCCATGTCGATAGCTGGTTTTGCCTTATGGATAGGCACTTACCTCATCGGACAACTCACTCCGTGGATGCTCGAAAACCTAAGGCCTACCGGCACTTTCATCCTCTTTGCCGTAATGTGCGTACCTTATATTCTCATCATGTGGCGCTGCATACCGGAAACTGCCGGAATGTCGTTGGAGGACATTGAACGGTATTGGACCAAACAGGACGAGGACAAAAGTAAAAAAGCGGAATGACAAGTCACGACTTTTCTAATGTCACTAACATAGCCCCTCGGCGCGCCCGCTCTCTGGACGCGCTGAGGGGCTATGCCATTATGACAATGATTCTCGCCGCGACCGAGGCCTTCGGCATTCTACCCGAATGGATGTATCATGCTCAAGAACCTCCTCCAACCCATGTCTTCAACCCTCACATCTACGGCATTACATGGGTTGACCTCATCTTTCCGTTCTTCCTGTTCAGCATGGGTGCCGCCATACCTCTTTCCATAGGACGGCTATTGGAGAAAGGTATGGGCAAATTCACGCTGCTGAAGAAGATCGCCATCCGTTGGATGAAACTCACGTTCTTCGCCATCTTCGTTATCCACGTCTATCCTTACATGCTGGGCTATCCGGCTTCATGGATGAACGAGGTGGTAGCCGTTATGGCGTTTGCCCTTATGTTCATGCTGTTCATGCCCAATCCTTTCCATCTCAACAAATGGGGCAACAGCACCGTTAACAGCTTGACCTATGTCGCCGCAATTGCGCTGATACTGTTCCAGCCGTATGCCGAAGGCAAGCCGTTCATGCTGAAAGATGAAGACATCATCATGCTCATTCTCGCCAATGTGTCATTAACGGGTTCCATCATCTATCTGCTTACGCCAAGAAAGCCAATTGCACGCCTCGCCCTCATCCCACTTCTCATGGCCTTTTTCATGTCGGCTAAAACAGACGGGGCATGGCAACAAGCCGTGCGTGATTTTACCATTGCGCCATGGCTGTACAACATCGCCTACCAAGAATATCTGCTTATCATCATCCCCGGCACCATCGCTGGTGAACTCATGACACGTTGGCTTAAAAAAGGATGCACGTCTCAAGCAAAAGAAAAGATCAAGTCGGCACCCTTCATAGCGTTCCTGTCTCTTGCGCTCATTGTAGCCAACGTCATTACCCTTTTCTGCCGCTCTCTGCTTATAAACATCCTCATCTCGGCAATAATACTCACGCTTCTTTGGGCCATGCTGAGCAAGGGAGATGGCGAGATGGGATATTGGCGTAAGCTTTTCCTTTGCGGCACTTATACTCTTGCCATGGGACTTATAGTCGAGGCTTACGAGGGTGGCATTCGCAAGGACGATGTCACGCTGAGCTATCTCTTTGTCACCTGTGGGTTGGCTTTCTTTGCCCTACTCTTTCTAACCATCGTCTGCGACCATTACCACGTGCGGTGGCTGAGCGAGCCTCTTGAACTTGTAGGACGCAACCCCATGGTGGCTTATGTCAGCAATGGGCTCGCCGTCATTCCTCTTCTACAGTTGTGTCAAGTTTATCCAATGTTGACAAACCTTTGCAGCACGCCATTGCTTGGTTTCATTCAAGGTGTCGTCCTCACTGGCTTGTGCCTACTGCTCACTGCTTTTTTCACAAAGAGGGGAATGTATTGGAAAACTTAAGCCCTCATACTTAATAAAGTTTTTATATAGCTACCATTGCCAACGGCATTGCAAGAATCTTATCTCTCTTAGCAAAGTTAGCCTAATGTTAAAAACACGAACAGTTTGATATTTATTTGTAAAAACATTTGCCAGTTATTAAATTTTGACATACTTTTGCGACATGACTTAACAATATCAATTAACCAAAATCATGTATATGCAGATATGAAAAGGATGACCCAAGACCGATGACAAATCATCGGCAGGAAACAAACCATGTATTACCTAACTTAAATTCAATGAATATGAGACCAAACACAAAGCCTCAAAGAGGCACCAGAAGAACTTCTGCAGTTCTCGCGATCGGTCTACTATGTTTGTCGAGCGTCACAACTAATGCTACCAATGCGACAGAGGCAACAAGGGCCATTGAACAGGCAAAAGTGACCGTGAAAGGCGTCGTTCTCGACGAAAATGGTGACCCGGTAATAGGTGCCAGCGTTTTCGAGGGCGAAACCAAGAATGGCACCATCACCAATTCTGACGGTAATTTCTCCTTGGAAGTGTCAAAGGGTGCCAAGCTCAAGATTTCTTATCTTGGCTACACCACGGCTACAGTGACTGCGAATGGCTCTGGCATTCGTGTCGTGTTGCAACCTTCCGACCACGAGCTCAACGAGGTTGTCGTCACGGCATTGGGCATAAAGCGCGAGAAAAAGGCATTGGGTTATGCCATGCAGGAAGTCAAGGCGGATGGTCTCACGGAAAACAAGAACTTCAGCGTGGCCAACATGCTGCAAGGCAAGGTGGCTGGCGTACAGATTTCACAGTCAGGAACAGGTCTTGGCGGTTCCACGAGAATCGTCATGCGCGGTCTCAACTCTTTGTCGGGCAACAACCAACCATTATGGGTCGTAGACGGACTGCCCATTAGCGACAATAGCGTGGAGCAAGCCACTCAATGGGGCGGATTCGACTACTCAGGCTCAGCATCTGAAATAAACCCTGAGGACATCGAGACCATCTCCGTGCTGAAAGGTGCCAACGCCGCGGCTCTCTACGGATCACGGGCTCAAAACGGTGCCATCGTCATAACGACAAAGAAAGGCAAGAAGAACCAACCTCTAAGGCTCGAATACAACGGCACGCTCGACATCACCAAGGTTTATTCACCCTACGAGTATCAAAACGAGTATAGCCAAGGCACGGCAGGAAAATACGACATGAATTCCAAGATGAGCTGGGGACAAAAACTCGACGGCACCATGGTGGACAATTGGCGAAACGTTCTTTATGGCGATACCAATTACGGCCAGTATGCCCTCACGCCTCAAAAAGACTATATTACCGACTTTTACAGGACTGGCGTAAACTACACCAACACTGTAACGGCTACTGCCGGTGGAGAGAACACGCGTGGACGATTCTCATTTACCGACTCACGAGCCAAGGATGTCGTGCCCAACTATTCGCAGAACAGGCAATATTTCGACCTGAACACGGAGTTCTCCAACAAATTCCTGACCCTTGGTGTTAAGATCAACTATATGCACGAGAAGACTCGCAACCGTCCAGGGCAAGGCGAATATGGCGTAATGACGCAATTGGTGAAACTGCCACGTGGAATAAGGTTGAGCGACCTCAAGAACCCACAAGGAACCGGAAAATATTATTACAATTCTGTCAACTGGTCTGGACCGAGCGACAACTATTCCAACCCATATTCTCTCACCGACACTGCCAACGGCAATCTCATGGACCGCAACAAGCTGATTGGCCAAGTCAATGCCACTGTAAAGTTCACTGACTATCTCAAGTTGACAGGAAGAGTGGGGTTAGACTGGTACAACGACAAGATCAAAAACTACAACACCCTTCCCGACCCAACGAGCACGGCATCTCAATACACCAACAACGACTTGACCAACAAGGAGTTTAACGCCGACTTGATTCTTTATTTCGACAAGACCTTTGGCGATGTATCCATCAATGCCAACCTTGGCACATCGGTAATGAATCAGAGAAACGACGGGCTGGCAGGATACTCTGGCCTGTTCGCCACTCCGAATGTCATCACGTTGGCCAACGGCCTAAACCAAACCGTCACAGAGTCTTATTCCAAGAAAGAGATTCAATCTGCTTTCTTCTCTGCTTCGTTCGGATATAAGAACTGGGCTTATCTTGACGTAACAGGCCGTAACGACTGGTCATCAACATTGCCAAACACCAATCGCTCATATTTCTATCCTTCCGTAAGCCTCAGCGCCATACTGTCTGAGGTCTTGAATCTCCCCAAATGGGTTGACTTCTGGAAGGTGCGTGGTTCGTGGGCACAAGTGGGCAACGACACCGACCCTTACCAGCTGGCTACACTCTATTACCTTTGGACTTCAGGCGACAAGCTTGACGCCGATGGTGACAAGGTCAATCCGGGTGTCATCAAAGAGTATATGAGCAACGTCAAGGCTCTCGCCGATCTCAAACCTGAGAAGACCAACTCCGCCGAGGTGGGAACAGAGGCTCATTTCTTCAACAACCGCTTGACCCTCGACTTCACTTATTACAACACGCAAACAACAAACCAGATCCTCACCATTGGCTTGCCTGGTTCATCTGGCTATAAGTCGAAGAGCATCAACGCTGGAAAGATCAAGAGCCATGGCGTGGAGCTCATGCTTAGCGGCACGCCAATAAAGACCAAGGACTGGCAGTGGGACGTAAACATCAACTGGGGTCTCAACCGCACTTCTTGCGACTATCTCGACACCGACATTTCGCGCTACACCTTAGGCGAGATTCGCATCGGAAAGGTAGTGGTTAATGCCGGCGGAGGCTATGGCGACATCGTGGGCAAGGCCTACAAGCGCGACTCACAAGGGCGTATAATAGTGGACAGCAATGGCTTGCCTGAGTCGGAAAGCGACAAGGTCATTGGCAACATGCTTCCCAAATGGACTGGTTCTGTGGGCACTCAACTTCGTTGGCGCGACCTCAGCTTCTCCGCACTTGTTGACATTCGTCATGGCGGGCAATTCATCTCAAACACCGACAACTATGCTTGTCAGCAAGGCACGTCGGCAAAGACCCTCTACGGTCGCAAGGATGGCGAACTGATTGTTGTTGACGGCGTAACAGAAGACGGACAGAAAAACACCAAGGGCGTGAGCGCCGAGACCTATTGGACAAGCATCGCAGGTTCCGACGGCATTTCAGAGGCTTTCCTCTACAGTGGCAGCTACGTCAAGATGCGCGAGATGTCGCTTGGCTACATCCTTCCTGCCAAGTGGTTTGCAAACACTCCTATCAAGTATGTCAAGCTCTCGCTTGTCGGTCGCGACTTGTTCTACTTCCACAAGGACGCGCCAGTCAACCCTGAAGGCGCATTCTCACGCAGCGACTATGCCCAGGCATTTGAGCTTGCCTCTATGCCACCGACACGCAGCTTCGGTTTCTCACTTAATGTCAAATTCTAAATCTCAACAGTATGAAAATCAGATTCAATCATATAGGCATTGCGTGTTTGGTAGGCATACTTGCTGCAGGATGTACTGACAAGTTCGACAGCATGAACACTGACCCCACAGGTATCACCGACGGCAATCCGGGATACATCGTCCCCTACATGCAAGAATGGGGCACACATATCGGTTCATGGGAGTATCAGGTTGGCGACAACCTGCACACGAACCTCTACGCGCAGTATTTTGCCAACACCGCATCCTACTTTAGTTCCGACAGTTACAGCTACAACAGCTCGTGGGTCACCGATGGCTTCTGGAATTCTTACTATGTGGGCGTGCTCAAGCAGTTGCGCGCCATTCAAGAAATAGTGAATGCAAATGAGGGCTATGGCAACATCTATCAGGTTGCCCGAATCTTCACGGCTCGTTGCACAGCGCTGACCACCGACATCTTCGGAGACATACCTTACACTGAAGCTGCGAAGGGCAACAGCAACGCGAAGTACGAAAGCCAGCAAAGCATCTACAAGGACGTGTTCAAGGAACTCACCGAGGCTTCCGAATACTTGTCAAAGCACAAGAACGACGCGTCCATGATCACCTTCAAGGACAATCAGGACCTCATCTACAACGGCGATTTGACGAAATGGATAAAGCTTGCCAACTCTCTGCGTCTGCGCTATGCGCTGAGAATAGCCTACATTGACCCCACGACGGCAAAGCAAGAAGGCGAGGCGGCATTGAAGGCGGAAGGCGGATTGCTCTCAACCACCGACGACAATGCCGGCGTCTACATTTCAGGGACAGGAGCCAACGGATGGCCGCTTTTCCAAATCTCCGGATGGGGTGAGTTTGCCATGAGCAAAACCATGGAAAACACCCTGAAGAATCAAAGCACAGTGCTCGACCCACGAACCTCCCTCTGGTTTGGCCACACCTCGGGATCATCTGCCGAGACTCCTGAGTTCAAGGGCGTTCCCAATGGTTTGTCAGCAGAGCAGCTGGCCCAATATCCAGCCGACCAGCAATCCTATGTTTGGGGTTCTCAGACCATGCCTTTGTGGAACAGCGCCGACAACAACGAAAGCACGTTTGATATAGGCAAACGTCAGAAGGTGATGGACTACTCCGAGGTATGCTTCCTCAAGGCTGAGGCTGCATTGAGAGGATGGAGCGGTGCCGGCGATGCCGAAGCCAACTATCTGGCCGGCATCCAAGCTTCATTCGATGCCGAGAGAGCACTAGTTGACGCGAAGTACTACACGACAAACGATGACGAGACTTACAAGACAACCGGTAAGGTTGCCTGGAAATCGGAGTCAACTACCGACGGTCACCTAAAGCAAATCATCACGCAAAAATGGATAGCCCTCTATCCTGACGGAAGTGAGGCATGGGCTGAGTTCAGACGCACCGGACTGCCAGAGCTTACACCCGTTGCCACGACCTTGGAATCGACTCTTCCTTTAGGCACTTTCATCAAGAAGTTGCGCTACACCGACGATGAGCTAAGGGAGAACCCGAGCGCTTCCGAAAAGTCGCTCAACCAAAACCAAGGCGACGGCATGAACGTTCGCGTTTGGTGGGACACCAAGAAATATAATTAAGACATTAGCTGTCACCTTTTAAGACATTCTTCCCACATGCAACAATGTGGGAAGAATGTCTTTGTTTTGTTAAAAAACTCTTTCAAATCTTCCTGGTTTTGTATTTTTGGGGTAATTTTGCATCAAAATTAAGAAAACAAGAAATCAATAGGGAGCGAATATTATACTTACAAACATAATTTTATTTACATGAGAAAAATTTACACAATGAAAAACATGGTAAAGGGATTGATGCTTTCCGCTGTCATGACTTTAGGCGTGGCAACGGCAAGCGCACAGGAAACAACAACACAAGATTTGCAGCCAGCCGCCCAGTCTGAATTCTGGATGGGCGAAACCATTGAGACTGGAGAGTTTTATCTCTACAATGTCGGCGCGAAGATTTTCGCCATCGACAACACCCCTTCCAAGACCGATGTCAACGACGCAACTCTTTGGAACGTTAACGAAGACGACGGCAAATACACATTCACAAGAAAAGACGGTGAATATGTTTTATCAATGACTAGCGTTTT
Source organism: Lachnospiraceae bacterium (assembly GCA_963660075.1). Lineage (GTDB taxonomy): Bacteria > Bacteroidota > Bacteroidia > Bacteroidales > Bacteroidaceae > Prevotella. Next base: position 30,377 of record CAVKWN010000023.1, read on the forward strand.
GGGCTTAACCTGGACAGCTGAGATTTCCAATAGCAGCACGGCTACTTCATTCTCTATAGCTACGGGCACAACAACCGACAAAAACGCAGCTTACAAATTGTCAAGCAAGTGGGGACTTTACAGCCCACGTTATTTCAACGTTGACACCGATAATGATTACAAGTACACCGCAGCCAAGACTCAAGGCCCTTGCAACGACTGGCTCTTCATCTCTGAAGCCCAGAAGGAAGCTTACGCTGAGTATGTAAGCCTCTTCAAGAAGGCCGCAAGCTACCTTGACTCAAGCAGCGAGCTTTTCAAGTCAGACGACACTGCCAAGATCGAGGAGATTGTAAGCCAAATCAAAGATGCCTTGCAGAGCTACAACTACACATCCTACGAGGAAAGCGGAAAAAACAAGCTTGAGGAAGCCATCAAGGCTGCTGAGGATTTCATCAACACCACGACTGGCATCCACGGAATCAACGGCACGTCAGAAGCCAAGACAACAGG
>CAVKWN010000023.1:31105-33564 GCA_963660075.1 Lachnospiraceae bacterium
GTTTCACAAAAACACCTCTTTCAACATCTTACGATGTAACTTTTAAATCTTCATCCCCATACGCCGCAATGTCCACGTCATTGCCACGCAGCATACGAGAATGACGAGCGGCGAGATGTACTGGTAAACTGTTTGGCTGACAAGTGGTAGATAACGGGAAGTCAACAGATAGAAGACATAAACGAAAAGCATATGGAATATGTATATGCAGGTGGAATAGTCGCATCCCATGCGCGAAAACCAATTGGGCTTTGTGGTTGGTGTGGCAATCGCGAACAGCAGGATGAAAAGCGCAAGAAACGGGGTGCTGAAATAGCTCTCGCGAACAGGCTTGTTGCAAAACTCGCCTGTCAAACACGATTCTGCATAGGCTGAAAGCAAGAAGAAAACTGCCCCCCCCGCAAAAAGTTTTCTGTCTATACGGCCTGTTATGCGGTGTCGCCAGTGTTTCACCATTGCGCCAACAGCGAAACAGGGCAATCCCTCAAGCAAAAAATTGCGGTAAACGTATTCGTGCATGCCATGGTGCAGCGTCCAAAAATATGCCGCGAAAAGCAGCGGAGCCGAAACGAAAAGCAAGTGCCAAAGGCGGAATTTGTCCACCGCCAGCATGATGATGAGCACATACAGGTAGGCCAGAAGATACCAAAGGTGGCCGCCAACAGGCCATGGATAATGGTTGAATACCAACAAAAGTCCTGCGTCTACGGCAGTGGGCAGATTCATCGTGTGGTTATAGAGCATTCGTGTCACGTCGACGACGGAAAACAACACAAGTGTCCACGCACACATCACGCCTATATGACGCACATTGCGCAACAACCTCTCGCGCCCTATCCCGCCGCGCGAATAAAGCAGATAGCCCGATATCATGAAAAAGCAAGGCACGGCGCTCCTTGCCAGCGGCATTAACGCTTGGTGGGCAAACCAGTCGCCCGTATGGATGATCACAACCATTATGGCGAGCACGAATTTCAATACATCAATAGAGTAGTTGCGGTTATTCATAATTATTGCAAAAGTAAGAAAATTAATCGAAACCGGCAAACTCATCTTGATTATTATTAACCAATGGAGACAACAGGATGATGGCAAGAAAATGACAAGAAAAGAGCGTCAATACCATCATGCCTATATAAAAATGTGCTATTTCCATTATAAAAGCTTGCTACTGTCATGAAATTTAGCGAAATTTGCAAAACAAACCAACTTTAATTATGACAACAAGGAAAGTAGCCCTTATCACGGGCATAACAGGACAGGACGGTTCCTACCTCTCTGAGTTCCTGCTTGAAAAAGGATATGATGTGCACGGTGTCATCCGTCGTTCTTCCGTCGACTTCAGGCCACGTATCGCCCACTTGGAGGGCAAGCCGCATTTTCACCTCCACTACGCTGACCTCAGCGACTCCATGAGCGTCCTTGGCGTGATTGGCTTGGTGCGCCCCACGGAGATCTACAACCTCGCGGCGCAAAGCCATGTGCAAGTGAGCTTCGACTCACCAGAATACACTGCCGACGTTGATGCCGTGGGAGTGTTGCGCATCCTTGAAGCCGTGAGGCAGCTTGGGCTTACCGACTCTTGCCGCGTCTACCAAGCCTCAACGTCAGAGCTATACGGAAAAGTCGAGGAGGTGCCTCAAAACGAGAACACGCCTTTTCACCCCTACTCGCCATATGCAGTGGCAAAGCAATACGGCTTTTGGATCGTGAGGGAATATCGCGACGCGTACAACATGTTCGCGTGCAACGGCATTCTCTTCAACCACGAGAGCGAACGACGCGGCGAGACTTTCGTCACCCGCAAGATAACGCTTGCCGCAGCACGCATTAAGCAAGGCAAACAAGAAAAGCTGTATCTCGGCAACCTCTCCAGCCGACGCGACTGGGGTTACGCCAAAGACTATGTGCAATGCATGTGGCTCATACTGCAAAACGAGAAGCCCGACGATTTCGTCATAGCCACGGGCAAGCAACACACCGTGAGGGAGTTTGCCACGCTTGCCTTCCACCACGTGGGCATAGAACTCGAATGGCAAGGCGAAGGCTCCGACGAGAAAGGCATAGACAAGGCCACGGGCAAGACCCTTGTTGAGGTGTCGCCCGACTTTTATCGCCCCACCGACGTGGTAAACCTTTGGGGCGACCCAACCAAGGCAAAGGCGGAACTGGGATGGAACCCAACCCAGACATCCTTCGAGGAGCTCGTGAAACTCATGGTAGACTCCGACATGAAGAAGGTGGCGGCAGACGATGCCGCGGCACGTGTAAGGGTAAACCTTGAGGAATATCTTGAGAAAGGCATTGTGAAATAAGCAAACGCGCATGAGCGGTCACGGCAGACCACTCATGCGCGTTTTTTTTTAATGGGAAAGACAGACGGCGCTGAGGTCATAGCTTCCCTATTTCCCCGTTGGCCTGAAGCAATGATATTACCACTTGGTTGTAATCGTTTATCG
>CAVKWN010000023.1:33797-35115 GCA_963660075.1 Lachnospiraceae bacterium
GCTATCTCGCGGTCGCGTTTTGCCGCCTTCACCTTAGCCTTCGTGGCACCAAAGAACAACGGCACGCCTATGCCGACCTCAAACCCCATGAAGTTGCCTTCGCTGAACCTTGAGCGGTCTTGATGGTACGGGTTCCACGACGATATCACCAGTTGGTTGCGCAGCGACACCGACAGCGACGGGGCATAACCGTTCTTCGCCAGCGTCACCTCCTTGTCGGCAACCGCTATCTTGTCTTGTGCCAACTGTCCCTCCGGGGTATTATAGAAATTGAAATCGCTCAAGTCCAAGGTCAACGCCTCCAACTTCTTCTCGGCTGGCAACACAGGCTCCGCGACGTTCATCAGGGTCATCATCTGTTTCTGGAGCACGGCAAAATCGTTCTTGGCCTGAAGCAGCTCATGACGGTTGTCAGTCAATTTTCGCTCCATCGTCATCTTTTCCAATTTTCGTGCCTCTCCAGCCTCGTGCAGTTTGGCTACAATGCTACAAAACCTCCCTATCACGCTGTCTTGCACTTGCAGAATGTTTATCAGTTCCTGCTTGTAAACCAGTTGGTAATATGTTGAGGCAATGTCTGTACTCAGCTGCTGCCTGGCCACCTCCGCCTTGCCACGTTCAACCTTTGTCTCAGCCTTCAACAGTTTTCCCTTTGCCACGTAAACCGTGGGGAATTCAATCTGCTGTGTCAGCGAGAGGGCATTGTCTGTGCTTCCACCCGACGTGGGGTCCTGCGACAGTGTGATATCAGTCTTGTCCAAGTCCCACGCCGTGCCTTGCATCACCTTGGCACGCTCCACGCTTTTCTCCGCGGCTTTAATGCCATAGTTATTTGTCAAGCCTATGCCTATACACTGTTTCAGGGTCATGTTCTTGCCCTGCTGCGCCATCGTGGGCAGCGAGAGCAATGCCATGGATACAACTATAAAGCATCTTGTCATCATCAATGCTGTTTTCATTTTTTAGTGAACATCTTATATATGGCGGGCAACACGAACAAGGTGAGAAGCGTAGAGGTCACGAGACCGCCTATCACCACCGTGGCAAGCGGCCGTTGCACCTCCGCCCCATCGCCATGCGACAGGGCCATTGGCAAGAAGCCCATCGAAGCCACAAGGGCGGTCATGAGCACAGGGCGCAACCGGGTCTTGCAACTCTCCATTATCCGCTCATGAATGTCTCCCACTCCATCGCGCTGCAACTGGTTCATCTGGCCTATGAGCACGATGCCGTTGAGCACGGCAACGCCAAACAAGGCAATGAAACCCACGCCTGCCGATATGGAGAACGGCATTCCGCGAAGCCACAACGCCCACAC
>CAVKWN010000023.1:35395-36492 GCA_963660075.1 Lachnospiraceae bacterium
CCGTTCTCGTGCGACACCTGGGCCGGAGCTGGCTCATACACGATGTCGGCTATCTGCGACAATGGCACGAAGCCTCCATCGGGCAATGGCACGGCGAGGTCGGCAAGCCTATTGGCGTTGCGCTCGGCATTGTCGATGCGAACCACGATGTCAAACTTGCGCTCGCCCTCGTAGACGCTTCCTGCCGTGGCACCGGCAAAGCTCGACTCCACCACGTTGTTCACATCGTCTACGTTTATGCCATAACGCGCCATACGCTCATGGTTGTACTTGACGTTCACCTGTGGCAGTCCGGAGACCTCTTCCACCGACACTCCGCTTACGCCTTCCACTCCGCTTATGATGCCTTTCACCTTGTTTGCCTGACGCGAGAGCTCGTCAAGGTCGTCGCCATAGATCTTTATCGCCACGTCTTGCTTAATGCCTGTAAGCAGCTCATTGTTGCGCATCTGGATGGGTTGCGATATCTCCGCCTCAAGTCCCGGTATGGTCTTGAGGGTCTCCTCCATCATTTCCATAAGTTCCGACGTCGACTTTGCCGAGGTCCACTCTGCCTTGGGTTTCAATGCCACCATGATGTCGGCACGCTCCACGGGCATGGGGTCGGTGGGTATCTCCGCGCTGCCAATGCGGCTCACCACCTGTTTTATCTCCGGGAACTTCCGCTTCAGCAACGCCTCAGCCTTGCCGCACGTCTTTACCATCTGCGACAGCGACGTGCCTTGAGCCATGCTCATCTCCACGGCAAAGTCGCCCTCGTCGAGCGTGGGAATGAACTCCCCACCAAGGAACTTGAACGCCACGAGGCTTACGGCGAACAACGCCACGGCCGCAGTTATCACGTCCTTATATCGTACCAACGCCCAATCGAGCGCCTTGGCATACACGCCTCTGAGTTTAAGCATCATCCTGTCGGAGAGGGTCTCCCTCACGCGTATCTTCCTGCTAAGGAAGAGGCTGCTCGCCATGGGCACGTAGGTGAGCGACAGGATGAAGGCTCCGAGTATGGCGAAGAACACGGTGAGCGCCATAGGGCGGAACATCTTGCCCTCAATGCCCACAAGGGTCATCAAAGGCACATAGACTATCATGATGAT
>CAVKWN010000023.1:36649-38878 GCA_963660075.1 Lachnospiraceae bacterium
CTCTTCACTCTTCCCTCTTCACTCTTCACTTTCAAATGCAGCACCACGGCCTCCACTATTATCACAGCCGAGTCCACTATCATGCCGAAGTCTATCGCGCCAAGGCTCATCAGGTTGCCGTCTATGCCAAAGAGTTTCATCATGCCGAAGGCGAAGAGCATGCTCAGCGGAATGACACTCGCCACCACAAGTCCGGCGCGAGCGTTGCCAAGGAAGAGTATGAGCACGAAAATCACTATCAGTCCGCCCTCTATGAGGTTTCGGGCAATGGTGCCTTCCACACGGTTCACGAGATTGGTGCGGTCGATAAACGGCTCTATCACCACGCCTTCGGGCAGGCTCTTCTGTATCTGCGCCATGCGATGCTTCACGTTCTTTATCACCTCCTGGAAGTTCTCGCCTTTCAGCATGATGGCTATACCCGCCACCACTTCGCCCTCTCCGTTGCGCGTCACCGCACCGAAGCGTGTGGCGTGGCCATATCTCACGTCTGCCACGTCGCCCACCCTGACAGGTGTGCCCGATACGTTTTTCACGGTGATGTCAGCAATGTCGTCGAGCGACTTTGCCACGCCAATGCCACGAATGTAGTATTGGTTGGCGTTCTCCTCGATGTAGCCTCCTCCCGTGTTGGCATTGTTCTTCTCTATAGCGTTGAACACTTCGGCAATGCTTATGCCGTTGGCGTTAAGGCGGTCGGTGCTCAACGCCACCTCGTATTGCTTCACATAACCTCCCCAGCCGCTCACCTCTGCCACGCCAGGCGTGCCGGAGAGTTGTTTCCTTACGATCCAGTCTTGTATAGTTCTCAGGTCGGTGAGGCTGTATTTGTTCTCATATCCCTTTTTCGTCCTCACGGTGTAATGGTATATCTCGCCAAGGCCCGTGGCTATGGGTCCCATCTCCGTGTCGGTGTTCTTTGGCAGGTCCTTCACTGCCTCGCTGAGCATCTGGCTCACTTGGGATCGTGCCCAATAAATGTCGGCATTGTCGTCGAAGACAAGCGTTATGACCGACAGTCCGCTACGCGAGATGCTGCGTCGCTGCTCAAGGCGTGGGATGTTCGCCAACGCCATCTCTATGGGCGTGGTGATATATTGTTCCACCTCTTGCGCGCCAAGCGACGGGGCTTGGGTTATCACCTGCACTTGGTTGTCGGTGATGTCGGGCGTGGAGTCGAAGGGAAGGTTCACAAGCGACCACACGCCCCATGCCACAAGGGCCAAGGTCAGCACGCAGACAACGAGCTTGTGGCCTATCGAATAGTCAATAAGTTTCTGAAACATAGCCTGGCGTTCAATGATTGTGCTCGCCGTGATCGGCAGTCATGGAGGCGAGATACGACGCGCTCTCGGTAACTATCTTTTGGTCTTTCTGTATGTGCTCGCAAAGTGCCACCTCGGTGTATCCGCCTTGGCTCACGCCTGTGGTGACCTCGTGGCGTGAGAACTCAAACTTGCCGTTCTTGGGCGACTTGTTGAGGGCGAAGACATAGGTCTTGCCGTCTGAGCTCACTATGGCGTCGGTCGGCAAGGTCTTGCATTCTTGCCTTCCCGTGGCAATCAGGCCCGAGACATACATGCCGTCGAAAAGCCGTGCGCCCTTGGCGTTGTCAAGCTTCACGTGCACGGCCACCGACTTGGTGCCGTCGTTGAAATATTGGTTCATGCCATATACCGTCCCGGTGAGTGTCACATTGGGCTGGTTGGCAAGCTCCATGCGCACGCGGTCGCCATTCTTCACCTTGTTCACGTCTTTCTCAAACACGTTCAAGTCGCACTCCAGGGCATTGTTGTCGCGTATCTTCATGAGCGGTGTCTGCATGTCGGCATAGCTGCCGATGCTTGCCGTCAGCTGGCTGACGGTGCCGGACATCGGGGCGCGCAAGGGGAAGACCGTGGTGAAGCGGCCTTGTGCCACGGTGGCCGTGCCTATGCCGAGTTGCGACAGTTGGCGCGCAATGCCCACCATGTTGGCGCACGCTATACGATAGTTCTTTTCTGCCAACTGCAGGTTCTTGCCCACGCCCGCGCCATTGCTCGACAGCTTGCGTTGACGCTCAAGCTCCACGCGCGACACCTCGCTCTCCTTATAGGCTGAGTAATACTCGCGCTGCAGCGACACCACGTCGGTGTTCTCTATCATCGCCACCACCTGGCCTCGGCTCACCCTTTGGCCATCCTTCACCAAGAGGCTTTTCACGATGCCTCCCATCAGGCTCGCCACCTC
>CAVKWN010000024.1:0-36489 GCA_963660075.1 Lachnospiraceae bacterium
GGCGGGTTCCCAATCACGATGTCGAAACCGTTGCATCCTGAGGGACGATACTTTGGCGTGAAGAAATCTCTTTGATATATCTGAACACTGTGCTTACGTTTACTTTGCAGCGTCTGGCGATTTCTGCTTTCGATATGCCCTTACTCAACCACTTGGCTATTTTTTCTTCTTTGCCCGATAGTTTGTTATGTCGGTTCTTGCTTCCTTTTACTCGTCCCAGTTTCACTCCTTCTGCCTTCTTCCTTGCCAATGCCTCTTTGGTTCGCTGACTGATAAGGTTTCGCTCTATTTCCGCAGACAATCCGAAGGCAAAGGCAAGGACCTTGCTTTGGATGTCGTCGCCAAGACGATAATTGTCCTTGATAGTCCAAACACGACACTCCTTGGTCATGCAGACGTTGAGAATTTCCATAATCATGAAAAGGTTGCGTCCAAGTCTGGAAAGCTCGGCGCAAATAATGAGGTCGTCCTTCTGTACTTTGCAGAGTAGCTTGCCCAGCTCTCTCTTGTTGTATGCCTTGGTGCCGCTGATGGTTTCCTCTATCCACCCATCGATGGCAAGTTTCTCACGCTCGCAGAACTTGTTTATCTCAAAGCGTTGGTTTTCTACTGTCTGTTTGTCACTGCTCACTCTGATGTATCCGTAAATCATGATGCCAATTTGTTTAATAGTTCAACAATCCATGTTTGTGTACAAACGGCATAAGCGCCCATACATTATTTACGATTTTGACGAAACAGCAATTTTCCTGAAGAAAACCATTGCCATATCAGAGAAATACCGTACCCTTAAAAACAAAAGTCGCTTGAAAAACGTGCAGCACAAAAGGCTTAATCTATATAACTTGCTTACTGCAAGATATTTAAAAGAAAGCCAAAGAGCAAGGTACAAGGGAGAATGCACATTGATAGAGGTGAAGGCCAGCAACGGCATGGCATTCTTGCTTGACAAAACATAAGATACGTAGCGGGGTGGCAATTAGGTCACATCCCTTTTTTCAGCATATCCACAACCATCTCGTCTGCAGGCAATCATTCCACAGTATCCAGCATTTGAAAGCCGAGCCATTTGGCGGCCTCATGTTCCAAGAGTGTCAGTTTGCCGGTTTTCACCTTGCAGATGAAGCAGTGCATTGCGAGGTGAAACTTGGGGTAGTCATACTCTACGGTGGTAAGCTGTTCGCCCACCTCGATTTCCGTGGCAAGTTCCTCTCTTATTTCACGCTGAAGAGCTTCCTGCGGGCTTTCGCCCGGCTCCATCTTCCCTCCAGGGAATTCCCACCAGTCTTTCCATTCTCCATATCCGCGCTGTGTGGCAAACACCTTGTCGCCATCGCAGATTATGGCAGCAACCACTTCTATTTTCTTCTTTTCTTCCATACTCTCATCCTATGGCTTTATATTGACTTGCAAAGGCGTAGGTTGCTTCCGGCATGGGGGTGGCCCTTCAAAGCCAGGACTTCTTTAATTCTATTATATTGCATAAACTTGATGTTAGTAGTACAAAAATAAAATATTTTATTGAATATCAGACGAATAAAGGTGTTAAATTTTATTATTAGTTCCTATCCATTGTGACAGTTGGCGGTTTTTCGTTGTGGCAGTTGGCAAATAATACATAAAAGCGCAAGCCGGCTCATCTCACGAGGAGATGCGCCGGCTTGCGCTTTTTGAGCCTCTTGTCGGATTCGAACCAACGACCCCGAGATTACAAATCACGTGCTCTGGCCAACTGAGCTAAAGAGGCGGGTGGGCAAGCTGTTCTTATCGCGCCGCTACAACCAAGTACCCTTGCTACGTTCCCGTCCTGGGGGATTCCGAGGGAGCTGGCCGTAAGAGACTTGCCCATGTCATTGAGGGGTTTTCTCAAATGCGGGTGCAAAGGTAAGACAAATTGCGGAATAAAGAAAAAAAATCACGTTTAAAAAGCGAGATTTAACATATTTTTCCTACCTTTCCACCCTATCTACCTCTAAAAAATGCGTACCTTTGCACCCGAACTATGATAAATGTCATCTCTCTAATACAGCTTAAGGCTTTTGCCCGCCAAGACGGTTTCTTGCTCTTCCTGCTATGGATAGCGTCGTTCGCGATCATCATCAACAACCCAGCGTCGGCGTGGGGCAGTCTGCTCGCCATGGCGACACCTTTCTTCGTGGGCTGGTTGCTCATAAAGTTTCGCGACTACGCCCTCAAAGGCGTCATCTCGTTTCGCCGGGCACTGGCATTCTCCGTCTTCACGTTCTTCTACGCCTCCATGCTCTTCGCGGTGGCGCAGTACGTTTATTTCCGCTTCTTGGACAATGGCGCGCTGATTGCGATGCTCATCTCCTCCATCAAGACCCTTGAGCCTTTCTACCAAGCCCAAGGCGTATCAGTGGAGGGTCTGAGACAATCCATCAACATGATAGGCGAGATGACACCTGTGGAGATAGCCTTCATATTCATGATGCAAAACATCTTCATGGGCTTCTTCATGAGCTTCCCCATAGCCTTGATAACAAGAAGGAGCACGGCAAGAGGAGGCAATAACCATTAAGAAACAACCAGAAAAATGAACATATCCGTAGTCATTCCCCTTTTCAACGAGGCAGAGTCGTTGCCAGAGCTTCACGCATGGATCCAGCGCGTGATGAAGGCCAACGATTTCACCTATGAGATTATCTTCGTCAACGACGGCTCCACCGACAACTCGTGGCAGGTCATAAAAGAGCTCTCGGCCAAGGATGCCAACATCCACGCCATAAAGTTCCGCCGCAACTACGGCAAGAGCCCCGCGCTCTATTGCGGGTTCAAGAAGGCTTGTGGCGACGTAGTCATCACCATGGACGCCGACCTGCAAGACTCTCCCGACGAGATACCAGGGCTCTACAAGATGATAACAGAGGATGGTTACGACCTCGTGTCGGGCTATAAGCAAAAGCGCTACGACCCGCTCACGAAGACCATACCCACCAAGCTCTTCAATGCCACGGCACGACGCATAAGCGGAGTGCACAACCTGCACGACTTCAACTGCGGCCTCAAGGCTTACCGCAAGGACGTGGTGAAAAACATCGAGGTCTACGGGGAGATGCACCGCTACATCCCTTACCTCGCCAAGAACGCAGGCTTCGACCGCATAGGCGAGAAGGTAGTGCATCACCAGGCGCGCAAGTACGGAAGCTCAAAGTTTGGCATCAACCGTTTCTTCAACGGCTATCTCGACTTGCTCACCCTGTGGTTCCTCAGCAGCTTCGGCAAGAAGCCAATGCACGTGTTCGGCTTCATCGGCTCCATCATATTCTTTATCGGCTTCATCTCGCTCGTTTGGCTCATCGTGGAGAAAGCCATAGCGCTCTGCCACGGCATCTACGGCGACTTGCTTGCCAGCCATGCCTCGTTCTACATCGCCCTCACGGCTCTTCTGCTCGGCTCACAGTTTTTCGTGGCAGGGTTCCTGGGCGACCTCATGAGCAGGCAGAGCCCACAGCGCAACGATTACCAGATAGCAGAAACCATCTGAAAATGAGGAGACTCCTATACCTTTTAATAGGGATGACGACGTTGGCGGCATGCTCTACCATCGACTGCCCGCTCAACAACACCGTCAACTGCAAATACGTGCTGCGCGGGGCAGTGACCACACTGCCCGACACGCTCACCATCTCCAGCATGAGAAGCGACGGTTCCGACTCCGTGATAATCAACAGGCAGGTGAACACCGACTCCTTCTCGTTGCCCATGAGCTACAACAAGCCCGAGGACATACTCGTAATGCAGACCAACACCCTCTTCGACACCATCAAGGTGGAGAAGACCAACACCCCACACTTTGAATCGGTGGACTGCGGAGTGAACTTTTTCCACACCATCACCAACGTGACATACACCCGTCACGCCATAGACTCGGTGGTAATACATCACAACTTCGTCAACTATGATGCCTCGCAACAGCATTTCTATATCTATTTTAAGGAGAGTCGCCTGTAGCCTCCTGCTCTTGCTCGCACTCTCCGCCACGGCACAGCGACAACAAGGCACGGGACAGCAAGGCACGGGGCAGCAACGACTCACCAAAGACCAGCAACTGAAGTTGCGCATGAAAGCCATCGACGACTCCATTCCCTGGTGGCGTGGCCTTCAGGTGAAAGTAGACCTCATGGGCATCGTGCAGCGTGGCGTGTCGTCGACCGGGCAATACGAGGCAGGAGTGAAGGTCAACCTCAAAGACAAGTATTTCCCCGTGGTTGAAGTGGGATTGGGACAGGCCGACGAGAACAACATCTCCACCAACACCCATTACAAGACATCCGCGCCATACGGAAGGATAGGCATGGACTTCAACATCATGAAGAACAAGCACGACATATACCGGATCTATGCCGGCGTTAGATACGCGTTTACCAGTTTCAAGTTCGACGTTGACCGACCCGACGTGACCGACCCCGTTTGGGGCGACAAGGTGCCGTTCTCCCTTCACGACGTGAAGGCGCAATACCACTGGATGGAAGCCGTCTTCGGCACCGAAGCAAAGATAATAGGCCCCATAAGGCTTGGTTGGACTTTCCGCTACAGAAGAAGGATAGCCTACAAGGACGGAGGCTACGGCAACCCATGGTATGTGCCAGGCTACGGCAAGCAAGGCTCATCGCGCATGTGGGGATCGTTCGAACTGATGGTAAACCTGTGAAACCCTGACTCTAAACACTATAATGAAAAAGAAAAACATAATAAAGGCTGTCTTTCTCGTTGTACTCATCGTGGCCTCGGTTGTCATCATCAGGCAACAACACGTAACGCCATACCAACGCAACACGGGATTCATCTTCGGGACCACTTACAGCATTACATACCAATACTCCAAGGATTTGCAGCCAGAGATAGAGGCTGAAATGAAAGAGGTGGACGCCGCGTTGTCGACATTCAACAAGCAAAGCATCATCACCGCCATAAACAACAACCAAAAGACAAAGCTCAACAAGAAATTCATCGAGGTGTTCAACCTTGCCGAGAAGATTTCGCATGAGACCAACGGCGCCTTCGACATCACCGTGGCACCGCTTGTCAACGAATGGGGCTTTGGATTCAAGAAAGGCGTAGACCCCACGAAGAACACCATCGATTCGCTTCGCCAGATAGTCGGCTATCAAAAGGTGGCGCTCAAGGATGGCACGATAGTGAAACAAGACCCACGCATCAACCTCGACTGCTCCGGCGTAGCCAAAGGCTATGGCTCCGACTGCGTGGCAAACCTCCTGCGCCGTCACGGAATAGAGAACTTCATGGTCGAGATAGGCGGTGAGGTGGTGACATCGGGCATCAACCCCGACAGGGTGCCATGGAAAATCGGCGTGACAAAACCCGTGGACGACATCACCCAACAAGGCGCTGAGCTGCAAACCGTGCTCAACATCACCGACAAGGCAATGGCCACAAGCGGCAACTACCGCAACTTCTATTACAAGGGCGGCAAGAAATATGCCCACACCATAGACCCCAAGACTGGCTATCCTGTGCAACACAACATCCTGTCGTCGACAGTGGTCGCCGACAATTGCGCCACCGCCGACGCCTATGCCACAGCGTTCATGGTCTTAGGGCTCGAGAAGGCGAAAACCATACTGGAAAGGCATCCTGAGCTGATGGTTTACTTCATATATAGCGACAAGGACGGGAGAAACGCCGTGTGGTTCTCACCGTCGATGAAAAAGGTTATCGCACAATGAGATGGGATACACTTGCTTCTCTGCCGCTCTTCATGGGAATGAGCCAAACAGAACTGGAGAGCATAATGACCCAAACACGAATCGACTTCAACAAGGTCGAGGCGGGGTCTGTCATAGCTAAACGCAACCAGCCATGCGGCAAACTGACCATAGCCATCTCGGGAGAACTGCTTTTCCAGACATGGTCTGACGACAACGCCTATAAGATAGAAGAGAACGTCAGCGCACCAATAATATTGCAATCGGTTGGCATCTTCGGCAAGTATCAAGTGTTCACGAAAACCATCAAGGCCATCACGCAAACCAACACCATCACCTTCGAGAAAGACGAGCTGCACAGGTTGCTCGACACGTCGCTGATATTCCGAATAAACCTTGTCCGCATTCTCGCCACGCAGCTGCAAAAGCGAGAGCAACAACTATGGGCACAACAATATCACCCTAAGGGCAAGACCATCTCAGAGCAAAACTACGACTTGCTGGCTTACCACATAAAACAATTCATAAAGTGTCGTTGCGTCACCCCGGCAGGGCGGAAGGAGCTCTACATCAGCATGGCTACCTTGGGCAACTTGCTTGGGCAAAACCGCCAACAAATATCCACTGCCCTAAAAAACATGGAGCAAGAGGGGATACTCACGAGGTCGCGCGGCAAGATCGTGATACCCCAATTGCAAAACCTTTAGGATTATAGAGTCTTCTTGCCCAACGCGCCGTAAACAATCTTGGCTATCAGCGGTCGCGAAGTCTCCTCGGTGAGTCCATGACCGAGACGACCATAGATGAACGGCACCTCAAGGCCCTTAATACAATAATGCGTGATGTCCGCGACCATGTCCACGTTTTCAATATCAAACTCACCGTCGGCCTTGCCCTCGGCATAAACCTTGCGAAACAGCTCCATCTCGTCCTCGTCGAAGTTTTTGCGCACTTTCTCAACGGTCCAGATATTACGGAAGAACTCCGCACGGAGATTTCCGTTGCGCACCACCGTCTCCTTTATTGACGTGAGGTGGGTATAGATGAGTTCTATCACCTTGTCTTGTGGGGGCATGCGCTTCGCCGCCACGGCATCGAGCTTGTCGCTCAAGCGCTCAAGCTCCGACTCTATCACGGCATAATAAATATCCTCCTTGCAATTGAAATAAGTATACAGCGTGCGACGCCCCTTGCCCGATGTCAAGGCAATGTCGTTCATCGTGGTTCCGTTGACCCCTTTCTTGGCGAACAATTGACGTGCCACGTCAACCAGTTTCTGTCGTGTTTTGGATATAGACATGTTTATATTACCTTTACGTGTTTCTTGATTATCCATTCTGCGAACCAAAGGCTTGCACACGCTCCTTGCGTGTGCAGATTTGACGTGTGCAAAATTATTAATTTTTATCGATAACGGCAAGAAAAGTACCCATGAAAATTTATCATGCTTTTATCGTAATACTAAAGCTTCGTTTACGATAATTTTGCGTAATTTTGAAGCCGATTAACATAAAAGTGCAACGGCGCGGCACACGGGAAAGACATTAAGGCTAAAACTTAAAGAAAGGAAATTGGGAAAGGGAATTGAAATAACCGATATTAGCCGGCTTGTGGAATGGGACGAGACTTCGTTTCATTGGCTTTACCGTGAATACTACAAGTCGCTTGTCGCTTATGCCATGCGCTTTCTCGACGACGTTTCGCATGCCGAGGACATCGTGGAGGAACTGTTTGTCCACCTCTACGACACCCGTCCGGCCATTGCCTCTTTCCAAGCCTTGCGGCGCTATCTCTACAGCAGCGTCTGCCACCGCTGCATCGATGACATCAGGCATCGCGACACCATCAAAACCTTCGCCAAGGATATGGCCTCACATGGAGAGGAGACGACAGAGGAAGACAATGCCGCCAGTTTCCGCGAGGAGTTCTATCGCCGCCTTTTCAAGATCATCGACACCATGCCCGCCAGACAGCGCGCGGTCTTTGTGGCCGCCATGGAGGGCAAGACCAACAAGGAGATTGCCGAGGAGCTTGGCGTAAGCATCGACACCGTGAAGACACAAAAGAAACGTGGGATGAAAACCCTGCGCGAAGAGATGAACACCCCCGACGCGAACATTATTCTCGACATATTTCTTCTATTATATATAATGTAGGAAATATCCCCACATACTTTTTTTATTTTTTTTGTCACCCCTTAATCGTTTTTATACGTCATTGATTTAAAAAGCAGAATCAATGGACGTGAAAAACGATAATCTTAAAGAATTAAAGGCTGAGAATGCCAAACTTTTCAACCAGTTGCTTGAAGAGCGCGATGCCGCATCGAGATACGGCGCGTATGACAAGGTAGACAGTAAGGCAGCGTGGCAGCGTTTCCGCAAAAGCCACTTTACCAAGCACGGGCTTTCCATGCCACTCGTCGGAAAGGCCAACACTTCAAGACTTGGCACGTGGAAATTTTCTGCAGCCGCGGCTATTGCCTGCGTGCTTGCCATTACGGCTACATTGTGGTTTGGCAAGACCGACACCGATGCCCCGAGGCAGATTGCCGAGGCACAACAGACCGCTGCAAGGCACGACGACAAGACCGCCACGCCTATGGTCAAAGACCAAAAAGGAACCCTGCAAAGCCCCACGCCCACCACGATACTGCCCTCCGCCCCAATGCCAGCGGAGTTTTTCAATAGAGACGCGCCGGTAGACATCCTGTCGAGCAATGCCGGCGACCGTAAGCTACGCCTATCCGACGGCACGACCGTGTGGCTCAACAACGGAGCCACATTGAAATACCCCACATCGTTTGAGGCAGACAACCGCACCGTATATCTCACTGGTGAGGCATATTTTGAAGTGAGCCACGAGGCTGGGCGACCCTTCTACGTGCGCACCGACAACGGCATAGTGAAAGAATACGGCACCAGCTTCAATGTGAACGCCACTGCCCACGGCACCACGGTCACCCTTGTGGAAGGCAGCATCAGCGTCATCAGCAACGGCAGCGGTGAAAAGGTCATGACCCCTGGCGAGCAAGCCATAATGCGGCAAGGATCGACAACGATAAGCCTTCACGACATAACCAACGACATAGCCTGGAAAACAGGAATATACAAGATGGACAACGAGAGCATCGGGGAACTGGCAGAGCAATTGGCCGAATGGTACGGTTGCCAGGTGGTGTTCCGCTCACGGGAGACAAGAGACGTACGCTTCAGCGGTATCGTGAACCGCAACAAGTCGCTGACGACCATCCTCAATGCCATCTCCTACGCCACCGATGTAAAGGTCCGCTTGGTTGACGACCGAATCATATTTGAATAAAAAAAGCATATCATTATAATAAACACAAAAGAGAGATTATGAGAGATTATTTCAACTTTAGGCACATCTTGACATTGCTGGCAGCGGCCCTTGTCTTGAGCCTTTTGCCAACAACCTCCAGAGCCCAATCATGGAACAAGAAGATCTCCATCCACTTGAAGTCGGTGGACATCAGTGAGTTTTTCCATGAAATAAACGAGAAAAGCGGTTTGGAGTTCTTTTCCTCCTATGCCGAAATGAAACATTCGCCCAAGGTCACCGTCGACGAGAACGACACGCCCGTAGCCACTATCCTCGACAGGGTTCTCAAGCCTCTTGGTTTTTCCTATCAGGTGAACGACGGCGTGCTGTCGGTACACGGACGCAAGCCGGCTGCCAACATGAGGTTGTTCACCGGCACGCTTCGCGACGTGGAAGGGACACCTCTTCCCGGGGCACAAATACACGTCGTGGGCACAAAGCTATATACCGTTTCCGACATCAACGGCAACTTCGCCATCGACATTCCCACCACGGAGACACACGTAGAATACAGCTTTGTGGGCATGCGCAAGAAGACATCCGTCATCAAGGCAGGATCCAGCGACGAGTACCGCGACGTGAAACTGAGATACAATACCGACATTGACGAGGTAGTGGTCACCGGCTACCAGGATTTCGACAAGAAACGCATGGCAGGCTCCGTGGCGCAAGTATCGGCCAAAGACCTCAATATCAACGGTTTCAACAGCTTGGAGCAAGCCCTCCAAGGCAAGCTCGCCGGCGTGGCGGTCACCAACGTGTCGGGCATGGTTGGCCGCACGGCAAAGACCCGCGTGCGAGGCACGTCAACGATGTTCGGCTCGCAAGAACCCATCTGGGTGGTTGACGGTGTCATACAGGAAGACCCGTTGCCTTTCAGCACGCAGACGCTCAATGCACAAGGTGGCATCGACGAGAGCAACTTCGACTACATACGCAACTTCGTAGGAAACTCCATCTCGTGGCTCAACCCAATGGACATCGACCGCATCACCGTCTTGAAGGATGCCTCAGCCACGGCCATATACGGCACCAAGGCCGCCAACGGCGTCATCGTCATCAATACCAAGCGCGGCAAGGTGGGGTCGATTGCAGTGTCCTATTCGGGAGGCTTGCAGACAGGACAGCGCCTGAGCCACAAGGCCGAGGAGATGATGAACTCGAAGGAGCGCGTCGCTGTGAGCCGCGAGATTTTCGAGCGCGGACTGTCGGCAAGTTGGACAAACAACAACATCGGCTACGCCGGGGCCTTGCAAGACTATCTCTTCGGCAAAATCTCGGCCTCGGAGTTTGAAAAGCAAGTGGCGACGTTGGAAACCAACAACACCGACTGGTTCAAGCTGCTCTTCCGCAATCCCATAAGCCAAAACCACAGCGTGTCGCTCTCGGGCGGCTCGGAGATGGCGAGGTTCTACGCGTCGCTGGCCTACAACGACACACAAGGCACGGCGATTGGCAACGACCAAAACAGCTACTCAGCCCACGTGGGTATGAACATGGACTTCTCGAAGAAGTTCAGGGTGAGCGTCGACGTGAGCGGAAGCAAGTCGAAGACCAACGGGTTCTATAAGTTTGACGCCTACACCTACGCCCACAACGTAAACCGTGTCATACCAGCCTACAACAGCGACGGCTCGCTCTACTACTATCAGAACCGCAGCCTCAAGACAGGCAGCAGCAGTGGCGGATACCTCTACAACGCTCTCAACGAGCGCGACAACACAGGCAACCAAAACGACAACATCTCGTTCAACTCATCGGTAAACGCCTATTATGACATTTCGCGCGACTTCCAGTTCAACACCCTCTTCTCTGTCAACGCCTCGTCGGTGAAAGGCGAGAGCTGGGCATCGGAGAGAACCAACTATATAGCCGACAAGCGCGGCTACGACTACGGTGAGTTCTTGCCCACCGACAGCAAATACAAGGCATCGGGACTTCCCGTAGGCGGAGAGCTCAACACGTCGAACACAAACCAAACCACGTGGAGCTGGAGAAACTCACTTCAGTTTGACCATGTCTACAACAAGATCCACGCGGTGACAGCCATGCTCGGCGTGGAGATGAGCTCCACACGCTACAAGGGCTACAACGACACGCGCTACGGCTACCTGCCCGAGAGAGGAAAGAGCTTCGCCCAGTTGCCAGCAACCGTCACAAACCCATACGGCGGGATAACACAGGCCAACCCGCTGTACACCAACTACGACGGTCCCACGATAACCGACACCAAGACCAACACGATGGGTGTCTATCTCACGCTCAACTATGCCTACGACAACCGCTATGTGGTGAACATGAGCGTGCGCGGAGACGCCAGCAACCGCTTCGGACAATACCACAACGAGAAGTTCAACCCCGTGTGGGCGGGCGGCTTCAGATGGAACGTTGACCGCGAGAAGTGGTTTGGCAAGCAAGACATCGTCTCCGACCTCTCGTTCCGCGCGTCGTGGGGCTATCAACGCAACATGGCAAGCAATTTCAGCCCAAGCCTCATAGTGAAGATACCCACGGGCTCGGCATCCAACATCACCGACCTGCGCACGGGAGACTATCTCCTCACCATCTCCAACCTACCCTACAACGACTTGCGTTGGGAGAAGACATTCTCGCAAAACTACGGTGTCGACTTCGGCATCTTCCATAGCAAGGTGCGCCTCAGCATGGAATATTACCTGAAAAAAGCCACTGACCTCATATCGTCACTCAGCATTCCATACGAGTTTGGCGTGGAGACAATGCCTGTCAACGGAGGCAGCATGAAGAACTCGGGATATGAGCTCACGGTGGGTTTCACCCCAATACGCACCAAGAACTTCACCTGGGACGTGAGCCTCAACACGTCGAAGACATTCAACGAGGTGACTAAGGTGGGACTTCAAAGCCAATCCTACTCTTATGTCACGTCGGGAAACTTCTACAAGAAAGGCTATGCCGCCACTTCGTTCTGGGCCTTCAAGTATGACGGCGTTGACCCGAAGACTGGTTACCCCATCATAGACTTGAGCATGGCAGACGGTCTCACGGCAGAGGAGAAGAAAGACCCGACAAACTTCATGGTCTACGGCGGCAAGATAGACCCCGACTTCACGGGAGGCATAACCACAGGGTTCAGATACAAGAACCTGTCGCTGAGCACATCGCTATACCTGCGCATCGGAGGCAAAACCATCTTGCAGTCGGCTTACCAGAGCACTTACCTGCCGTCAGAGTTTGAGAATCTCACCAACGAGCTTGTGAACCGATGGACACCCGAAAACACCCAAGCCACACTTCCCGGACTGCCCGACATCAACGTGAAGACAATCGCTTTGCCCAACGGCGAATATGCCACCGTTTACCAATTGTACAACTACAGCACCGACCGGATAGCGTCCACGACCTCGCTCGCTTGCAACAACCTCGGGTTGACCTACGACGCGCCCCACGAATGGGTGAAGCGACACCTGCACCTGCAAAGCCTGTCGATAGGAGCATCGGTGACAAACCTGTTTATCGTCCACGCAGGCGACTTCAAGGGTCGCGACCCCGAGGTGGCAATGGGACAGCAGCCAAGAACACGCGCGCTGTCGTTCAACCTCAACGTGGCTTTCTGACAAATAATCACATAATACGACAACAACAATGAAAACAAACATATCAAAATGGTGTCTCGCCGGCGCGCTTGCCGTGACGCTTTCCTCATGTGGCGATTTCTTCAAGGAGTCGAGCCAAGACGAGATAAAGCCCACAACGGTCGAGGATCTTCAGGCGACATTCTTTCACGATGGCTACCCCTACAACTTCAACTCCGACTCTTATCTCAACCTTCTCACCGACGAGGTGCAAAACAATGGCTTGACCAATGACCATTATGCCGACCGCCTGAAGATAGGACAGCCTGTCTTCACTTACAATGCCGACATGTTTGAGGGCGCGCTCTCGTTTATCGATGATGAGAACTCATGGAAGAACTATTACTCGCTCGTGATGGGGTGCAACGTCGCACTCGACTATGTTGACGCCATGACCGGAACCGACAAGGACAAGCAGAGCCTCAAGGGACAGGCACGCCTGCTCAGGGCGTATTATTTTCTCAAACTCGCCACTATCTATTGCCAGCCATACGCCAACGACCCTGACAACAACCTCGGCATCTCGCTCGTGACATCGTCTGCCGTCAAGGACGCTTACCCAAAACGCGCGTCGCTCCGCGAGACCTACGACTTCATTGAGAGCGAACTGAAACAAGCCAAGGAAGAACTGAAAGACTATGTGCCCACAACCCACTACAGGGTAACGTCGGAGTGCGCCGACATTCTCCTGTCACGCCTCTACCTCTATGAGGAGAAATGGGACGAATGCATTGCCGCAGCCGACGAGGCCATAAAGAACGGGCCAAGCCTTACCAACCTCAACGCGCTCATTGGAAAGGATGACAACATATATGACGTGTCGAGCACGGAGGTGGTATGGAACTACAACGGGAAGTTCTACGACAGCCAATACATCAACAAAAACGATATCTGGGGCACCGCCATCCCCTATTCTCTGAACACCAAGATCGCAGCCATGTATGATCAGAGCAACGACCTGCGCTACAAGAAATATGTCAACAATTATTATTCCTTTTTCTTCGTCGGCAAGGCATCGTTCGTCGGCCAGTATGACGGCGAGCAAGGCCTTCGCATGGCAGAGGTTTATCTCAACCGTGCCGAGGCTTACGCCCGAAAGAGCGTTGCCGGCGATGCTGCGGCTGCCGCAAAATCGTTGGCCGACATCAACACGCTGCGCGAAAGCCGCTATGCTGCAGGCTCCTATTCTCCACTTGCCGACATGAGCGGGAAAGAACTGCTGGAGTTTGTGCTTCAGGAAAGACAGCGCGAACTGGTATGGGAAGACGGATTCAGGTGGATGGACATAAAACGCAACCATCTCAGCGTGACGCACGCCTACACCGACGACACTGGCGCGACCCACGAATACACGCTCAAGGCTGACGACCCTTTGTACGCGCTCCCAATACCAGCCTCGGCAATTTCACGCAACCCCAACTTACAACAAAACCCAAGATAAACACACCTATGAGATATTTACATACAACGATGGCCTGCGTGGCCCTTGCCGCGCTAGCTGCCTTTACCTCGTGCAGCTACGACGAGGACGAGTTAACACCTTCTGGCAATAAATCTTCCTACCAATTGCCGCAAGGCTCACACGACTTCGATGCCACGATACAAAAGTTCTACGAAGACAACGGTGTCTACCTGCTTTACAAGTTCTCCGACAAGGACGCTTACTGGACTCCTTCCGGATGGACCAACGGCACGCCGTCGGAAGGAAACGACGGCAAGGAGGGATTCACCGTAAAGGCGGCGGACGAGAACTACGTGGGGCAACAAGTAAGTCTGCTCGACGAGGTGTGGTTCAGCAAGCTGAACACCACGGCCAAGAAACGTCTTTTGCCCACGATAATACTGCTATGTTCGGAGGTAAACACCGTGGTCTACACTTACGTGTTCTCGCCCGTGTTCAAGGCTTATTATGCCGAATCGCCCATACTGACGCATTACAACTACGACAACATCTGCGTCACCTATGGCTCGTCCACGGTGACCTCGCTTACCGACGAACAGAAGAAGGAATACGGAGGCAGCATCATAAAGTCGTGGACAGAGTACATCTCCGAGCACAAGGCTGAGCCCTCGAGCGAGTTCTCTTCTTCGATAGACTATAGCAGCACCTCCATAACCAACCTTTCGAGTCCGGCAGAATGCTGTGCGGCAGGAACCCTCAACGCCGGGTACAACACCACTGCCTTGAAAGACTGGCAGCTGTTTCTCGACATGATGATGCTCTATCCAGAGAGCTATCTCACCGAGGACGCGGGTGACCTCTCAGGCTTTTGGAGCTTCACCAACTATGTCAACGGAGCCTACGTTTACGATTACGACGGCATATTCCACGGCATTCTCAACATCAAGAGAGACACCAAGGGCTTGCTGAAACAGCGTTACGACATCGTTAGAAACTATTTTATAACCAATTATGACTTTGACCCACAAACGGTTGGCAACAGCCGTCAATAAGCAATGGAAAAAAGGAACAACACTCTTATGAACGGTTGCCTTGTCGCCTTGACAGCGCTGGGACTCTCGGCGACACCGGCCATGGCACAGCAACCCACGACTGCCCAAGCGCAGCAGCCCACAGGAGAAAAAGGCTTTGACAAGAGCAAGGCCATAGCCTCGCATGGTTTTCTGAGCAGCTACCAAAAAGATGGCAGGTGTTATCTCGAGATACCCGACTCTATTTTCGGTCGCGACATACTCGTCACCATCACCATCACCAAGGGAGCATACCGCAAGGAGCGTCAGGATGACGAGCGGTTTGGGTTTGCCGGCGACTCCATGTTCAGCAAGATGATACGCTTCGTCAAGACCGGCGACACCGTGTCGCTCGTATATCCCAGCGTCACTTACCACAATGCCAATCCCGACAATCTCGGGCATCTTGCCACCGACTTGCCGCCCATACACGCAAGCTTCAAAGTCACAGCAAGCGAAAACGGTGCCGACATCATCGACATAACCGACATGATAAAGAGCGACGACGAACTGTTCTCGCTGCGTGGAGGGGCCAACGACCTGCATCTTGGCGCGGCACAAAGCCAACATACGCAAGTGGAGAGCATCCATGCCTTCCCAAGGAACATCAATTTCCTCAGCCTGCGCTCCTACACCCTGAACCGCCCCGTGAAAGACGAGAATACCAACTCGCGCTGGGAAGTGTCGTCGAGCTGGTTTCTCCTGCCAAAGACTCCCATGACACCACGCATATCCGACAAAAGGGTAGGCTATTTCGCCTATGGTCTGCCAGGCTTGACCTATGCCCAAGGCTACGACCTCGGCAGCATGGCGATAAGATGGCGGCTGGAACCAAAAGACGAGGACATGGAGAAATACCACCACGGAGAACTCGTTGAACCGAAGAAACCGATTGTATACTATATCTCGCGCACGGTGCCGGAATACCTGCGCCCCTATTTCATCCAAGCCGTCAACAACTGGGAACCGGCCTTCAGGGCGGCAGGATTCAAGAACGCCATCCACGCCGAGATTGCTCCCGACGACTCGCTCTACGATGAGGGCGACGTGCGCTACCCTCTGGTTTCCTACAAGGCATCGCCCATACCAAATGCCTACGGCCCGTCAGTCGTTGACCCACGCTCGGGAGAAATCATAACGTCGCACATCGGCATATACCACTCTGTGCTCGACCTCATACAAAGATGGTATTTCGTGATGTGCGCACAGGTTGACCAGCGAGCCAGGCAATACCCACTCGACAAAAAGATCATTGGCAAGCTAATGGAGACGGTGCTGACTCACGAGGTGGGCCACACTCTCGGCTTGCGCCACAATTTCATTGCATCAACCATCTATGATGCCGACAGCCTGCGCAATGAAGATTTCGTTAGGGAGCATGGACTCGGCGGTAGCATAATGGACTACCAGAGGTTCAACTACTTACTGCAGCCAGGAGACAAGATATCCGATTACGACAATCTCCTGCCACATGTGGGCGACTATGACAAGTTTGCCATAAAATGGGGCTACTCTCTCGACCCGACAGCATCGCTTGAGGAAAACACCAAAACTCGCCGGCAGTGGGTCACAGACATGCGCGCCAAGCACAATTGGGCAAAATACATTGAGGAGACAACACTTGGTGACCCTCGCGTGCAGAGCGAGGACAGCGGAAGTGACGACATAAAGTCGAACACTTACGGCATGAAGAACCTCCAGTATATAATGAACCACCTTGAGGAGTGGACCAATACGCCAGACAACGACTGGTATCCACTGCGCCGGCGATACCTCTCCATACAAAACCAATATTGGAACTACATAGGCCACGTGGTTCGCTACGTCGCAGGTGTGATGGACGACAAATGTGACAATGGCGAGCGATTGCTCGTCAACCAATCCGTTTCCCGCGACGACCAGCTCAGGGCCTTGCAATTCATCAACGAGTATATGATAAAAGACCAGAAATGGCTATGGCGGCCCGAACTGATGAAGAAGACTGGAGTGGACTGGAGCTACGACTTGGAGAGGGCATCGAGGCAAATCGGCGTGCTATTCCTGAAATTCATGGCCATAGCCAACCAAAACGAAGGGCATGGCGGTCTTTCTGCCAGTGATGTCTTCGACTATATCTACGACAAGGTGTACGCCCAATATCCAGCCGGGCGCAAGCTTTCCATACACGAGCGAATGCTTCAGCGTAACCTCCTCAGCGACATCACGGTGAACGCTGAGAACGCAGCCACATTCGGCATTGGCGTAGGGCTGCAGCTCAAGAAAATGCTTGAAAAGATAAAAGCGTATGCCGAGCAAGGCGAGAAGCTAGCCCAAGATGACATAACGAAAGCCCATTTTGCCACAATCGTAAATTTCATCACCACTTGGCAAACAGGCGACAACAAAGGACTATTAACGAAATAACACATGAAATACACCATACAAACCCT
Source organism: Lachnospiraceae bacterium (assembly GCA_963660075.1). GTDB lineage: Bacteria > Bacteroidota > Bacteroidia > Bacteroidales > Bacteroidaceae > Prevotella. The sequence continues at coordinate 17,545 of CAVKWN010000024.1, forward strand.
GCTGCTTCTGGCAGCACTCTCCACGTCGGCACCCACGAAAGCGGCAATGCTCAACGACGGCAACGCCGTGGCAAAGGCCGACACCCTGCCTTTCACCTACAAGAGCTTCATGGCCCAGGAGGAGCTAAAAATCATTATGGGGCAAGCCAACGCAAACGGACTGGCTCTCAACGTCTACCGCAAAGGCGACAACTGCTATCTTGAGATACCACGCAAGGCTCTGGGCAAGGACATCTTTGCCCTGGCAATGAGCTACAAGGGCAACAACTACGTGTCTCCCGTCTCAGGACTCCTCAGAATAAAGGAGGGTGCAGACAAGCACTCGCTCTATCTCACCTACAACCGCAGCCTCGACACACAAGCCGACTCCACTCACGCCAAGGCCGAATATGCAGCCATGACGGAAGCCATACAAGGCAGCAACATGGAGCCGATAGACATGAACCTTGAGGTAGTGTCAATGGGAGAAGGCGGAAAGTCGTACATAGTGGACATATCATCTAGCGTGAACACGGCACAAGGACTCTTCGACGTGTCAAAGAACACCTCTCTCAATCATCCAGACTTGTCACGCTCCAGACTGGTGGCGGTGGAGCCGATAAGCGGCGGCGTGGCATTCGACCTCTACCGGTCGCAGACCGACATGGTCAACAAGACGATGGACACGCAGGAAGAGCAAGCTACAACGACAGCTTTGAAATTCGTGCTGCAACTGTTGCCAGACAGAAAAAACAAGCTCAAGCTCGACAATCCTTTCTATGGCTTCAACACCATCACGCGACAAGAGTATGACACGAAGACTTATGTCTCAAGGCGGCGTCAGTATGTATCGCGCTGGAACTTCAACGAGGGTCCTATAACAGTCTACATCAACCCCATCACCCCCAAGCCTTATCGCGAGAGCATAGTGAAAGCCTTTAACGAATGGGTACCTGCGCTGAATGCTGCTGGGGTGAAGAAGCCTTTCGTCTTCACGTCCGATGACAAGGATGCGATGATGAGCTACCGCCACATATATGTAGACTGGTTCGGGGCCACGACACCCGACAACAAGGTGGTCACCGACGCATTGTCGGGAGAGATTCTCGCGGCTCGCGTCAACGTGTGCGATTGGGGGATGGAAGACCAGCTGATGAACTATTATGTCAGATGTCGGAACATCGACAAGAGAATAGCCAAGGACACACATAGCGTCGGCGTAACGCAAGACATCATACAGGCTCTCATGGCTGGTCAGGTTGGCGAGGTGCTTGGACTGAAACGCAACGACAACGGATACTACCAGTTCTCGCCGCAGCAGCTGAGATCAAGGCAGTGGCTGAAAGACAACGGCACCACTTCTTCGGTCACGGGCACATTGACTTTCAACTACCTTCTGCAACCAACCGACGGCATAGGCGCGGAAGGTCTGCTACCCAAGGTGTCGCTCTACGACCGCGCAGCAATAGCCTATCTTTACGGCAAGAGTAATTCCGTCCCACAAAACGGGGCGGGATTCTTCTACCAATATGACATGTCCAACTACATGACGAGTTGGAAGAACCCCAAGGCTTATCTCTCCAGTGACCTCGTTGAGGCAGCGCGATTGGGCATAGAACAGGTGAAAAGGCTCTACACGTCGATACACAGCGACATGAAGCAGCTCCCAACAGAACAGAACGACATCGAACAGGAACACAACATCATTCTCAACACCTTGGGGCATTATCAACAATTGCTCACAAACGTTGCATCCATCATCGGTGACAAGAAGACTTTCCCCGTACGACGCGGGGTGAACGAGGGTCCGAATGCCTATCCGACAAAGGTCGAACAGAAAAAAGCCCTCGACTTCCTCAGCAAGGAGATCTTGCACGGTGTGCCAACATGGAGTAACGACGAGACTCTGGGCAGGATCAGTAGGGGTAACGTAAGTAGCATGATGCGCGCGGTGGCAGTGGCAGTATACAAGGCGCTGCTCGACGAGGCAAAAATCAACAATCTCGTTTCCGCCGAGGATGAGCTGGGCGACATGGCTTTCAAGGCCAGCGACCTATTCTCATTCATCGACCACAACCTTATGTGCGACTACAATGCCAACACCGCCGTGCCTGAATATGTGAGACTGATTCAAGCCAATGTGCTACCCAACTTGGCTGAAAACGTATTCAAAGCCGATGTTTCCACGGCGATAAGCAATGAGGGGGCGACAATGCTACACAGCTATTTCGTAAACCTCGCCAACAAGGTGGAGCAACTTTCCAAGAACAACATTGACAAGGCCACACGAGACAACTATGAATTTATCATGATGCGCTTCAAGCGCAACTATTTTGACAAACAACACTAATGATTAAATACATCATTCTCGCTATTCTGTCACTTTCGCAGGCTGCTCTTGTCGCCCAAACAGCGACAAGAACGTCTGTAACCGTAGAAGAGCCAAAAGACACAGTCAACGTAGAGCGATACGATGACAGCAACCTAAAGCCGTTGGTGAGCAGCCTGGAAACTGTTCCTTGGTTCCATCAGACAAAAGACAGGTTCTGGTACACTTGGCACAAGGTAGGCGAAAATTCGGAATCGGAATATTATATCTGGGAAAGGGGTAAGGGGAAACGGAACGTGACTCGCGAGGTGGCGGACAGCCTTGTCGCCGGCAGTTTGACACGTTTGACACCATACGGCACAAGCACTGATTCCGTATGGAGACTTTCTGTAGACTCATTGCGCGACCTCGTGTTGGAAAACCTCAAGACACGGTCACGGGCGATTCTTTTCCATGGCGTTGACGATGATTTTCCTTTCGAGATAATTGACGTGAAATGGTTGCCAGGCGACAAGTTCATATTGCCGCGCATCGACCATCGTGGCGTAAGGAAGTTTGGCATGATGTGGTGTGGCGACTACATCACTCCCACGACATCAACCTACGAATATGAGATACCGGGTGACACGATAGTGAAAACCACACATTATTATATAGGCGACTGCGAACTTAAAACACTTCGCGAGGTTGATATAACAAAATGGAAATGCCAGCAAATTGTGCCGCAAAGGGCGGACGGCGTGGACGACCGCATTTATTTCTGGAGAAACAAGAAGACGCGCGACGTGGCCCAGCTTTGCACAATTGACATCGAAGGCCAGCTGCGTGTTCTCATTACCGAGACGGGTAAGCCTCGGATCAATCCCGATATGTTCGAATGCAAGGTCACCAACAAAGGCAATGACATATTCTTGTGGAGCGACCGTACGGGATGGGGGCACATATACCATTACGATGGCGATGGGCACTTGCTCAATGCCGTAAGTTCGGGTTGTTGGACCGCTGGGCGGATTTGTGCCGTGGACGAGAAAAATAATCGGCTGTTTTTTTACGGATATGGCCGAGAGGCGGGGCGCAACCCTTATTATCAGCATCTATACAGGGCCAGCTACAACGGCAAGGGTATCAAACTGTTAACGCCAGAGGATGCCGAGCACACGGTTCACATAAGCCCCAACTGCCGAATTGTGGTCGACAACTTCAGCACCATATCCACACCTCCCACAATTGTGGTAAGAAACAGCGACGGCAAACTCCTCGATAATCTGGAGAAGAGCAATGTCAGTAAACTATACGAATATGGTTGGAAAGCTCCCGAACAGTTCAAGGTCAAGGCCGCCGATGGCAAGACCGACCTCTACGGACTAATGTGGAAGCCATACAACTTTGACCCTTCAAGGAAATATCCAATCATCTCGCAAGTCTATCCTGGTCCGTTCACCGAAACAGTGTGGAACAGCTTCACTGTCTTCGACAAATACCACAACGCGGCACTCGCCCAACGCGGATTCATAGTAGTAGTCTTCGGGCACCGCGGTAGCAGCCCCCTCCGCGACAAGGCTTACAACACTTACGGCTACGGCAATCTGCGCGACTATCCACTTGCCGACGACAAAACCGGACTAGAACACATAGCCCAAAAGTATCCTTTCGTTGACCTTACCCGTGTCGGCATAGTGGGGCATAGTGGCGGCGGCATGATGGCAGCGGCGGCCATCATGACCTATCCCGATTTCTACAAGGCAGCGGTAGCAAGTTCGGGCAACTACGACAACCACGTCTACAACCGCATGTGGGGGGAGACATATCAAGGAATAGCAAATGACAACGCTCCATTCAAGGTAAAAACGGTACAGGAACTTGCGCCACGTCTGAAAGGACACTTGATGCTCGTCACAGGCGACGTTGACCAAAACGTACACCCTATTCACACACAGCGATTGGCGGAGGCACTCATCAAGTCCAACAAGGACTTCGACTTGATAGTGCTACCAGGGCAACAACACCACTACGACTTCAAGCACCAAATGTATTTTGAACGGCGTAAAAGAGACTTCTTCGAAAGATGGTTGAAATGAACGCCAACGCCTCGATGTTTGCTTGCTTCGATTGAAGTAAGCAAACATCAAGGCAAACACAGACATAACTTCACACGAGCCATTGTTTAAAGAATATGATTATTTGAAAAGCATTTGCGTATTCAGAACCATTGCCGTGCGCGTCTCAAATATTCTCATTGTTGTGCCACGCCTCTCATCGTCAGCGAGATGCGATGGCGACGGTTATCAACTTCCATCACTTTCACGCGCACGTGCTGATGAAGTTTCACCACCTCGTTGGGGTCGCGCACGAACTTGTCGGCTAGTTGTGATATATGAACAAGGCCGTCTTGGTGTACGCCAATGTCGACAAACACGCCGAAATTGGTTATATTGGTCACGATCCCAGGCAGTTCCATCATTGGTACAAGGTCTTCCGGAGCATGCACACGAGGGTCAAACTCAAAGGTCTCTGCCTTGCCACGTGGGTCGCGCCCAGGCTTCTCCAGTTCCTTCATTATGTCGGTAAGCGTTGGCAAGCCAACACTCTTGGTCACATATTTATTGATGTTCACCTTCTTGCGCAGCTCTGGACTTTTCATCAGCTCCACCACAGAGCATCCACAATCCTCTGCCATCTTCTCCACTATGGGATAACTCTCGGGATGTACGGCGGAGGCATCGAGTGGGTTCTTTGCATTGGGTATGCGCAAGAATCCAGCGCACTGCTGGAATGCCGCGGGGCCGAGCCTCGGCACTTTCTTGAATTGGGCACGTGAGGTGAAAGGCCCATTGGCCTTACGATAATCCACTATGTTCTGCGCCAAGACGGGACCAAGCCCGGAGACATAAGTCAGAAGGTTTTTTGATGCCGTGTTCACGTTCACGCCAACACCATTTACGCAAAGTTCTACCGTCTGGTCAAGACTATGCTTTAGCTTGCCTTGGTCAACATCATGCTGATACTGCCCTACCCCAATGCTCTTAGGGTCTATCTTTACCAGCTCTGCGAGAGGATCCATAAGCCTGCGGCCTATCGACACAGCGCCACGTACCGTGACATCCTCATCGGGAAACTCCTCACGCGCCACCTCTGAGGCGGAATAAATGCTTGCGCCATCCTCGGACACCACATAGGTAGGAATGTCCTTAATCTGCCGCAATATGTCGGAAGTCTCTCGCGATGCCGTCCCATTGCCGCAGGCTATGGCATCCACCTGCCATTTGTGCGCCAAGTCATCGAACTGTTCTAAAGGCGTCATTCCGTTTCGTGTGCGATGATCGCCCACGGCAAACACCACGGTGTGGTAGAGCAAGTTGCCCTGGGCGTCGAGCACCACAACCTTGCAGCCAGTGCGTATGCCCGGGTCAACGCCCATGACACGTTTCTGTCCGAGAGGCGCGGCAAGAAGCAACTGCCTGAGATTTTCCTTAAAGACGCGTATAGCCTCATCGTCGGCTTTTTCCTTGCTCAATGCGGCAAACTCATTCTCTATAGATGGTTCGACAAGCCTTTTATAGCCGTCCTCAACAGCCTCAGTCACAATGGTTTGGCAAGAGCCGAATCCGCGCACGTAGTGACGCTTCAACCTTTCCACATTGCCTTCATCGTCACCTGTTATGCTCACTCTCAGCACGCCCTCTGCCTCACCTCGGCGTATGGCGAGAAGACGATGGGAAGAGCATCGGCGCAATTCCTCTGAAAACGCGAAATAATCGCTGTATTTCTGGGCCTTGTCGTCATCCTTCATCTTTGGAATGACACGTGACACTATCGTAGCCTCACGCTGGAAGTTGCGACGCACCGTCTGCCTGGTGCCCTCATCCAATGAAATGTCCTCAGCTATGATGTCTTGCGCGCCCTTTATCGCCTGTGCCGCGTCTTTCACGTCGCCTTTGACAAATCGTTGCGCCGCCATGTCGGGATAATGTTCTTTTTGTATGAGAATCAGCTTGGCGAGAGGCTCAAGACCTTGTTCACGTGCCACCTGCGCACGCGTTCTGCGACGTGGCTTGAAAGGCATATAAATATCCTCTATCTCCGTGGTGTCCCACGATTTCTCTATGCGACTGCGTAAGTCATCGGTGAGCTTGCCTTGCGACTCTATTGTTTTCAGGATGGTCTCCTTTCGCTTCTGCAGTTCCTTCAACTTCTCGTAAAGGTCGCTCACGGCAGCCACCTGTACCTCATTGAGATTTCCGGTAGCTTCCTTGCGGTAACGGCTGATAAAGGGAATCGTAGCACCAGCGTCGAGGAGTTCTATTACAGCTGCCGCTTGTTCCTGCCTGATATTAAGGCTTTGGGAGATGATAATGGAATATTTGTTCATTTCTGATATAATCAAGTTTGTATAATGTAGACTATCTTATTGTCTAATAATCTCACGGGCTTTCTCTATCATCGAATCGGTACCGCGGCTAATGTCGTTAGACGACAGGCCGACGCTTACATCAGGCTCCATTCCATCCTCGGTACTGCGCATGTCCGTGTCGTAGATGGGGCAAGCCGAAAAACGTATGCTCCAACCATTTGGCAACTCCGAAGAGAAAGGCAATCCGGCACCACCGCCCGTTTTGTCGCCAACGACGACCACCTCCGGGAAATGGCGCATGTATTTCACGAACTCGTTGGCAGCCGAGAACACCGAGCGGTTGACAAGCACAACCACGGGTTTATGCCAACGTATGCCTTTGCCAGGCTTGAGCGTTTGCTTCTCCAAGCTTGAGAAATCGTCGTGCCCCTTGCCGGTCTTATGCCGCATATAGCCCACGAGCGTCTCCTTGTCGGTGAAACGTGCGGCAAGGGTCTCCGCTGAGGTCAGCATTCCTCCGCCATTGTCGCGAAGGTCGATTATCAAGCCAAGACACGGTTGGAAATACAAAAAGATCTCGTCGAGATTGCCCGCGCCTATAGTGTTCTCGAAGGTGGAAACACGCAGGTAACCTATGTTGTCGTCGAGAACACGGTAACGCATCCCGTTGGATATGCGATAGTCGGTGCCTAGGTATGCGCGCACAAGGGTGTCGCTATAATTCTTTGGATAGTTCTCGTGGAATCCCCAATAGCGACTGTAGTCAAATGAGGCAAAAAGGTTCACGTGTCCGTCTCGCAACTCGGCAAGCATGTTGCCGAGCACTTCAAGCTGCTGACTTTCGCTCATGCCTGAATTGAATTGTGGCTTATAAACGGCGTGAATAGAGTCCCAATCAATGCCTTTCTCCTTAAAGAAACAGTAATGCTCGTCCATGATGCGCCACAAAGCCTCAAAGTTGCCTTGTGGGGTATCATCGTACTCCTCCTCCGATACGCACGCCGCCAATGCGAAAGGCACGAGGAGAACCACCAATAATCTTAACGTTTTTATCATAGGTCAATACCTCCATCCTATTGTCACCGCGTGGGTGTATTGATGATATTTCAAACTGTTCGCGCTCAACTGCCTTATGTCGTTGAGATAGCCAACGGCGAACGTGGTTTTCCAAAGACGGAAGTCAAGCAAAAGCTGTTGTTGAAGCTGAAAACCCGAAGCTGGCGAGGTGAACACCACGTTGTGGTCGTAGTTGCCACGTGTGAAAATCTCGTAATAGCTTTGTCCATAGTTTGGCGAGAAAGCTATTCCTAACAATGGCGCGGAAGCCTCGTACCGAAGGGCGAAGGGCTTACCTTTGACGCGGAATCTCCATGTCGCCAATACAGACGGGTCAACGCTCAACGCGAGTTTCAACTGTGCTGGATTATTGCTGTTGCGTGTGTTGTAGAGGCCACCCAAGACGAAGTCGGCAAGAAGTCCGAAGCGCACGTTAAACGGAGAAGGGTCGATGTTGTAATGCAAACCCAGGCGCAGGTTATACATGGCACCCAAGAAGGAGTTGGCGTTGCCTCGTGTACTGGCTTTTGTCACCAACGCCTCCTGCGACACAAACGAGGACCACTTGCGCAGTTTCGCATCTATGGTGTCGCCACTCTCAACCAGCTTGCGATTCAGCCTTTCCTTGTTGTAGCGCAGTTCTAAACCGGTAGCTTTCTCCTGTGAGAGATAGGTATCGAGAATGTCTACATGGCCAATGCTTATCAAGCTGGCATTCTCTTTCTGGGCCTTCACGCTCCCGCTCACCATGAGCAAGAGCAACGTCAAGCAGTTGGCCACACAAGCGAGAGGTCTTATCGTGCCTTTTGTCATCAACGTTTCTTTATTTATTTTTCTTTGTCGTCGAAAAGATTGAGCTGCCCGGTAATCTCATCGATGATTTGCTGGCGCGACTTTCCTGCGTCTGGGTCAAGGTTCTCGTCGTCGTCACTCGATGTATTGGCATCACCCTCGTCTTGCGGCTCTGGTTGCCTCAACGGTTCCAGTTCCTCAGCATTCTCCACTTGCCAATTGCACACGCGCTTACCCTTAGCCTTGAAACTCTTGACACCTACAAACTGCTCGGCATCGATATCCATTGGCGGCCTCACGCTGTCGGCTCCGCCAAACGTCACGCGGATGTTGGGGCATGGCGTGTCGGAGAGAAGCAGCATGCGGCTATCGCTATTGTCGCCGACAAAGTTTTGAGCCATCTTTCTCGCGTCAAGCTGGAAACGCTTGAGATAGAGATAACCATTGTTGTCGGCATCGAAGAGAAGGGCTGTCCAGACCTTGTGGGGGTCATACTTCTCGATAAGTGTTATGTTGTCCTCGAAATGGTTGTTTAGGTCGAAATTGGTGAGATAATAGCTGCCGCCATCAAGCATCACCAGCACAGAGTCGTCGTCGTTGAACTCGCCCAGATACTTGCCGTGACCATCGTAGTTGAGCCGTCGTACGTCGTTGTCGAACCACACTTTCCTTCCTCCGAGCGTGGAGTGTCCATGGCTCTTCAGCGTTATGCGCTTCACCTGGCGCTTGGTCAACACATTACCCCTCACGGTTCTCGCCTTGATGAGAACATCGGAGAAGTCCTTCTCTAAGAACAACGCCTGACGCTTGTTCAGCAAGTCGGGTTCAAGCGTAACCTTTATTATCTCAGCCTCGCCATTGGGATTGGCACTGAAATAGCACACGCGCGAGCCTGGCGTACCCACGGTGAGGTCATAGTCGCGATCGCGAATGATTGACGTGACATTGAATCGCTTGACATAGTAAGGACCCTTTTTGCCGTCGCGGTACACGGCATTGTATATCGTGCGCGAATCGTTTTTCTTGAACACCTGTGCCCACAACACGTTCTTGCCCACGAAAATCTTATCAGCCACCTTTATGACCTTGTATTTACCGTCTTTGAAGAAGATTATTATATCGTCGATGTCGGAGCAGTTGCACACGAACTCGTCTTTTTTCAATCCTGTCCCGATGAATCCGTCCTGCCTGTTGATATACAACTTCTCGTTGGCGTCAACCACCTTTGTAGCCTCAATGGTATCAAACGAGCGCACCTCAGTCAGGCGTGGGTGATCATTGCCGTAAGTGTCTTTCAGGTGCTTGAACCACGCCACCGTGACATCGGTCATGTGCGCCAGGTCGTGTTCAATGCCTTTCAGCTCGGCCTTTATCTTCGCCATGAGCTTGTCGGCCTTGTCCTTGTTGTATTTCAGTATGCGCTGCATCTTTATCTCAAGCAGTCGCAAATAGTCGTCGTCGCGTATCTCTCGAAAGAGCTTTGGCTTCCACGGTGTGAACTCCTTGTCAAGGAACTGCAACACGGCCTTTTGGTCGGCGGCTTGCTCGAAGGCTTTTTCCTTATACATGCGCTCTTCTATGAATATGCGCTCCAAACTGGTGAAGAAGAGTTGTTCCTCAAGTTCTCCCTTCCTGATTTGCAGCTCCTTGCGGAGAAGGCCCATGGTGCTGTCGGTGGAATGCCGCAACACTTGTGACACGGTGAGAAACTGCGGCTTGTCGTCCTCGATGACACAGCAGTTTGGCGAGATGTTTATCTCGCAGTCGGTAAAGGCATAAAGCGCGTCGATTGTCTTGTCGGGCGACACGCCTGGAGCCAACACCACTTGTATCTCCACGTGGCGCGCCGTCATGTCAATGACTTTCCTAGCCTTTATCTTTCCCTTTTCTATCGCCTTCGTTATGGAGTCCTGCAGCGACGCGGCCGTCTTAGAGAATGGCACCTCGCTGATGACAAGCGTCTTGGAATCGCGTTTCTCTATCTTGGCCCTGACACGCACCATGCCACCACGTTGCCCGTCGTTGTATCGGGCCACGTCTATGGCTCCACCCGTGGGGAAATCGGGGTATAGATGAAACTCCTCTCCATGGAGATAACTTATGGCGGCATCGCAAATCTCATTGAAGTTGTGGGGCAATACTTTTGAGGACAAGCCCACGGCAATGCCCTCAGCGCCTTGCGCCAGAAGCAAAGGATATTTCACCGGCAGGGTTACCGGCTCCTTGTTGCGTCCGTCATAAGAGAGTTGCCATTCTGTGGTCTTTGGGTTGAACACCGTCTCCAATGCAAACTTTGACAGGCGCGCCTCGATGTATCGTGGCGCGGCGGCACGGTCGCCGGTCAGAATGTTTCCCCAGTTGCCCTGTGTATCCACGAGCAAGTCTTTCTGTCCGAGCTGCACCAAGGCATCGCCAATGGAAGCATCGCCATGAGGGTGAAACTTCATCGTCTCGCCCACCACGTTGGCCACCTTGTTGTATCGACCGTCGTCCATTCTCTTCATAGTATGGAGGATGCGACGCTGCACGGGTTTAAGACCGTCCTCAATATGAGGAACGGCACGCTCCAATATCACGTATGAGGCATAATCGAGAAACCAGTTCTTGTACATGCCCGAGAGATGATGCACCGCGCTGGCATCAAAACGGTCGGCAGGCTTATAGTCGGAATGCTGATCCTCAACAAGTCCGTCGCCTTGGTTGGTATCGTTGTTTTTTATCTTATCGTCGTCCATGTAATCGTATGATTTCTTGCAAAGTTAGCAAATTAATAGTACAAATAATAACAAAACTTTGGATAATTCGACCAATTTGTATAATTTTGTCATCGAATGGGTCAAGAGAAAGAGTTCAAGCGGCTGTTCCGCGAATACTATCCACAGCTTTACGCTTTCGCCTTCGGGATGGTGAAAGACGAAGAAGCATGCCGTGACATCATCGGCGATGCTTTCGAGAAACTGTGGACGCAACTCGACGAAATCAAGGACGGCAACGAGCGCGCATTTCTTTATCTTGTCATAAGAAACAAGTGTATAGACCGCATTCGCAACAGTGTCTCCCGACAGAGATACGAGCTCTTCTACAAATGTGTTTACGGCGACGAGGCCGACGAGGCCGGCTTGAGACTCAAGGAAACTGAAAGCCGGATAGAGAAGATGTACCAGCTCATTGGCACTCTCACACCTCAGACACGACGTATCTTGGAATCTTGTTATTTTCAAGGCAAACACTACGCAGAAGTGGCTGAGGAATTGGATATCAGCATAAGCACGGTGAAAAAGCACATTGTACAGGCATTGAAAATATTGAGGAAAGAGGTTAAATAAATACAACAAGTGGAACTTTTTTGAGAGCCATTACGTCATATAAATAGAGACATCGCAAAGATGGATACAACAGACAAGGAAAAGAAATGGATTCAGATTGTTGATGCCATTGAGAACAACGGCAACAATGACGATGACCTTCTTGCGCAACTCGCGCAGGAGGGAGATGCTTTGTCCATGCTTCACGATGCCGAGCTCATGCGCCAGGCGGTAGTGCGCGACAGCGTGAAACGTTCAATTTCCGAGGTCGACGTGGAAGCTGCCTATTCTCACGTGATGGGGCGCATCGAGGCCAAGCACTCCAAGAAGGCTCGCACGGTGAACATGGCACCTTGGTGGATGGCCATAGCCGCCACGGTGTGTCTGGCGTTTATCGTAAGCGTTTCTCTTTGGAAAAATTCCACAGACTACCAGCCAACATTGGCAAGCGTCAAGCCGGAAACGACCTCTCAAATAAAATCCAATCCTGTTCACCACCGCATTACAAGTCAAGCAGCCCCTGCACCCACAACGCATGGCAGCAACGCCGCCCTACCCCAACGCTTGCTCAACGCCTTGGGGCTTGATCCTTCGGAGGTGGCGACAGAGAGCAACTCCATAACGACAACATCGGGCAAGAGCGCCGACATGGTTCTGCCCGACGGCACCAAGGTGTGGCTCTATGCCGACTCGAAAATCACTTATCCCAAGGCGTTTAGCGGAAACGAGCGCACAGTCTTCCTGGAAGGACAAGCTGAGTTTGACGTGACTCACGACCCCGATCATCCTTTCGTGGTGATGACTAACAAGCTCGACGCACGCGTGCTCGGCACCGAGATTAACGTAAGTGCTTATCCCGACGAGGTTAGCCACGTAGCACTCATTCGAGGCATAGTGGTGGTAACGGCACGTGGTGGCAAGTCTGTAAGGCTCAACCCCGGCCAGGGCGTCACCATTGAGAGCAACGGAATGCTCTCCGTATCTGAAGAAAGCATGGAGCGATACCTTAAATGGAAGGAAGGCTATTTGTATTTCGACAACGAGACACTAAACGAAGTAGCCTACAAACTTGGCAAGTGGTACAACATTCAAATAGAATTCGACAATGCCGCATTGCGACAGACACGCGTACATTTCAGTTGCGACCGTAACGAAAGTCTTCCACGCGTGATAGAGCTCATCAATCACTTTGGCTATTTTCAGGCGGCAATAAAAGGCGACGCGCTTTGTTTCAGCGAGAAGAAATAAGGCGCGCCGCCTTATTTTTTATTTTCCCTCCTGCAGTCTCCCACGCTTTTTATTATCGTCTCATTCCACACCCTTTACGATGCCGTATTTTCAATACTGCTACCATTGTTAAGCGTAAACATATTTTTAAACATTTACCGTTAATTCCCTTTTTAACGGCAAAACTTAGCTTTCTTCTTTTAAAAATTCCCTTTACCTTGCCAAAAAGATTAATAATTTTACGGAAAAGGCGCAATAAGTAAGATTTTTTGCAAGAAAAATACAATATCGCTTGTGGTTATTAAGTATTAATTATAACTTTGCGGATAAAATTAACAAAAAGGTTTTAAAATGTCATAAAACTGGGTATCTGAAAGAGGAACCTATAATTATTAAAGAGGGAGAATATGAATTCTAACAAAAACAACTATGTTTTGACCGCTTCGCTCTTGTGCCTGGCCTCGTTGTTGGGGACAGGCAATTCTATTGCCACAGCTCAAAACAATGTTAAACAAAGTCAGCAGAGCACGGTTCAAGATCGGCGTGCCACTGTTGTTGCTAAGGGTGTGGTTACCGACGACACGCAAGAGCCCTTGGTTGGAGTGACCGTGAGGGTCAAGGGAACCAAGGTAGCTACCACTACCGATGCCTATGGCAGGTTCAACCTTGCCATGCCTGCCATGGAACCCGGAAAAGCCTACTACCTGGAACTTTCCTACATTGGCATGGAGAAGAAGGTGGTGCGCTATCGCGGCAGCAACACTATGCGCATAGCTATGGTCACGGCAACATCCAACGAGCTTGACGAAGTGGAAGTGGTTGAGACCGGTTACGGCCGTCTGCCACGCAAGGACATGGTTGGCGCGTTCACCACAGTGAAGGCCGAAGACGTTATGATGCCAGCCTACCAGACCATCGACCAGATGCTGCAGGGCAAGATTGCCGGACTGATGGTGGTCAACTCCTCTACACGCGTTGGAGCGGCACCAAAACTTACCATCCGTGGTAAGTCCACCATCCTAGGCAACACCGATCCTCTTTGGGTGGTAGACGGCGTGATACAAGAAGACCCCATCTCCATCGATGCCAGTGCTGCCATGACCACCGACATGAAGGAGCTCATCGGCAACCAGGTGTCATGGCTCAACCCACAAGACATTGAGACCATCACCGTGCTGAAGGACGCTTCCGCCACCGCCATTTATGGTTCGAAGGCATCCAACGGTGTCATCGTCATCACGACAAAGAAAGGCTCTGCCGAACGCACAAGCATCAGATATTCAACCAATTTATCGGTGCGCCAACGCCCCAACTACAGCATGTACGACTACATGAACTCGCAGGAGCGCATCCAGTTCAGCAAGGAGGCGTACGACGCTGGTGTCCGCTACCAGGCTGACCCACTGCCACAAATCTACACCTACGAGGGACTGATGGCAATGTTCAACAAGCACATGATTTCCGAAAGCGACTTCAGGAAACAGATGGAGCGCCTGGAAACCGTCAATACGGACTGGTTCGACTTGCTTTGCCGCAACTCTTTCAGCCAGAACCACAACCTGAGCATCTCCGGCGGCACCCAAAAAGTGACCTACAACGCGTCTTTCGGTTACTCCAACTCGAAAGGCACGGAAATAGGCAACGACCAAAACCAGTTCACCTCTCGCCTCAACGTTGGCGTGCAATTCAACAAGCGCATCAGAGCTTCTTTCAATATCAGCGGCACCAACAGAAACTCATACGGCTATAGCGGCGTAAGCCCACAGTCGTACGCGCTCAGCACCAGCCGTGCCGTACCGGCATACGAGGAAGACGGCAGCCGTGCATTCTACAAGAGCTATTACACCTACCAGCTGAATAAGACGTTGGGCAGCAACAACACATACGGTTACAACGTGCTCAACGAGATGGACAACAGCTACAGCAAGAACCGCGCCAACACCTTCAACGTGTCGGCAAACATCGACTTCCAGGTCTTCAATTGGCTTAACTATCAAGTCGTAGGCTCCATGTCGCACAGCTCCAACGACTCTGAGAGCTATAAGGGTGAAAAGACCTCATACATCGAGTGCAACTACCGTGGCTACGCGGTAGGTGCCGCCGAGCCTGGCGACGCCCTCTACAAGGCCGCCCTGTTGCCCTTCGGCGGTCAACTGACGACCAACAACAACTCCATGACCTCGCTCGACATGCAGCACAAGTTGGTGGCAAGCCACACCTTCAACAACATACACCGCGTGAACGCAATGTTCGGCTTTGAGATGCGTTCTTCCAAGACCTACGGCAAGGGAAACAACGTGTGGGGTTACGTGCCCGAGCGTGGCGAGAGCTTGATCTCCCCGTCCCTGCCAAGCGACATCGTTCCTATCGGCGGCTCACAAGAGATTGGCTGGGGCGCGCTCAGAAACCTATACGAGGGAGGTTGGAGCAGTGTCAGCAACACGTCTAACTATATGTCTTTCTTCGGAACGACAGCCTACTCGCTGATGAACCGCTATGTGGTCAACATGAACATCCGCTCGGACGCTTCCAACCGTTTCGGCCAGGACAAGAGAAAACAGTTTGACCCGACTTATTCTTTCGGTTTCTCTTGGAAAATAGCTGAGGAGAAATTCTTTAAGGACCACGTGAAATGGATTGACCAGCTCAACCTCCGTGCCACATACGGCATACAGGGCAACGTGGTAAATTCCATCAGCCCGGAGCTGATAGCCAGCTATGGAGGATTGCTCCAAGGCTACAACGAGTATTACACCACCATATCGAGCCTTCCCAACCCCTACCTTAAATGGGAGCGCACAAGGACATGGAACTTGGGCCTCGACTTGCAGTTGGCAAAAGGCATCAACATGAACTTCGAGTATTATGGCCGCCGTTCCAACGCCATCATCGAGCAAGACGTAGCCGAGGAATACGGCATGGGCACCTTGCGCCTCAACGGTGGCATCATCTACAACCACGGTGTAGAGTGGTCGATGAACATCACTCCCATACGATCGAAAGACTGGACCGTGAACATCGGCCTCAACGCGTCGAAGAACTGGAACAAGTCGATGACCGACGACCGCACCGCACGTGCCGACCAGCTGACCCACCGCGACTTCATCAACGGCAACAGCAGCCGTCCCTTGCGCAAGGGATATTCGCTCTACGCTTTCTGGGCATACGACTTCACTGGCTTGGAACACGAGACAGGTCTCCCGACCTTCAAGAACGCTACAGTAGAGGTGCCTGAGAATGCCGACAAGAGCATCGACCCAACCACGTTCCTTGTCTACGCGGGTGAATCGGAGCCTTATTTCACGGGTGGCATCAACCCACGCGTCCGCTGGAAAGACCTCCAGATAAGCGCCAACTTCGCCATCATTCTGGGTTCCAAGAAGCGTTTGCCAAACCCATACACCTCGTTCACCAACGGCAAGATGCCAAGTCCGTTGTCAAACCTGAGCAAGCAGCTTCTCGACAGGTGGAAGCAGCCCGGCGACGAGGCAACCACCAATATCCCAGGCCTCTACACTTCGGTAGTCGACGTACTCAACCTCTATACGCCCGACGGTTATTTCACCAACCGTTATGAGATGTGGGCAAACTCCACCGCACGCTTGGTAAGCGGTTCTTTCTTGCGCTGTACGCAAATCGCCATCTCTTACAACTTGCCAAAGAGCGTCTGCCGCAAGATACGCGCCACGGGCATCTCCGTCAGCGCCAACACCAACAACCTGTTCGTCATAGCCAGCAAGAAATGGAATGGCTACGACCCTGAGACGGGCAGTAGCAAGCAACCAAAGATTTACTCAATGGGACTCAGTGTCTCGTTCTAAACATACGCGTCAACAATGAAAAAGACAAAATTATATACATTGGCTCTCGTGGGCATTGCCGTACTCCTGTCCGGTTGCAGCGACTTTCTTGAGCCGAAATCCACGAGCGAATATGTTCCTAAAGAAGTAAAGTCGCTGGACGAGATCCTCTTGGGAGAGGCGTATCCACGCAACGATATCGGGGGATTCAACTATTTCCTCACCTTGATGGACGATGACCTCACCGCCACCACGTATCAAGACCCCGAGCCAAACTTCAACGAGAACCTTTTCCTCGCGTCTTATACTTGGCAGCCCGACATGTTCAACCTTATGAAAGAGGCTGGCCAGACTTCCACCGACATGTATTACACCTACTACAGGAAGCTTAAAGGCGTGAATGCCGTCATCGACTATATCGGCACGGTGACGGGCACGGAAGAAGAGGTCAACAACGTCATGGCACAAGCTTACGCCTTGCGCGGTTTCTATTATTTGAGCCTTGTCAACATCTTCGGGCAGCCATACAACGAGAATCCTGATGCTTTGGGCGTGCCATTGAAACTGAAAAGCGGAGTGGAAGAAGAGCCTTTGGCCCGCAACACCGTGAGAGAGGTGTACGACCAGATAGTGGAAGATCTCCTAGAGGCAGAACGCCTTTACAACCTCCTTCCCACCGCCAAACAATGGAAACAAAACTATCGCGCCAGCCTTCCCATGGTGGAGCTGCTTCTCTCGCGCACATATCTCTACATGGAGAAATGGGAAGAGGCTGCCAAATATGCCAAGCTGGTGATGGACGACTCAAGGTTCAAGCTGCTCGACCTGAGCACCATTCCCACCGAGAACACGGAGTCGGGGCAGACATCAAGGGTATATACCAACTACCATTCCTACACCGCCTCGACCGAGGTCATCTTCCCATACGGCAACGTAAGCGACTGGGCAGGATGGGTTGAGAACTATTCCACGGAGAGCACCTCGGGCGAGCCTCGCATGCCATATTTCCGTGCCTCCGACGAGTTGCTCAAGACCTTCGATGACGACGACTTGCGCAAGGAGCGCTACATCGTAAGAAAAGACTTCAGCGGGCAATCGCTGCCGTTGGCAATAGGCAAGCTGAATGTCAACAACGCCTACCGGCCATCGAGCGGAACGGGCATCTTCGGACGCAGCCTCCGCCTGGCGGAAGCATACCTCAACTATATGGAAGCAAAGGCAATGATCGCCAAGCAAGGCGGCGACACGCAAGCACGTCAAGAGGCCATCCAAGCATTGAACAGCCTCCGCAGCAAGAGATTCGCCGAGGCATACACGCCAAAGGCCGAGGACATTGACAATGCCGACAAACTGGTGGAATATATCCACAACGAGCGTCGCCGCGAACTTTGTTTCGAGAGCCATCGCTGGTACGACTTGCGCCGTTGGGGCATGCCGGAGATAAAGCACGTGTGGTACAACAGCAAGGGCACTGTCACGACCTATACCCTTCAGGCGAAAGACCCACAATACACCGTGCCAATACCAGACGTGGCAATGGAGAAGAACATCAATCTCGAGCAAAACCCACTGGCATCAAAGCGTATCGGCGTAACGACCGACACCACTAACGAAACTCCGGAAAACCAAGACTAACCCCCGATAAAGATACAGAAGGATGAAAAACTCATTATTATATATATCGTTTGCAAGCCTCTTGGCATTTTCGGCTTGCGCGCCAAACGAAGACCCCATTACCCCATCGGGCAACTACTCGGTGCTTCGCATGACCTTCCCTCAGGGCGACAACTCTTGGGATGAGGAAATCAAGCAGATACACGACAAGTACGGCGTGTACCTGCTCTATAAGGACATCACTGCCGCTGACCTCAACCGCAAATGGACAGGTGTGGGCACGGGCAAGCTCTACTATGGAGATGACGTGCCAAACGATGAAGTGCAATACTACGTCGACTTCTTCAAGGGTCACGTTTTCCCGTACTTCACTCCAGAAGTGCTACAAAGCTCCTTCCCCGTAAAAATCTACTTGATGAAAAACCTCAGAGGCGTTGATCAGGATTACACGGGAGGCGGTACAGGAACAGGAACTGGAACGGGTACAGGAAC
>CAVKWN010000024.1:36718-38508 GCA_963660075.1 Lachnospiraceae bacterium
GATGTCGCGGGATTTACTTCCATAAAGTTTGATGGCTTCGACTATTGGGCAATAAGTTTCTCCAACAAGGAGTTGGCAGAGATGAAAACCGACAAGGCAAAAGCTTTGAAATCGAAGCGCTACAGCTTCATCAACCAGATTGTCACGTCGCAAAGGGAAGATGGCACCATAGCCGAGCCTGATGGATTCCGCGACGACATCGACTTCACGAAGACCTGGAAGAAGTATAATACGAACGATCCTGCCTATCCACCAAAGCTCGGTTTCATTCAATGGATCAACGACAGCGGGAACGAGTCGTCATGGGGGTCCATCTTCTTGACATATTACAAGACTCCTAACTACAATTCCGGCGGCAACTATTACGACTATTTCATGTCTTACATAAGGGCTGCCATGATCTATACCACGGAAGAGTTCTACGCTAAGTATCCCAAGGAGACGTACCCCTTGATCAGCCGTCAGTATGAGACGACCATCAAGTACATGAAAGAGAAGTTCGGACTTGACCTCCCGGGCATAGCCAAAGGCCCATCGGAGACCACTAACGAATAGACATCATGATGACGAAAAAGACATTATGCCTTCTTCTCACCCTTTGCCTCTCTGCCTTCTCAGCCTTGGCGCAAGACTCTGTCGCCTACAGGGGCATCCATTTTGAGGATCTCACGCTGCAAGAGGCGCTCGACAAGGCCAAGGCCGAAGGCAAGAAGGTGTTTGTAGACTGCTACACACAGACTTGCATCCCATGCAAGTACATGATGAAAAACATCTTCCCCTTGAAGGAGTGCGGCGACTATTTCAACCCACGCTACGTCTCCATCACCCGCGACATGAACACGGGCGAGGGGCCGGAGATGGGCAAGAAATACGAAGTGGGCCTCTACCCCACGTTTCTCATCATCAACCCCGACGGCACGTTGTATTGCAAGGAGATGGGCGCGGTAAAGCTCAACTCCGAAATCACTTTCGTGGAAAAGATGAAACGCGCCGTGGAATGCACAGAGCTAGCGAAAAGATACGAGGCGGGCGAAAGGGACGTGAAGATGGTCGACAGATATGTGGAACTGTTGAAGGCAAGCGGAAATGTTCAAGCCGAAAAGATTGTCAGTGATTATCTCATGACCTTGAGCATCGATGAGTTGTGCCAGAATGCCAACTGGCAGAAGGTTTCATCCGACATCAGTTCGCCCGACACTCCCATATTCAGAAAACTGCTGGACAATCGAGAGAAGTTGGAAAGCATCTTGGGCAGACAGACTGTGGAAGGCAAACTGATGTCAACTTATCAAAATGAGTTCAATACTTACAAAATGATGGGCATGAATTTCGACAAGCGCATAGCCGACCTTGAGACTCTCTATAAGGTTGGCTACAAGCAAGCCCGAGCCTTGTCTTATTGCATGACCGTCAGGCAGATCATCAACGAGAAACAGCAAAGCCGCATCAACGAGATTATCGGCCTCCTGCAACGCCTCAAGCCACAATTATCGGACGAATCGTGCGTAGCTGTCGTAAAAGAGCTGGGCAGCTTTGAACGTGTGGCCAACACCGCGCAACGCAAAAAGGCTTGCGAGGCTCTCAGCTCCCTGAAAAAGCAACTCAGCGCACCTTCGGCAATCATAGAAAGGGCCATCGCGCGCATCTCACCAAACAAATAAAAACAAACAAATGAAGACTTGGATATTCAGACTGGCCTTGGCTGCCGTCTTGCCAACTTTCGCAACATCGATATCGGCACAACCTGAAGGTTTAAAAGAAAAGGTGAAGGAGGTCTTCCTCCAAAAGCT